>NZ_CP179926.1:4026434-4336160 GCF_052344095.1 Pedobacter paludisoli | reverse complement strand
AAACTTGGCCGAAAAAGGTTCAGTAGCGAAAATCTCCGGTAAAGAAGGTGAAAAATTTGAAGGACCTGCACGCGTATTCGACGGTGAGCACGATTTAATTGCGGGTATTTCGAGCGGCCGTGTTAAAGCAGGTGATGTAATTGTAATTAAAAATGCAGGACCTGTTGGCGCCCCTGGTATGCCTGAAATGCTAAAACCAACATCGGCTATTATTGGAGCAGGTTTAGGTAAATCGGTTGCCCTAATTACCGATGGTCGTTTCTCCGGCGGTACACACGGTTTCGTAGTAGGACACATCACCCCTGAATCGTATAAAGGTGGCTTAATTGGCCTGGTAGAAGACGAAGACAGAATTTTAATTGATGCAGTCAATAACATTATTAGCCTACAAGTGAGCGAAGAAGTTATTGCAGAGCGTAGAAAAAAATATGTACAACCCCCACTTAAAGTTACTAAAGGAGTTTTATATAAATATGCTAAAACCGTATCAGACGCAGCAAGTGGCTGTGTTACGGACGAATACTAATGTAATTATATACGACCCGAAAAAAAAAATGCCTCCTCATATTAAAGAGGCAAACCTAAACTTAAACCAATAATTCAAATTCGGTAAAACGAACATAGAATAAAGATTATGGAAACTGCACAAGAAACAGTAACAGCAGAAAGCCCGAGTAAAGAAGCTGGAACCTTTAAAGGAACAGGCTCGCAGGCTTTATTAAATGGATTAATTGAAGAAGGAGTAACCACTATTTTTGGTTATCCAGGTGGTGCTATTATGCCCATTTACGACGCCCTTTACGATTATTCTGATAAGTTAGAGCATATCTTGGTTCGCCATGAGCAAGGCGGAATTCACGCGGCACAAGGCTTTGCTAGAACCAGTGGTAAAGTAGGTGTATGCTTTGCTACCAGTGGACCAGGTGCAACTAACTTGGTTACAGGATTAGCGGACGCCCAAATTGATAGTACACCTCTTGTTTGTATCACAGGACAAGTATTTGCGCATTTGCTAGGAACCGATGCTTTCCAAGAAACAGACGTAATTAACATTACCACACCCGTTACCAAATGGAACTACCAAGTTACCGATGCGAAGGAAATTCAAGAGGTATTAGCCAAGGCTTTCTACATTGCTAAAAGTGGAAGACCGGGTCCGGTTTTAATTGACATTACCAAAAATGCGCAGTTACAGGTAGAGGATTTTGCTCCATACATCAAGTGTAACCACATCCGCAGTTACCGCCCAAAACCAAAAGTTAGACCACAGTATATTGAACAAGCCGCTGCTTTAATTAACGAGGCAAAAAAACCCTTTGTTTTGTTTGGACAGGGCGTAATTTTAGGAAATGCTGAAGCCGAATTTAAAGCCTTCATTGAAAAAACAAATATTCCTGCAGCATGGACCATCATGGGCGAAGGCGCTATTCCAACAGAACATCCTTTAAATGTTGGAATGTTGGGCATGCACGGTAATTATGGCCCCAATGTGTTAACAAACGAAGCGGACGTAATTATTGCAATTGGTATGCGTTTCGATGACCGTGTAACAGGTCGTTTAGACAAATATGCCAAACAAGCTAAAATTGTGCACTTGGATATTGACCCAGCTGAAATTGATAAAAACGTAAAAGCAGATGTTGGCGTTTGGGGCGATTGCAAAGAAACCCTTCCATTATTAACGGCCTTGGTAAACCCAAACAATCACAGCGAGTGGATTGCCAAATTCAGATCGTACAACCAAGAAGAAATAGACCAGGTAATTACCCCAGAACTTTATCCGGAGGGCGATGAAATGACCATGGGTGAGGTATTACGCAACATCAACGAAATTTGTGGCGGCGACGCCGTAATTGTAACCGATGTGGGTCAACACCAAATGGTTGCTTGTCGTTACGCTAAATTTAACAATACCCGCAGCAACATTACCTCGGGCGGTTTGGGGACCATGGGCTTTGGTTTACCGGCTGCCATTGGTGCTAAATATGGTGCTCCTGACAAAACTGTTATTGCCATTATTGGCGATGGTGGTTTCCAAATGACCCCGCAAGAATTGGGTACCATTATGCAATTTGGTGCCGCTGTTAAAATTCTAATATTAAACAACCGCTTTTTAGGAATGGTGCGTCAGTGGCAACAACTTTTCCACGATAAACGCTATTCTTTTGTAAACATCACCAGTCCGGATTTTGTAGCATTAGCCAAATCGTACTACATTGAAGCGGCTAAAGTGGATGAACGTGCTAGCTTAAAACAAGCACTTGAAACCATGATTAACCACGAAGGTTCGTACTTATTGGAAGTTATGGTAGGCCGAGAAAACAACGTTTTCCCGATGGTTCCACAAGGAATGAGCGTAAGTGAAATTAGATTGAAATAATACCGAGCACTGCTAAAAGAATTTATCATGAGCACCGAAAATACATTAGAATATAAAGAACCAAAAATCAACTTTGAAGGGAAACAAGAGTTTACCATCACGGTTTATGCCGAAAATAGAATTGGTTTATTAAATAGAATTGCCATTATCTTTTCGAAAAGAAAAATCAACATTGAGAGCCTTAACACCTCTGCTTCTGAGATTGATGGAATTCACCGTTTCAACATTTTAATTAACGAAAGTTACGAGGTTGTGCGCAAGCTTGCACGTCAAATTGAAAAGCAAATTGAAGTGTTAAAAGTTTATTTTAATACAAACGATGAGGTAATTTGGCAAGAACTGGCGCTTTACAAAGTATCAACTGATGAAATTACCGAAAAAGTTACGGTTGAACGTTTATTACGTCAATATGGGGCAAGCGCCGTGGTTATTCGCAAAGACTATACTGTTTTTGCTGTAACCGGTCACCAAGAGGAAACCGATGCGCTAGTGAAAGCACTTGAACCTTATAATTTAATTGAGTTTGTACGCTCGGCAAGGGTTTCAATCATTAAAGACAGCGCTGGTTTCCACGAAAAATTAAAGGAATTTGAAGCTGAAGAACCAGGTGAAGAGTTAATAGAAAACGAATTTTTAGAAAAAGGCAGTAAAATTTTCACCATGTAAAACTGCTCTTTTTCAATAGAGAATTTGAGATTAAAAAAAGCAAAAATGAACCAAGTATTCGATTTTATATTAACTACACGCAAAGCTTTTATAGCTGCGATAGATGAATTAAGCTTAGAAGAATTGAATAAAATTCCGGATGGTTTTAATAACAATATCATTTGGAACTTTGGACACATTGTTATCTCTACGCAGCTTTTATCGTACGTGAGAACGGGCATTCTAAAAGATGGTTCCTCAGTAAAATACAGCGAAGCCTACCAAAGAGGCACAAAACCAACGTATGTGGTAAGCGAACAAGAGTTAGCCGAGTTAAAAGCCTTAGCGATTGATAGTATTAAAGCTATACAAGCAGATTACGAAAAGGGACTGCTAAACAATGTGAACCCTTTTGCTACCGCTACGTATGGCGAGCAGCTAAACAGTATTGAAGAAATTTTAACTACCACAATTGGGCATGACAACCTACATTTTGGTTATGCGCTTGCGCAGAAAAAGCTGCTATAAAACACTGGCTTTGCTTTTTAAACCCGATTGGACTGAACACAAAGCGCAGCGAAGTAAAAGGAAAAGCGGGAACAAATAAACCGAAAAGCACCGAACATTGCTTTTCAAAAAAAAAGAAATAGAAAACAGAATCAACCAAAAATTAATAACAAAAAACAATGGCAAATTATTTTAACACATTACCTCTTAGAGAAAAATTAAACCAATTAGGCGTATGCGATTTTATGGACAGTTCAGAATTTTTGGACGGTGTAAATGCGCTTAAAGGTAAAAAATTGGTAATTGTTGGCTGTGGTGCACAGGGCTTAAACCAAGGTTTAAATTTAAGAGATAGTGGTTTAGATGTAAGCTACGCGTTGCGTAAAGAAGCAATTGAAGGCAAAAGAGATTCGTGGAAAAACGCTACCGACAACAATTTTAAAGTAGGTACATACGAAGAGTTAATTCCTTCGGCTGATGTTGTAATTAACCTTACTCCGGATAAACAACATACTGCAGTTGTTGCAGCGGTTATGCCTTTGATGAAAGAAGGCGCTACTTTATCGTACTCGCACGGTTTTAACATTGTTGAAGAAGGTACACAAATTCGTAAAGATTTAACCGTAATTATGGTGGCTCCAAAATGCCCGGGTTCTGAAGTTAGAGCAGAATATGTACGTGGTTTTGGGGTTCCAACTCTGATTGCTGTTCACCCTGAGAACGACCCTCAAGGTAAAGGTTTAGCGCAAGCGAAAGCATACTGTGCTGGTACTGGTGGCCATAGAGCAGGTGTTTTATTATCATCATTCGTAGCGGAAGTAAAATCAGATTTAATGGGCGAGCAAACTATTTTATGTGGTTTGTTGCAAACTGGTTCTATCCTTTCTTTCGATAAAATGGTTGAAAAAGGAATTGATGCTGGTTATGCGTCTAAATTGGTTCAATACGGTGTTGAAGTAATTACAGAAGCCTTAAAACAAGGTGGTATTACTGCCATGATGGACCGTTTAAGCAATCCGGCTAAAATTAAAGCGTTCGAAGTTTCAGAAGAGTTAAAAGACATTATGCGTCCGTTGTTCCAAAAACACCAAGACGACATTATGAGTGGCGAATTTAGCCGCATTATGATGGAAGATTGGGCTAATGGCGATAAAAACTTATTAGCATGGAGAGCAGAAACAGGCGAAACTGCTTTTGAAAAAACACCTGCTGGGGATGTGAAAATTGGCGAACAAGAATATTTCGATAACTATACCTTAATGGTTGCTTTTGTACGTGCGGGTGTTGAATTGGCTTTTGAAACAATGGTACAAGCGGGTATTAAACCGGAGTCGGCATATTACGAGTCGTTACACGAAACACCGCTTATTGCCAACACCATTGCGCGTAAAAAATTATTTGAAATGAACCGCGTAATTTCGGATACTGCTGAGTACGGTTGCTATTTATTTGACCAAGCATGTAAACCTTTATTAGCCGATTTCATGAAAAAAGTAGATACCGATTTAGTGGGTAAAAACTTTAACGATGGTAAAGATGGTGCTGTTGATAACAAAACGCTAATTGATGTAAACCACGCTATTCGTACGCACCAAGTAGAACAAATTGGTGCTGAATTAAGAAAAGCAATGACAGCCATGAAAGCGATTAAAACTGCATAATCCGACTAGGATATTTAAATACAAAATCAAACCTTACAGGTTGTAAGACCTGTAAGGCTAACAAAACAAAAAAACAAAATGTCAAAAACGTTAGTAGAAAAAATTTGGGATGCACACGTTGTAAAAAGTGAAGAGGGATTTCCTGATATTTTATACATTGATACGCACTTAATTCACGAAGTAACCTCGCCGCAAGCATTTGATGGTTTACGTAAACGTGGATTATCGGTATTGCGTCCAAGCCAAACGGTTGCTACTGCCGATCACAACGTACCAACCTTGAATCAGCATTTACCTATTAAGGAAGAACTTTCGAGATATCAAGTAGACATGCTGACCAAAAACTGTGCAGAATTCGGTATCGAATTATACGGCTTAGGTCATCCTTTTCAAGGTATTGTACACGTAATTGGCCCCGAGTTAGGAATTACTCTACCAGGTAAAACCATGGTGTGTGGCGACAGTCATACTTCTACACATGGTGCTTTTGGAGCCATTGCTTTTGGAATTGGAACCTCGCAAGTTGAGCAAGTTTTTGCCACACAATGCTTGTTACAATCGAAACCAAAAACCATGAAAATTGAGGTTAATGGAGAATTGCAAAAAGGTGTTGGGGCAAAAGACATTATCCTTTACATCATCTCTAAAATTTCTGCAGCTGGTGGTACCGGTTATTTTGTGGAATTTGCAGGTTCGGCATTTCGTTCTTTAAGTATGGAAGGACGTATGACGGTTTGCAACATGAGTATTGAAATGGGTGCTCGTGGTGGTTTAATTGCACCAGATGAAACCACTTTTGAATATATTAAAGGTAGAGAGTTTGCGCCTAAAGGCGAAGAATGGGACAAAGCTTTGGCGTATTGGAAAACGCTTTATAGCGATGAAGATGCTACATACGATGCGGTATTAACATATGATGCTGCAGATATTGCTCCGATGATTACCTACGGAACAAACCCTGGTATGGGAATTGGTATTGCTGAACACATTCCAACTACCGCCGCTCAGCCTGCTAGTGAACAAGTTTCATATAAAAAAGCCTTGGCTTACATGGGCTTTGCCGATGATGAAAGCTTAATTGGTAAACCTGTTGATTATGTTTTTATCGGAAGCTGTACAAACTCACGTATTGAAGATTTACGTGCAGTAGCCGAATTTGTAAAAGGAAAACAAAAGGCTGGCAACGTAGAAGTATGGATTGTTCCGGGTTCTAAACAAGTTGAAGCGCAAGCCATTGCCGAAGGCTTAGACAAAGTGTTTGAAGCAGCTGGTTTCCAATTACGTGAACCAGGTTGTAGTGCATGTTTGGGCATGAATGAGGATAAAATTCCTGCAGGAAAATATTGTGTATCAACCTCTAATAGAAATTTCGAAGGTCGTCAAGGGCCAAATGCCCGCACCTTGCTGGTAAGCCCATTAACGGCCGCAGCAGCAGCAGTAACCGGCGTTATTACGGACGTGAGAGAAATGCTTCAAGAGGCGTAATACACCCACTAAGATGAAGCAGCGAAACTGAAAACAGAAATAAACGAACATAAAACATGATTTTAGAAGTAGCCATCTTAACGATAAAAACAGGCTCATCCGATGCTTTTGAAAGCGCTTTTCAGGAAGCACAAAAAATCATTTCTTCCATGGAAGGTTACGTATCGCATGAGCTCAAGAAATGCCTTGAACAAGCAGAAAAATACATATTGCTGGTAAACTGGGAAACGCTTGAAGCACATACCGAAGGTTTTAGAAAATCAGCGGAATACCAAAATTGGAAAAGCTTGTTGCATCATTTTTATGAGCCTTTTCCAATTGTAGAGCATTATGTAGCTGTGGAGGCGCAAAAGAATTAAATACGTGAAAGCAAGCTCCGTGATTACACATGAACGGAGCGAAAAAAAATTGTTATGCCAGAGATAGCTTGGAACGGAAAATTGTACGACAAACATCATCACTTCGTATCGGATTACGGAGCGGATGTGTTACAATGGTTAGCCCCTAAGGCGGATGAAAATATTCTAGATGTAGGCTGTGGAACAGGCCAACTAGCAGCACAAATTGCTGAAAGTGGCGCTCATGTTCTGGGAACAGATGCCTCTGCTGATATGATTGCCGAGGCAAAAACAACCTACCCCAACCTATCCTTTGAGGTAATGGACGGAACTAAACTTTCTTACAAAGAGGAGTTTGACGCCATTTTTAGCAATGCTACCTTTCATTGGATTGAAAACCAAGAGGCCTTGATTAAAGGTTTATTTTTAAGTTTAAAACCTGGCGGAAGATTGGTTGCCGAATTTGGCGGTAAAGGAAATGTGAAACATATTGTTGATGCTATCCGAGCTGCTGCTGAACAGTTAAATCTTGCGCACAAAGTGATAACCAACTTTTGGTTTTTTCCATCGGTTAGCACCTACACATCGATGCTTGAATCGCTAGGTTTTGAAGTGGAACAAGCTTGGTTGTTTGACCGCCCAACACATTTAAAAGGCGATGAAGGCATGTATGTTTGGATTAGTCAATTTGCACCACACGCCTTTAAAAATTTAGATAACGAGCAAACAGAAGCCATCAAAAATTTAGCAGTTAGCTTTTTAAAACCGAGCTGCTTTATCAATGGCGAATGGGTAGCGGATTACAGAAGATTGAGAATAAAAGCTTGGAAAAGCATTTAATAGAATAAAAAAAAGTATAACGCAAGTATTTCACTTGCAACTGGATACGATAAAATGAAAAAGTTCACAAAATTAACATCGGCAATGGTGCCTTTAAACATAGAGAACATTGATACCGACCAAATTATTCCGGCGCGTTTTTTAAAAGCGACTACCCGTGAAGGTTTTGGCGAAAACTTGTTTCGCGATTGGCGCTACAATGGCGACAACACGCCTAAGCCTGAGTTTGTGCTTAATAACCCAACGTATAGTGGTCAAATTTTAGTTGCAGGAAAAAACTTTGGTTGTGGAAGTAGTCGCGAGCATGCTGCTTGGGCCATTCAAGATGCAGGTTTCGATGTGGTAATTAGCAGTTTCTTTGCCGATATTTTTAAAGGAAATGCCTTAAACAATGGCTTGTTGCCTATTCAAACGAGCGATAGTTTCTTAGCAGAAATTTTTGAAGCTGTTGGAAAAGATGCAAAAGCGGTTTTAGACGTGGATTTAGAAAATCAAACCGTTACCATTACCGCAACTGGTTCTAAAGAATCATTTGACATTAATCCGTATAAAAAAGCCTGCATTATGAACGGGTACGATGATATTGATTTCATTCTAAATCAAAAGAATTTAATTGAAGAATTTGAACAAAATCGTGCATTTAAAGCATAAAAACTAAAACCAAAATGGCACAACCTTTCGTCCACATATCCAATTTAACATTAAAATACCAACACAAAGTGGTGTTATCGGAATTGGATTGGACCATCCAGAAGAACGAAAATTGGTTGTTGCAAGGTCTAAGTGGTAGTGGAAAAACGGCTTTAGCCAAAGCAATTGTAGGACTTGTACCTTTTTCGGGAGAAATTACAATTCATTTCGACCCGCACAGTACTTTGCCTGCAAAAGCTTTATATGTGGATAATTGGTATCAATTTAAAGATTTAGAAGGCCAATCGAACTTCTATTATCAACAACGTTACAACCACCAACAAGCACACAGCACCCATACTGTTCAATCGGAATTGACTGCATTTGGAAAAGAAAACAACCTTTCTTTTGGCGATTTGGATGAAATTTTAGCTGCGCTTAATTTCAGCAATTTATTGCCGGCACAATTGATTCAATTATCAAGCGGCGAACACAAAAAAATGCAATTGGTAAAAGCGCTTTGGTTAAAACCACAGCTTTTGCTTTTAGACCAGCCTTATACAGGATTAGACGCCACATCGCGTAAAAACTTAAACCACTTGCTCAATCAAATTGCAGCAGCAGGTGTACAGTATATTTTTATTGGCGATGGCGTTTCCATACCTGATAGCATTAACCGCTATGCCGAGGTACGAGAAGGAAAAATACATGTTTCGGAAACGAAAAGAACACTTCCCTTTCCTACACGTACGGAAAAAAAACACATCCCCTATTTCTTGAGCCAGGCACCAGCTTCGGTGACAGAAAATTTTATTTCCATGAAAGATGTTACCATCCGCTATGGCGATAAAAGCGTTTTAAAAAACGTGAACTGGGAAGTAAAAGCAGGCGAAAAATGGCTTTTGCAAGGACATAACGGTTCGGGTAAATCTACTTTATTAAGTTTAATAAATGGCGATCATCCACAGGCTTATGCAAATGACATTCATTTATTTGGAAATAAAAGGGGCAGTGGTGAAAGCATTTGGGACATTAAATCACACATCGGTTTAATTTCTCCAGAACTGCACTGGTATTTCGACCCTTCTGCTACGGTATTTCAAAGCATTGCTTCGGGTTTTTTCGATAGCTCGGGTTTGTTTAAAACCATTGGAGCAGAAAAAAAGCTCAAGTGGAAGCCCTGATTGACTTTTTTGACCTTACAGAACATAAAAACGAATTGCTAAAGGTACTTCCTTTAGGCAAACAACGTTTGGCGCTTTTAGCGAGAACCATCATCAAAAATCCAGAATTGTTAATTCTAGATGAACCATGTCAAGGTTTAGATGAACACCAAACACATTATTTTAATCAGCTGGTAGACGAACTGAGCGAAAATGGAATGACCCTGATTTATGTAGGCCATTTCGAAGCACAGCTACCCAGCTGCATTGAAAAGAGATTAGTATTAGAAAATGGCGAGGTAAAAGTCGTCGAAAACATATTTGAAAGCGCATAGTTAAACAACATGAAAAAAAATATTTTAGTAATCCCAGGCGATGGTATTGGCCCAGAGGTCACTACTTGGGGCAAAGCAGTTTTAGAACAAATTGCGGAAGCATTCGGTCATGAATTCACTTTTGATGAAGCACTTATGGGTCATGCCGGTATCGAAGCAACCGGAAATCCACTACCGGATGAAACATTAGAAAAAGCACGAAAAAGCGATGCCATTCTTTTTGGAGCCATTGGTCACGCTTTATACGATAACGACCCTAGTTTAAAAGTTCGCCCCGAGCAAGGTTTACTAAAAATCCGTAAAGAACTTGGCTTATTTGCCAATTTACGTCCTATTTTATTGTTTGATGAATTGCTACATGCATCGAGCATCAAGCCTGAAATTTTAAAAGGCACAGATATTTTATTCTTCCGCGAATTAACTGGAGATGTGTATTTCGGTGAAAAATCGCGTTCAGAAGATAGAACCACTGCTTCTGACTTAATGATTTACCACAAATACGAAGTAGAACGCATTGCGCATAAAGCTTTTCAAGCAGCACAACAACGTAATAAACGATTATGTTCGGTTGATAAAGCAAATGTATTGGAGAGTTCTCGCTTATGGCGCGAAACCGTTCAAGAAATTGCTAAACAATATCCAGATGTTGAAACAGAACATATGTTTATTGATAATGCGGCTATGCAATTAATCAAGAATCCGAAGAAATTCGACGTTGTTTTAACCGCGAATTTATTCGGCGATATTTTAACAGATGAGGCTTCGCAAATTGCAGGTTCAATGGGCATGTTGGCATCGGCATCGGTAGGGGAAAGTACTGGTTTCTTTGAACCTATCCATGGTTCTGCACACGACATTGCAGGAAAAGATTTAGCGAATCCCTTTGCTTCTATCCTATCTGCAGCTTTGATGCTAGAAATTGGTTTCGGCTTAAAAGAAGAAGCGAAATTGATTGTTGATACCATTGATGAGGTATTAAAGGAAGGTTTTAGAACAAATGATATTGCCGACCAAAATACCAATCGCTTTAAAGTTTTAGGCACGGCCGAAATGGGAAAATTGGTATTGAAATTCTTATCGAAAAAATTATTAACCACCTAAACGTACGATTATGATTCACGACAAAAACAAAGTTTTTATTTTCGACACCACCTTACGCGATGGCGAGCAGGTTCCAGGTTGTCAATTAGATACAAACCAAAAAGTAGAAATCGCTAAATCGCTTGAGCTTTTAGGAGTAGATGTTATCGAAGCTGGTTTTCCGGTATCGAGTCCAGGTGATTTTAATAGCGTTATCGAATTATCAAAAGCAGTTAACGACCCTATTATTTGTGCCTTAACACGTGCCAACAAAAACGATATTGACGTAGCGGCCGATGCATTGCGTTATGCTAAAAGACCGCGTATTCATACAGGTATTGGCGCTTCTGATTTCCATATTAAACATAAATTTAACAGTACTCGAGAGGATATTTTAGCGCGTGCGGTAGAAGCGGTTAAATACGCTAAAAAATATGTAGAAGATGTTGAATTTTATGCAGAAGATGCAGGCCGTGCTGATATTGAATTTTTAGCTAAAATGGTTGAAGCGGTTATTGCTGCCGGTGCTACAGTAGTCAATATTCCAGATACCAATGGCTATTGCTTACCTGACCAATACGGTTCGAAAATTCTTTTCTTGAAAGAAAATGTAAAAAATATCGATAACGCCATTATTTCAGTGCATTGCCACAATGATTTAGGTTTGGCAACCGCAAATTCAATTGCAGGTTTACAGAACGGTGCGCGTCAGGTAGAATGTACCATTAACGGTATTGGCGAGCGTGCTGGAAACACTTCTATGGAAGAAGTAGTTATGATTTTAAAAACACACAAATCGCTAGGGTTAAACACGCAAATTGATACTACGCGTTTTTACGAAATGAGCCATATGGTACGCAATCAAATGAATATGCCTGTACAACCAAATAAAGCAATTGTAGGTGGAAATGCATTCTCACATAGCTCAGGAATTCACCAGGATGGTTTCTTAAAAAATCGAGAAAATTACGAGATTATTAAACCAGAGGATGTAGGTTTTCCAGATGCAACGATTGTATTAACCGCGAGAAGTGGTCGCCATGCGTTAAAACATCATTTAGAGCGTTTAGGTCATCAATTAGAAAAAGATGAATTGGATGTCGTGTATAAGCAATTTTTAATTTTAGCCGACAGCAAACAAGGGATAAACGACACCGATTTAAATCAATTAGTAGCCTTGCATTTAGCATAGAAACTGAAAACATAAAGCAAAGAATAAGCGTTTAAGAGCAGCGCAAAGAATGAAGTAATTTATTCTTTGCGCGCTTAGCAAATGTCTTTTTATACTTTGATAACAACAATTTAAGAGGTTAAACCCTACAGGATATTCGCCCTTGTGCGATACAACAAACCTCTAAAAAATGTCTTTTAAACCTCCATGCGATATACCATCGAAGAGAAAAATTTAAAAGACAACCTTAAAAAACTAAACTATGAATAGCATAGCAGAAGAAACGTTAGATTTTAATGCCGCCTACGCTCGATTAAAGGATGTCGTAAAACGAACCCCCTTAGAATTTAACGCTGGATTATCCTTGAGATTTAAGGCAAATATTTACCTAAAAAGAGAAGATTTACAGATTGTACGCTCCTATAAATTACGCGGGGCATACAACAAAATTAGCTCTTTACCTTTAGATGCATTAACCAATGGAGTTGTGTGCGCTAGTGCAGGTAACCATGCACAAGGTGTAGCCTATTCATGCAAAAAATTAAATATTAAAGGCGTAATTTTTATGCCCGAAATAACGCCAAAGCAAAAAATAAAACAAGTAAACATGTTTGGCGGCGATAACATTGAAATTGTTTTAGTAGGCGATACTTTTGACGATTGCTTAAAAGAGGCATTAGTTTATGCAGAAGAAAAGTCTGCAACTTTTATTCCTCCATTTGATGATATGAAAGTCATTGAAGGACAAGCAACCGTAGCAATGGAAATTCTAGAAGATTTACCCGACTTAGATGCTATTGTTGTACCTGTTGGTGGTGGTGGACTAGCTTCTGGCGTAAGCGCTTATTTACAAACAGCTAAACCCGATGTTAAAATTTTTGGTGTAGAACCAATGGGTGCTCCATCCTTAAGCGAAGCACTTAAAAACGGTGGACCTATTACTGTTGAAAAAATAGAACGCTTTGTAGATGGTGCCGCTGTAAAAAGAATGGGTTGGATTACCTACCAATACTGTAAAGAATTACTTAGTTCAACGTATCTAATTCCTGAAGGACAAATTTGCACCACTATTTTAAAACTGTACAACGAAGACGCTATTGTTGTTGAACCTGCAGGAGCATTATCGGTAGCGGCTTTAGAGCAAGTAAAGGATCAAATTGTTGGCAAAAATGTAGTGTGTGTAATTAGTGGCGGCAATAACGACATCGAACGAATGCAAGAAATTAAAGAGAAATCCTTACTTTTTGAAGGATTGAAACACTATTTCATTGTTCGTTTTCCGCAAAGACCTGGAGCCTTAAAATTATTTGTAAACGAAGTTTTAGGCCCACATGACGATATTACACGCTTCGAGTTTATTAAAAAAACCAATAAAGAAAATGGTCCGGCATTGGTGGGGATTGAACTTACGAATAAAAGCGATTATGCGAGCTTATTGCAACGCATGAAAGATTTTAAATTTGATATTATTGAACTAAACCAAGATCAAACTTTATTTGAATATTTAGTTTAATTTTGTTGGATAAAAACTAAGCAACCCTAGAAACAGTTAATATTTCGACCGTTTCTAGGGTTTTATATAGCATATGAACTATAAAGATTTAACTGAAAAGGCACTTGTTGCCGACAATGATTTAAGCTGGGAAGAAGTAGGTCAAGGTATTCGCCGTAAAATTATGGCGTATGATGAGCATTTAATGTTGGTAAAAGTTGAATTTGAAAAAGGTGCCATTGGTACCGTGCACCAGCACCCGCACTTGCAAATGAGCTACGTAGCCAAAGGAAGCTTTGAAGTAAGCATGGCCGATCGTAATCGCGTTTTAAATGAAGGCGATGTATTTTTTGCAGCCTCAAATGTTTTTCATGGTGTACTTTGCCTTGAAGAAGGTTTATTAATTGATGTATTTAATCCACATCGCGCAGACTTTTTATAAAATAGTCAGGAGTTGGAAAGTCAGGAGGCAGGAGTCCGAAGTTGAAAGATTAAGCATATGCTCTCCCGACTTTAGACTACTATTGAAAAGTAAAACTTACTTTTTTATAGCCAAGCCCTTCTATAATGGGTTTTAACACATTCACTGCATTGCTTTTGGTTTGCGCTAAAATGCTCGATTTGCGAACCTCTTTACCCACCTGAAGTTCTGCTGCTTTATAGGCATCGTCTACCAAAGCAGCTTCTCTAAAAAAAGCCATTTTAGTATCGTACACACGTGAATTTTTATGATCGATTTTAACATAGCAAATTTCGGGCTGTGGTAAATTTACTACAGCACTATCGCCAATTATTTTAATATCGCCTGTTATTATTTTTGTTAAATCGATGCACCCCACGGCTTCTGCTTTGACAATTAAAAGTACGCTAGCTTCAGGCAAGAAATCGGTTTTTTGTTTGTGCTCTAAAACATCGCTAATTTGGTAACGAACCAACTCCAACTTACCTATAGCCTCTATTCGTTCTACCAACAGCTGATGTTTGCTCTCAACCGTAGTATTAATCGTAAACTTTTTCGTAATAAATAAGTAGGCCGCTATTAACAAAATTAACCAAGGCAAAACCGATAGTACTCTCTTCATAATACAAATGTAATTAGCACGTTACAATAAATTAAATGCAATAATCAAATGTGGCAAATTTTTGGCAGTTATTTTGTATTAGATTCATCACACACAAACAAAATCTTAACACACATGAAAAAACTAACACTTTTATTGCTTTGCATTGCTACACTAGGTTTGGCATCGTGCAAAAAGGAAACTATTATTCAAACTACTCCTAACAGGACAATCATTTTTGATAAACCTGGAAATAGTTGGAGGTTGTTAGCTGGACAAACAAATACATATTATGTTGATTTAGTTGCCAATGAAATTGACTTTATCAATGTTCAGGATGAAGGCGTTCTAGTATATGTTTCGACCGACGGAATAAATGCCTCTGGATATACGCAAATTCCTAATCAAGCTATAAGTTATGATTATGACATCTTCGAAGGTTATATACGTATTTATTTTTATGGCACGCCACCTACAGGCACAACTCGTATAAAAGTTGTTTTAGTTGCCGCAGAAAACATAACTTAATTCGGTAAAAACAGCAATTTTAAAATTCTAAAAAACGACCAATGTTCAGTTGAACGTGGTCGTTTTTTTGCATTTACTTTTCCCAGAGTAAGAAATCGCGAATATAAATGTGTTGCACTCCTTGATATGTGTTACCATTAAATTCACTATTTGTAATCACATATTTTGGATAATTGTCGTCAATTTGAAGCAGATTTTCAAATTCACGTTTAATTGTAGTTTCCTCCTCTAATTTTAAAGCTACTTGAACGTAAATATATTCACCATCACGATTAGCAATAAAATCAATTTCCCGGTTAGTTATTGTACCCACTTTTACGGTATACCTTAAATACAAAAGATGATTATACACCACATTTTCAAGCAATTTACCTAAATCTTGTGGTCTGTAACCGATAATGGCATTTCTTATTCCAGTATTTTCAAAATAGAATTTACTTCCTGTTTCAAAAATTCTTTTCCCTAAAATATCATACCGTTCTACCTCGTGGATGATATATGCATTTGATAAATACTTCGCATAGGTTTGGATTTGATTAGGAGCTATATTTGTTTGCTTAGATTTAAGGAAATCGCTAATTTTTTTTGCAGAAAATAAACTACCAATATTATCCGCTAAGAAAAGAACCAATTTTTCTAGAAAATTACTATTTCTTAAACTGTATCTTGCTACCACGTCTCTAAATAAAATAGTGGTATAAACACTATTCAGGTATTCAAAGGCTTGTTCATTCAAAGCAAGATTAATAAGATAAGGTAAGCCCCCATACTTAAAATAATGTTCCATGCTTTTATCATTGTTCTCAATTTTATGAAACAACAAAAACTCAGGATATGACAAACTATAAATCGTAAACTCAATGTAGCGTCCACTTAAATAAGTTGCCAATTCACCAGAAAGCATTTTGGCGTTACTACCGGTGATGTAGATGTCATTTTTTTGATCAAGCAAAAGCGATCGCAATGCCTTTTCAAAATCAATAATATCCTGTATTTCATCAATGAAGATATAATTCAGCGCATCTGTTTTTATTTTAGAAAGAACGTACTCATTCAAATCTTTTGCATTTTGAATAAAGTCGAACTGTAAATCTTCTTTATTAATATAGATAATATTAGCCTGCTTGTTCTCTTCAACAATCTTATTTATAAGCTGAAAAAGCAAATAGCTTTTCCACCCTACGTTGTCCTGTTAAAACCTTAATTACGTTCTTATTGATAAAAGGAGAGATCTGAGAAATATATTTATCTCTTTTTAAAACACTTACAGGCATATCCATAATATAAATATACTTATAATTTCACAAAAAAACATAAAAATTACAACTATACTTATAACTTTTTAAGAATTATAAATACAATTAAAACGCTAAAAAACGACTAATGTTCAGTTGAACGTGGTCGTTTTTTTTATGCTCTCCTCTGTTGAGTTGTAAAGCACGAATCATCACTCCGTTTCGTTCTAACAGCAGTTCGTCGTAAAAGCCTTTGTAGTATACATCTCTCACTTCAAAGCGTCTACTATTCCAGCCATTTGTTATTTCGGCCCATTCGGGATAAAAAACAACGAAATCCTTTTCGGTTTTGATGTTAATTTTTTCTGCCTCTGCTTTAGTCAAAACCACGGCATTGCTTAAAATTTGCGCGGTATAAATGTGTTTAGGATGCTGATAAATATCGCTTGGTTTTCCAGTTTGGAGCAATTCGCCATTGCGAACAATTAAAAGCTGGTCGGCCAAGAACAAACCATCGGCAGGATCATGCGAAACCAAAATTACGGTAACTCCCGTTTGTTGAGCCAAATTTTTAATATCGGCACGCAATTGATTTTTAAGCAAGGCATCTACCTGACTAAAAGGTTCATCGAGTAAGAGCACTTGCGTATCGGCCACCATGGCACGGGCAATGGCTACACGCTGTTGTTCTCCACCGCTTAGTTCAATAATCTTCTTATTTTGCAACTGCGAAATCCGCAAATGCTCCATAATCTCAATAGTCTTTTCGCTTTTGTTTTTTAAATCGGTATTACTTAATTGCGATGCAATATTATCGTACACTTTGGCGTAAATATTCAATGAAAAATCTTGGGTAACCATTTTCATTTGCTTGTGCCCCGGAATTAATTGTTCATCGGGTCCTTTTACACGTAGACCGTCGAAATAGACTTCGCCTAAATCGGGCTTTAACAAGCCGAATATCGTTTTTAAAAGTGTCGACTTTCCGCTTCCGCTCTCACCAATAATGGCTACAACATCGCCTCTTTTAATATCAAAACTAATGTTTTTTATGCCTCCGGGCTGTTCTGCGTTGTACTGTTTCGTTAAATTTTTAACGCTGATTAAGGTATTGCTCACGGGATAAAGATACTAAAATTAGAAGCTTTGAAAATTAAAAACGAAAAACCAAAAAACACGTGTAGTTAAAGATATTTTGCACGTGCATTTGAAATTCGTATCATTAAGGTATTAACACAAAACTAACTTTAACAATAGACGATGCTGTAATTAAGCAAGCAAAAGCCTACGCAGCAGAACAAGGTAGAAGTTTATCAGCCATTATTGAAAGTTATTTAAAACTGATTACCAAAAAGAATTCAGCTGAAAAAGAGGAAGAAGAACTTTCGCCAATTGTGAAATCATTACTTATGGATCGACCAAAAGTAGATTTACCTAAAGACTATGATTATAAAGAAGAAATGGAAAAAATAGTGGAAGAAAAATATCAAAAATACTGGGACAATGAGACTCGATAATGTACTAATTGATTCTGACGTCCTTCTCGATTTTTTTCTTCAAAGAGAACCTTTTCTTATCGATTCAATTGGAATTTTAACCATTTGTGAAAGAAAAAAAGTTAAAGGTTTCACAACTGGTTTAATTTTAGCAAACTCCTACTATTTACTCAGAAAACACTTCGAGCATAAAAATATTATGAGCGATTTTAAAAAATTGCTCTCTTTTCTTGATGTGCTTACAATGGACAAAAACTCCATCTTACAATCCATCGATTCAGAAGTCAGCGACTTTGAAGATGCTTTGCAAAACTATTCAGCAGAAAACCATAACGGAATAGATGCCATCATCACCCGAAATATTAAAGACTACAAAAAAAGCAATCTAATCATTTTAACACCTAGAATGTTCTTAGAAGCACGTTAAAACAAAAAATCCTGTCTCGTTTCCGAAACAGGAGAAATTTTATTTGTGTGTTGTTGCTTGCTAATTGATGCCTAGGGTTATACCAAAGCTCATATTTTTTAATCCCGCTTGTGCGGCAGTATCAAACATATCGTTGAAATAGTATTTGGTAAACAAGCCAAGTCCCGAATAACCAACTCTAAATGTACCACCTACGCGTGCCGGTTGAAAATGGTAGTTATCATATTGTTTTTGCTTTCCACGCTCATCGCTAATTTGTTTCACCTTACCACCAAGTAAAAACGCAACCTCAGGACCTACTACAAAGTAAACGCGTTTACCTTTTCTATCTTTATTGGTACGGAATTCGAAATTTAAAGGCAAGTGTACATAACTGCTCGAGAAACGATTTTTATCAAAATCGATTGTTTCTGTAGTATAGGAAAGCGTTGGAGAGTTCCGATCCATGGTAATATCTTTTCTTAAACGAATTAATGTCCAATCGAAACCACCTGCTAAATAGATTTTAAAATTTTGATTAAAACGGTATCCAAACTGAAGGATATCAAACGAGAATGTACTGGTTTTCGAGCCCCTGTAATCTAAGAAATCATTGGTTGGCGAAAGGGTAAAACTTCCGTTATCAATCAATCGGGCAAAGCCCCAATCAATTCGGGTAATAGTAATTCCCCCAACAAATCGTCCCTTTTTATAGGTTAACAAAGAACTGCTTATCTGCCCTTTATCGTCGTCTATCTTAACCTTTTTCAAACTATCTTGTTGAGTCATTTTAGTGCTATCCTTTTGAGCTGAGGCAATACTTGGCGCCATAACACCTGCAAATCCCATTGCAATAAGTGCTAAATAAAATAGATTTTTCATATACTGTGTGTTGTGTTTAAAGAGTTTTCTGTTCGAGTGTTAATTATTTATTTTTATACTTTCCTAGTTTAAAAGGACCAATGTTAATCGCAGATATCGAGGTGTCATCATCCTCATTGGTATTAAATTGAATAAACTTTTCTTTTCTTTTATCTACCTTACCAACCACTAAATTTACCAAATCACCTAAATTCCTAATCCCGGTACGGCTTTGCTCATTCTCATTAATGGGCTCATCGCTTATCTGCGGAGTGGTGTTTATCAAATCAATTTCCGGTTTAACATTAGCAGTATTATTCGCTTTCTGTTGCGGCTGGTTGCTCGCCAAAACAATTTGCGTATTTGCATCATCGGGTTTAGCTACTTGAGCGATTACCGTTTGCAGTTTAAAATCGTCGCCCGCATTCACCGGAATCGTATTTTGCACGGCACGCTCCACTCTTTTTTGCTCCACCTTCGGTTGTGGAGCTTGTGTGGCAACCAACTCTTGTTTTACTGGTTCAGCAACAATAGCCTTCAGCGTATCGGTTTTTGCAGGTAATTTTTTAGGAGCAATGGTATTATTAGCTACACGTGGTCTTTCTGTTACCCGATTCGTATAAAGCAAAACTCCTATTGCAACCAATACACCAATTGATGCTGCTGCCATCCATAAAAAAGGCACTTTTCGCGATTGTTTTGGAGCCAACTCAGTTTCAATAGCTGGCCAAAAATTAGCACTCGGATGCACTTCAGCATCATCAAACGCCATTTTAAAAACAGTATCAAAAGCTTGTTCAGGCGCTATCTCTTGCTCAATTTTGCCCCACAAACCATCCGTTGGCTGTATTTCAGCATCCTCAAAAGTGTCTTTAAACAGTTTATCAAACTCGTTATCTGGATTGTGTGGCATAACCAAATCCCTCCATTTTTAAAATTTCCTCTTTCAATAGTGCGCGTGCTCTTGATAACTGCGATTTGCTGGCTCCTTCTGATATTCCTAAAGATTCTGCAATCTCTTTGTGTGAATATCCTTCGATGGCATACATATTAAACACCAATCTATATCCATCTGCCAGTTTCTGAATAACACGCATTAAATCTTGCATCCCCAATCGGCTAAAATCAAAACCGGTTGAAGGTTGTTCAAATGCTTGATCAATTTCTACCACATTTAAACTACGTACCTGTTTACGATAGCTTTCAATAGCTGTATTTACCATGATGCGTCTAATCCATCCTTCAAAAGATCCATCGCCTCTATACTCCTTAACTTTCTGAAAAACTTTGATATATCCCATTTGCAATACATCTTCAGCTTCCATTCTATCTTTTGCATAACGCATACAAACCGCCAACATTTTAGCTGCTGTTTGTCTATACAACATCTCTTGCATCTTCCGATTGCCTTCTTGGCAACCTGTCAATAAATCGTTTATAGTGTATATCTGCGTCAATTTCATTGTGTGTTTGTGTATAGAAGATGAAACTTTACAAATAATGGTTGCACGACTTTTTCAAAAAAAATTAATTCAAATCAAAAAGCCTGATTATCAATAAAATAAAAAGTAAATTATTTATCCTTTTTTATCTTAAACAACTTAAAATCTTGTTTATACGTCAAGAAAAAAGAGTGATTGAATTGTAATTGACTTGCTTTTACATCTAAATCGAAGCTTGGTTCAAATCGAACATCTAAGTAAAAATGTGGAATCAATTCTTTTTGATACGCATAACGAACCGAAAGTACATTGCGCTTGCTTTGCGTAAAGCCATTACTATATAAATTATACGAAACAGACTCGTACAGTGGCATTCCTTTGATAGAGATGAAATTATTTCCTTTCCAGTAACTAGCCACCAAACTGCCCCATTTACTATCTACTCCGGCATTAAGCCATAAACCGAAACCACCGTTAAAAGGAAGGCGCTTTTCGGGTGAAAAATTCTGATAGGCGGCTACATAATTTTCAGTATAAACGCGTTTCACACGCTGATCAATTGTTTTTTGCAACTTCAAACCTGCAGCGCCATTAAAAACGGTTGATATTGGGATATCTTTTAAAATATCTATTTGTCCCCCTTGGTGATACAACATAAACTGCACAGGAATGCTAAATTTCCAGCCGTTGTTTTCAGCGAGGGTGCTCTCGGTTACCAAGCCTCCCACAATTTCTTCTTTAGCAGCATCGCCCAGGTAAATCATTTTTTGCCAGGTAATCCAAGCATCTAAATTAAATTTCTTACGTTCAACTAACAATTGGGTACCATATTCGATTGGAGAGGTTATAATTCGTTCAAAATCGTACAGTGGTTCAATATATTTATGTTGGATATTCCCTTCTAGTGTTCCAAAAATCAAGGTTAAATTGCGCTTGTGGTACTTCACGTTAAAAAGCGGCTTAGCATCGTAAATGCCGTTACTTCCAAAATCTTTACGCAGGTAAGCGCCCATTGTAATTGCTAAGTTGGGATGAGCGTAGTATACGATTTGAGGCTGCAATTGCGTACCGTATAACGTATAACCATCGTGAAAGTTATTGTTGTATTCGTAATTACGAACGTAGTTTAGATTGTAAAAATTAAAATGTACCTCGTTGGTTAAGCTGCTATCTGGACGAATTCGATTTTCAAACGCTGATTGAGGAAATTGTGCCGAAGCAAAGAAAAAACTTAAAACAAAGAAACTTAAAAGACTAAGCCTTTTTAACAAGGTATTTTGTAGCATGGTGTAAATTTATGCCTCAAATTTAAAATAGTTTTTTATTAATTGAGGTAGCTCTCCAGAAGTTGACTTTCAATTCGCAAAAAAAGCAAAAAGTGTTTAACAAAAGAGGCTGTCCCAAAATACCGAGACGGCCTCTTTTTTATTTTATTTCCAATTTGGTATCATTTGGACATGGTATGGTCTAAAATCAGTTTTAGCTGTTCAATTTTTCAAAAAGCATGAAAAAACAGTCTTTTTAAGCTGCTTTTTTCCTTATATTTTGTGCGATTGCCAATAATCCCCATTCTATTGCCACTTTTTCTTTTCCACGGAGCATAAAGCGGCGGAACCCTTGGTTCTGTTTAATATTTCCGAAAACTGGCTCAACATCATAACATCGTTGCTTTCGCTTCTCAATTCCTTTCTCGCTGTTTAGCAATTGATAAGCTGTTTGTTTATGGCTGAGTAGATTAGTGTTAATTTCTATTATTCGGTTTCCTTGCGATTTATGACAAACACCATTTAATGGGCAATTGCTGCAATTTCTTGCTTGATATCTTTTACTTGTTTGTTCGAAACCGGTACTGGTTTTTCGTTTTGCATCGCCAATGTAATGCATCTGTTGGCCCATTGGGCAGATATAACAATCTTGTTCCTGGTTGTAAAATAACTTGTCGGCTTGAAAGCTTTTCTTACTGGTATATCGTTCATTTTGCTCTTTGTCGAACATATTGTATTTAACATAAGCTTCAATTCCTTTCTGCTCCAATAGTTCGTAATTTTCTTCACTACCATATCCTGCATCTGCGGTAATGCTTTTTAAACTTTTGCCAAAGCTGGTCTCGTGTTGTTCGATGTGGGCTTTTAAAGTGGTGGTATCGGTTGGGTTTGGGTGAATGGTGTAGTTTACAATAAACTGGTTTGAGGTTGATATCTGTACATTATAACCCGCTTTTAACTGGCCATTACGCATATGATCCTCTTTCATACGCATAAATGTGGCATCCTCATCGGTTTTGCTGTAGCTATTGCGATTACCTAAAATAGCCTCTTTTACCTCATATTCAGCTATCTTTTTTGGATATTCTTTACTGATGTATTTCAGCTTGTTTTTAATCTTTTTATTTGCATCGGGATTATCAGCTAATACTTCATTAAGCTTATCTACCGTTGCTTGTACTTTCTCTTTATTTATTTCGGTAAAATCAGGTGGATCAGGAAGTTCATCTTCAGCTTTAGTTATACTTTGGGCATAAGTCCAAATATCGGCTAAAGCCAACTTCATCTTTTCTTTATTGGTTTGAATAGCCTTTTTCCATACAAAAGTATATTTATTGGCATTTGCCTCTATTTTGGTGCCATCGGTATAAACTTCTTCTATACTCAATAAGCCTTCTTCGGCTAATAACAAAACAACTTCTTCGAATATTTTGCGCAAGTGTTCTTTTAAACGAACCCCGCGAAAACGATTAATGGTATTGTGATCTGGATAACTCATTCCACTAAGCCACATAAAGTTAATATTCTCCCGACAAGCAGTTTCTAGTTTCCTGCTGCTATAAACGTTACTTACATACCCATAAACTAGAATCTTTAAGAGCATTTGAGGGTGATAACTCGAGCTGCCTTTGATTTGATAGGCATTTAGCAGGCTTTGGATATTGATTTTGTTTATCACATCGTTAACTATCCTAACTGGGTGCCCTGCAGTTATTAATTCGTCAAATGTAGGTGGAAAAGCCATCATCTGATCTTGGTAATAAGGCTTGAAAACAGGGGTTTTTGACGACATAAATTTCTAAATATTTATACTTAAATATCTGAAATTCAAATGATTAAACAAAATTATTAAACAAGAATTTATCAACTTTTTTTAAAACAAAAAGAGACTGCCTTTTTGAGACAGCCTCAATATTATTGATTATTTTTCATTCTGTAATTTTTGTAGAGCTTAACGGCAATCATGATTATCATGGCAACCCCCATGATACCTATTAGGCCATATACCCAATTAAGGGCATTTTTTAGGATCACCACAAAAACAATTGCAATCATAAACACGGTAGCCAATTCGCGCCATAATCGCAATTGGAAGCTGCTCCAGGTTGATTGATTACTTTTGAGTTTCTGAATGATATTTTGACAAATAAAATGATACACCAACAAGCCCATAACGAAGGCGAGTTTTACCCACATCCAGTCCATTTCAAGAAGACTTGGATTTAAGGTTAACATTCCGGCTCCTGCCAATACAGAAATAATCATGGCTGGCGTGGCTATAATTTTCCACAAAGTGGCTTCCATTTTTACAAATTGCTGCCCCAAAATACTTTTTTCGGGTTCAGCTTTTTCATTTGCCTCAGTATGGTAAATAAACAAACTCAAAATATAAAATAACCCTGCCATCCAGCTAATCACAAATACAATGTGTACAGCTTTAAAATATGGGTAATAGGGTAATAAGCTTTCAATCATTACTTTATCTTATTCAAAATATATGTATCAATCCAATTTGGGATATCCAAGGATCTTAAATCCAAACCTCCATTTTTGGTACTTCCGATGTAAGTATGTTTCGTTTCAGAATTATCCCAAAGATAGGCTACATCAATGGCTTTCAACATATCTATTAGTAAATCCATTGTAAGAAAATACCGTTTTTCTATTTTCGCCTCATTCACAAAATGTCAACCTTTCATTACCCTATCTTTTACACGTTCAAGATTCAATGTTGGTGTTTCCGTCCCTATAAAGTACAAATAAACTTTATAATTATTTTGATGGGCTAACTCTATAAGGTTCAATTTAGAAGGATGTGAAAATACCGTTTCAAAAGCAAAAGATTGTTTCTCTAGGATAAGTTTGTAACGAATAAAATCGGCAACAATTGCAAAATGATAAGAATTATAATCATTAAAAGCACTATTATCCTTAACGATTACATTCTCTTTGATTATTAAGTTCCAATTTTCTACATCAAAATTTGCTTTGATGAATAAACTGCTTGATAAATAAAAATCAGAAAATCCAGTTTGATTGCAGGAAATATTAAAACTAGATAGATTTAAGAAATTATTTTTCTTAAAATCAGACTCTAGATGATCTGCATTAACAAAAAATCTAGTAGAAAAATATATCGAACTTATGGAATTATAAAGTGTTGTTTTGCCGGAACCATTTGGCCCGGCAAAAATTCTTAGCTTAGGCTGAATAGCCATTCTTAAAACAACTTTATCTTTTTAGTAGAAACTTTTTTCTTAGCAAAATTTCCTGATGAAATTTTTACTACGTCTCCATTATTAAACGTTCTATAAACGCCATCTTCTTTTACTTCAGTTCTACCCAAATTCATTGCATCAACCACCCTTAACACATCATCCATTGCCTTATCAACAGCTTCAATAACCTGTTTAATGGGCACTTTATCCTCGTCTGCTAATGATTTAACTATCATCGAACTTCTATTTATTTATACTAATATAAGTAAATCAATTAAATTATCTGAATCTTAGTACTTAAACTCCTTCACCACTTCAATAGCATACTTAACATTATCGAAAGGTATATCAGGCATTATGCCGTGACCTAAATTAAAAATAAAGCCTTCGGTACCGCGCATACGCTCAAATAATTTATGAATTTGTGCTTTTATAACCGATTTCTCGGCATATAAAATATGAGGATCTAAATTACCTTGAACCGCAATACCAGCAGGCAAGGCATTTTTGATATTCAATAAATCGGCATTCCAATCAACCGAAATTACATCGGGTTTTGCTTCGGCCATAATTGGAGCAAAAACAGAACTTCCTTTACAGAAAGAAATGACTGGAATATCTTTTCTATTTAAGTTAGCTATGATTTCTTGAATATAGCGATGCGAAAATTCAGTATAATCACTCCATGAAAGTGCTTGTGCCCAGCTATCAAAAATTTGAATAGCATTTACACCTGCCGCAATTTGTAGGTTTAAATAATCTGCTGTAACCTTTGCAATTTTAGACAACAACTTATGCGCGAGCTCAGGCTCATTGTGCAGCATCAATTTGGTTAGCTTAAAATCTTTTGATGAACCGCCTTCAACCAAATAGCTCATTACGGTAAATGGAGCCCCTGCGAAACCAATTAATGGGATACGACCGTTTAAGCGTTGTTGAATTACTTTAATGGCATCTGCCACGTATTCCAATTCGCCTAAACAATCAATATTTAAGCTATCAACGTCTTTCTCCGTACGTACCGGATTGGCAAACTTAGGCCCTACTCCTTGGGTGAAGCTTAAATCGCCTCCCATGGCTTCGCCAGTTACTAAAATATCGCAGAAAAGAATAGCCGCATCAATATCCAATAAATCAACAGGTAACATGGTTACGTCTGCCGCAATTTCAGGGTTTTTGCACATCTCTAAGAAAGAGTACTTGTTTTTAATCTCCCAATATTGTGGCATAAATCTTCCCGCCTGACGCATCATCCAAACGGGTGGACGTTCTGTTTGTTTTGAAAATGCTGCGTCTAAAAATAAATTATTCTTCATGTTGTGTTGTTCATTCGGATTGCTTATTCATACTAAAAACGAAGTATCTTCTTTGCAAGAAAGAGAGCCTTCGTTTCAACAGGAAAAGTATCCCAAAATTTTAGTGTATTTTTTCTATTTCTTTTTCAATTTTAGCAATAATATCTTTCGACCTTGAGCTCGTTGCCAATTCAGTTGCACGTGTAGCATAGGCCTTTGCGCGTTCCTTATCTTTTTTTCGCAGGGCCAAGTTGGCTAAATGAATCAGCACATAGGCTTTATCATTTTTACCTCCTACCGGAAACCGGCTGGCTATTTGAAAGTGATATTCTGCTTTCTCAAAATCCTCTTCTTTCAGCGCCATATTGGCCAGCATAAACTCGTAATATCCTCTTCTGTTTCTTCCTAAACGATCCGGGTTACCTACTTCTGCCAACAACGTTTTCGTTTTCTCAAAATCGTTGTTTTTAAAATATTTAGAAGCCATTAACACCGAACTGTGCTTAAAGTGGCTCCATAAAACAAAAGCGAATAAAAATCCACCTAAGGCTGCTAATTCATATAGGTTGTAATACAGGCAAACCAATGCGGCTACCACAAAAACAACCATTAAAGCATACCTACCTTTATTATTATACATTAATGGTTATCGGTAAATTTATAGCCAACCCCACGGATTGAGTGAAAATAAATTGGATTTTTTTGATCCGGCTCAAAATATTTACGGAACGTTAAAATGAAATTATCAATGGTTCTTGTTGATGGATATACATCGTAATTCCAAACGGTTTCTAAAATTTGCTCACGCGAAACAGCATCGTTTTTACGCTCAATTAAGAGTTTCAATAACATGGTTTCTTTCTTCGTAAGTGGCGTAATGGTTCCGTCGTCGTGTTTCAATTCAAACGAATTAAAATAAATGGTTTTATCACCAATTTTATACGAGTTTAATTCTTTTAAATCATCTGCTTTTAAGCTTCGTTTAACCAAAATACCTACACGAAGAATTAATTCTTCTAAGTTAAATGGTTTCACTAGATAATCGTCAGCACCCTTTTTTAAGCCTAATACACGATCTTCTGACGTGTTTTTCGCAGTTAAAAACATAATAGGTACTTCGCTATTTTCTAAACGAATCGTTTCACAAACCTGAAAACCATCCATTTCTGGTAACATTACATCTAATATGATTAGATTAAAACGTTCTTCTTTAAAAACTTTTAAGGCAGTTTTGCCATCTTTTACGGCGTGAACTTTATACCCATCTAGCTCGAGGTTCAATTTAATGGCATCCAACAAATGATCTTCGTCTTCTACCAACAGGATTCTTAATTTTTCTGACATAATTTGAGATTAACTAAATGTTACTTCAAAAACACTTCCATTTGGCTCATTGTCTTTTACAACAATATCAGCATCATGGTATTGTAAAACCTCCTTCACAATAAACAAGCCTAAACCTGTTCCCTTCGCTTTTCTGACATTCTCATTACCAACACGGTAAAACTTATCAAATATCAACATTTTTTCGGGATCTGAAATACCAATCCCCCTATCGGCTACACTTAGCTTAATATGCCCCTCCACTTCCTCTAAATGTACATTTATAGGTTCACAAGGATCCGAATATTTGATTGCGTTCTCGATTAAATTATTTACAACCGACGACAAGGCAAATTTGTCACCCATTAACTGCAAATTTGGCTGAATGTTGGCATGAATAATTTGCGAACATCCGCAGGAATGCACTTGCAACCGATCGCTTATTTTTGAAACCAGTTCCGAAAAATTAAATTCCTCTTTTGGAAAGCTGTACGACCGATTTTCAATTTTCGTTGCCAGCAAAAGATTCTCCACCAAGTCGTCTAATCGTTCAATGTCTTTTAACGAATTATTCAACAAAGATGTTTGTCTAGCCTTGTCTAAATCGCGCTTAACAATGGTTTGAATAGACAATTTAATAGCCGCCAATGGCGATTTTAACTCATGTGTAATCGACATTAAAAAATTCTGCTGCTGTCTCCGTAATTTATCTTCGCGCTTTAACGATTGATGTAAAAAATATCCACCAAAGCACAATAAAAACAGAAACACCGAGCCTTCGCCCATAATCATGGTCATGCGGCTTGGTTGCAAACGCACCACCAAACTACCCCATGAGATAAGCTGTATTAATGCATAAAGCAATAAAGCATAAAATATGATAATCGACTTCTTCATTCTTTAAAACACCGTGGCTTTTTTGATTTCTTCAATGCTTGTCTTTATCCTTTTCGAACAAATTCAAACAACAATTTACTGATTTTTATTTCTTAAACACTAAATCCAGTGCAGCAAAAATTGCTTCTTTCGCCTTTTCTAACTCCTTTTGGGTGTGCGCCGCCGAAACAAAACCAACTTCGTACCCCGAAGGCCCCATATAAATCCCTCTGTTTAATAATTCGCGGTGCATGATTTTGAATTTCTCCATGCTGTTCGGATCAATGTCTTCGGCCGATTGAATCTTTTCTTTCTCCGTAAAAGCGAACCAAAAAATAGAACCCACTGTAAAAATTTTGACTGCATAATGGCGTTCTTCAACAAAGCTTTTAATACTCGCTACAAAGGCTTGCGCTTTTTGATTCAAGTTGGTATAAAAATCAGCCTGACTTAATTCAGTCAGCGTGGCAATTCCTGCAGCCATAGCCACCGGATTTCCCGATAATGTGCCCGCTTGGTACACGCCTCCATCAGGCGAAATATGCGCCATAATTTCGTTCGAAGCGCCGTACATACCAACCGGCAAACCACCGCCAATAATTTTACCATAGGTTACAATATCGGGGGTAATTTCGTAGTATGCCGCAGCACCTTCAAAACCAACACGGAATCCGGTAATCACCTCATCAAAAATCAATAAGGCACCATTCTCCGTACAAATCGTACGCAAAAATTGGATGTATGCTTTATCTTGCATTAACAAGCCGTTATTGGCTGGAATTCCTTCGATAATGACCGCAGCAACCTGTCCTTTAAATTGCGCAAAAGCCTCTTCAATAGCCTTTGTATCATTCAATGGGATCACAATGGTTTCTTCCGCAAATGATTTAGGTACACCTGCCGATGACGTTTCACCAAAGGTAACCAAACCCGAGCCTGCCTTTACCAATAACGAGTCGCTATGACCATGGTAACAACCTTCAAACTTAATAATCTTATCTCTTCCGGTATATCCACGCGCCAAACGAATGGCCGACATTACCGCTTCGGTACCTGAACTTGTAAAACGAATTTTCTCTACAAAACGATTGTTCGTGATAATCAATTCTGCTAATTCATTTTCCAAAGCTGTAGGTGCGCCAAAGCTCATCCCGTTTTGCATCACTTCGGTTACTTTCTCGCGAATTTTGGGGTTGTTATGCCCTAAAATTAAAGGCCCCCAACTTCCGCAAAAATCAATAAACTCGTTTCCATCCGCATCCCAAATGTAACAGCCGTCGCCTTTTTCAATAAAAAGTGGCGTTCCGTACACCGATTTAAATGCCCGTACCGGCGAGTTTACGCCTCCCGGAAAATATGTTTTCGATTTCTCGTATAATTCTGCCGATTTGGCTCTTGATATATCGGGTTTGCTTTCGGTATTTACCGGAAAATTGGCTTCATTGCCTTTTAACGTTTCTTTTACTGAATCTGACATTTTTTATTAAGGTTTAGGGTATAGAGGTTTAGGGTTTAAGCTGTTAGTTTAATAACCTTTCGCCGTATACCTTACGCCTCCTACCTCTCTCACATCCATTCGTTATTTAAAATATCTTTAATATGATAGGTTGTAATAATGCTTGCTCCGGCACGGGCAAAAGCATGCATGGTTTCCATCACTACTTTTTGCTCATCAATCCAACCTCTTTCGGCTGCAGCTTTTACCATCGAGTACTCGCCTGATACATTGTATACGGCTATTGGTAAATTGGTATCTTGTTTTAAACGTTGAATAATATCTAAATACGCCAAGCCCGGTTTTACCATTAATACATCGGCACCCTCTTGTTCATCTAAAGCAGCTTCGCGCAGGGCCTCCAGTGGATTTCTAAAATCCATTTGATAGGCTTTACGATCGCCTTTACTCGGCGCACAATCGGCAGCTTCCCTAAAGGGCCCGTAATAAGCCGATGCAAACTTAGTCGCATGACTCATAATCGCAGCATTCACAAAACCATTCGCATCCAGCAAGTTACGAATCGCTTCAATCCGTCCGTCCATCATATCCGAAGGAGCAAACATATCAGCTCCTGCTTCTGCATGCGTTAAAGCCATCTTGGCAATCACCTCAACCGTTTTATCGTTTTGCACATAATCGTTCTCCATAATGCCGCAATGGCCATGTGTGGTATATGAGCAAACACAAACATCGGTAATTACATATAAATCATCGCCGAAATTTTTCTTTAATTCCCGCACCGCAACAGGCACCAAAGAGTGATCATGATAAGCCGATTTGGCGTCAGCAGATTTTTCATCCCCCACACCAAAAAGCATAATTTTGTTGAGCCCCTTTTTCAATCCCTGTTCCACATCCTTCAGCAACGTGTCCACCGAATAATGGTTTACCCCTGGCATGGCATCAATGGCATGCGTTACATTTGTTCCCGGAACAACAAAATAAGGGTACACAAACATATCCTTCGATAGTCGGGTTTCGGCTACCATCTCTCTAACCAATGAGTTTTTCCTCAATCTTCTTGGGCGGTACAACATCTCTCTTTGTATTTTATCGAGCCTAGCGTTCATACATGCTATTTGCACTACAATTTGCTTTCAGCTCGTTTTCAATTTATTTTTTTAAAACAAATAGGCAGTGGCTCTTCGTTTCCTACAGTCCCGCTTTCCGTTTCAAGTCCTCTCCCGCTGAAAAATAGGGATGCGGGCTTTCCACTTCAATCGGGTTTATGGAACCTTCTTCAGAAGCCCGAAACGAAAAACGCCTATTTTATATCTAAAGCAAACACAGCCTCTACCAAACCAATTTCATCAGGTGAATAGGGTAATGTGTATGGCACATTCATCTCATCGAATTTTTTACCAGTTGAATTACCAATGGCAATTACCTGTTGACCAGGTTCCAATAAATTATCGGTAAAATAAGCATCTACATTTGAAGGGCTTGTAAAAATTAATACATCGGCAAATGATTGCCCAATGTTATCTTCAATTACTGTTTCATAAATAGGTAAATCCACAATTTTTGTAGTGGCGTTTAACCCTTTTTGAATCGATTGCAAGCTATCCAATGCCCGTGGAAACAGAACTTGTTGTCCATCCACCAATTTTGCAAAATCTTCAGCAACCTCCACAATATCCCCACTTGCACCCACAAAATCAGCATAATGTCCGCGTTTACGCAAAGCATCTTCCGAACCTCGTCCAACCACACCAAACTTTGTCTTTTTAGACAATAACGGATTTAAGTTGAAAAAATATTCAACACTATTTCTACTGCTAAAGAACACCCAATCAATGTGTTTTAAAATAAATTGGTCTAAAACATTCACTATTGGAAAAGTACGTATTAACGAACGTCCTTCAACTTCAATTTTGTTGTGTTCTAATGCCTTACGGAAATAACTATGTTCGCCAATTTCGCGCGAAATAAACACCTTTTCGGGGCGTTTACGCTCAGTATTAAACTTGGCAACAATTTTTTCGGCCAAGCCTTCAGTTGTTTCAGAACGTAAAAATAATCGATTTGGAAAATCTTCCGCATCATCCGCTTTTGCGGTCCACACTTCAAACAGTCCATCTTCTTTCTTGCAATAACAACCTAATGGCATGTGGCATCCCCCTTCAAATAGGTTTAGTACTTTACGCTCAACGCCAACCTCTTCAGCAGTATCGGCATTGTTTAGTTTTTGCAGTAGATTAAAAAGCTCAGTATCGCTTTCTCTAATTTGAATACCCAAAGCTCCTTGTGCTGGTGCCGGAATAAATTCAGTAGTGGATAATTCCTCTACATGTAAATCGCTTAAATCTAAACCTAAGCGTTTCACTCCTGCTTTGGCCAACATAATGGCATCGTAATCTTCGTCTCTAAGCTTTTGAATCCTCGTTGGAACGTTGCCACGCAAATCTTCAATGGCTAAATCGGCGCGTAAACCTAACAATTGGGCTTTGCGACGGTTAGATGAAGTACCCACCATGGCTCCTTTCTTCAAGGAAAGCTTTTGCGAAATATCTACACAGTCTTTCAGAATCAACAAGTATTCGGTTGCTTCTTCGCGTGGAGGAATGGCTGCAATAATCAACCCTTCAGGATGTGTAGTAGGCAAATCTTTCAGCGAGTGAACCGCCAAATCGATGGTACCACCCAACAGCTCTTCTTCTAACTCTTTGGTAAAAAATCCTTTACCTTCCAGTTTATCCAATCTTAAATTCAGGATTTTATCGCCCTGCGTTTTAATTATTTTTAATTCTGCTTCTACTCCTATAGCCGCTAATTCATCTTTAATGTAATTGGCTTGCCATAAAGCTAAATCGCTTCCGCGTGTTCCGATGGTTAATTTCTTCACTATACTTTTGAATGATTTGCAAATTTAAATTAATTACGCTGTATCTTATAAAATGTTTAAAAATGAGACAGTAACCTTACAATGCGCCCCCCTTTTTTGACTTCGAGCTCCTCAAACATTCGGCTACTGAATATTGTTCAGGTTTCTAAGCGTGCATAATTAAAAATGAAAATACAGAAATATACTGAACATAAGAACGTTTATTTCAGCAATCTATCTAGAAAAAGAAAAGTATGAAAAGCTATTTTTAAGATTCCTTAACCAATATTTCTTTGGCCATTATCATTGGAACGCTAATGTATTTTTTCTCCATGTAATTCATCACACGTTCTAAAACCTCGCGTGATGCTTCGTCCATTTGAGAAATTTCCTCCGCAAATACGCCATTGATTGCCGTATTTTTAATCTCCTTAATTTTACGAGGCACTTCTTGCATCGCCAATTCAATTTTGCGTTGTTTCAACACTAAAAAGAATTCAGCAATGTTATTTTTAATAATTTCCTCGGCGTGCACCAATTCATTGTAACGCTCTTGAATATTCTTGCGCGCAACTTCTTTTAGCGATTCTACCTCGATATAATGAACTGCATGTTGATGCACCACAGCTGGAGCCACATCGTTTGGTACCGCTAAATCAACAATTACTTTTTTGGAGGTATCGCCATTTAATAATTTGGCATACAATTTTTCTGTAATGATGGGTTCAGTGGCACCAGTACAGGTTACGATGACATCGAAGCCCTCGGTAAAATTTTCCAACGCATCCAAGGTATATGCTTTTCCATTTAGCTCTTGCGCCAAGGTTTCGGCTTTAGCCAACGTGCGGTTGAAAACTGAAAAATTAGAATATTTATGCTTGTTGAGGTATTTTGCAATATTTTGGTTGGTTTCACCAGCGCCAACAATTAAAACGCGCGAATTACCACAAACGTTTAGGGCTCTTAGCTTGCGATACGCCAAGGATACTACTGAAACCGGATTTTTCGAGATATTGGTATGGGTGTATACTTCTTTGGCCGTTTTCACTACACGATCCATAATCATACGCATGTAATCGCCCGTAAAGCCTGCATCGCGGCAGTTTTCGTATGCTTTGCGTATTTGGGCTAAAATTTCCTTTTCGCCCACTACCAAACTTTCCAACGAACAAGAAGTACGTAATAGATGATTGAATGCTTCTTCGTTTTCATAAACAGTAACACTATCTAAGAAACGCTCCACAAATTCGGCGGGCAGGCCCATATCCAAAACGGTTAAAAATTTAGTAACAAATTCTTTGTCCGTTTTTTCTTTTGTTAAGAATACAAATTCAACACGGTTACAGGTACCAATGTAAAAAATTTCGCTCACCGGTAACTGCGATTGTATATTCTTTAGTCTGCTATCTAAACTTTCGTCGCAGATAACCAGCTTACCTAAAGATTTTAAATCTATGTGATGGTGCGTAAAAGCTATAACTTTTAAGTATTCCAATTGCTTCCGTTTATTATCTATTATCGGGATACAAAAGTAATAGGGCAAATGAATCTTCCTGTCATTAACCTGTAATTTAGGTCAATTTAGAACGGTTTTAAATAAAAACAAAACCATGACAAGTCATCTTGAGGAAAAGAAAAACGAATCAGGCGGGAAGAAAAAAAAACAGCACAACGGACTGATACTGTTCTAAAAATCAATTCTTTAAAATCTGAAAAACAGTACAAACGCTTAGTTTTTCATACGCTATTTGTACTGTTTTATTGGCAATAAGCTAGGCATTCTTTTGTTCATCCTTTTTGGTCAAATCGTCCCATTTATCTTCTGCCTTGTCTTTTAGTTCTTCGAATTTTTCTTTCGCATTGTCAAAAGCGTCATCTGCTTTCACTTTCAGCTCAGCTGCCGTTACTTTGGCGTCTTCCCAAGCGTCTTCGGCCTTATCTTTTGTTACATCCCAAGCATCTTCTGCTTTATCTTTCAAGTTCTCAAACTTGTTTTTCAAGTTATCAAAAAATCCGCCTTCTGCTTCTTGTTCTGGTTTTTGGTTTTCGGTAGACATATTTTTTTTATTTTTTATACTAAGTTTGCAAACACTGTACCATTTTAGAATGTTAATACCAAGGTTATGATTCAGCACAGTCAATTTAGCATTAGAGGCGCCAACGATAAATTAATTATCGGAGATATCACTTTCGACGACCAAAACTTAAAAGCCCCTATCATCTTATTTGTGCATGGCTTTAAGGGTTTTAAAGACTGGGGTGCCCATAATTTAGTGTCGCGCTTTTTTGCTAACAATGGTTTTCGGTATATAAAGTTTAACCTTTCACATTCTGGTGTTCCGGTAGAAAACCCAACCGATGTAAGCGACTTAGAAAGTTTTGCCTCAAACACAGTATCAAAGGAATTATACGACTTAAATGCGGTAATCGATTTTATTGAGAAATCGCATGGACGTGCCACGCCCATCTATTTAATTGGCCACAGCCGAGGTGGTGGTTTAGCTATTATTGAGGCTGCAAACGATTTACGCATCGATAAAATTGTGACCTGGAGTTCGATAGCCGATTTCAGTAGCCTTTGGAAAAAGGAACAAGAAGCCAAATGGGAAAAAACCGGGCAAATTTTTGTTACCAATGCCCGCACAAAAGAACAAATGCCTTTAAATAAAAGCTTATTAGAAGATTTTAACGAAAATAAAGAAACCCTAAACATTGTACATGCTGCTAAGCGGATTAACATCCCTTGGTTAATTATTCATGGTGATGACGATGTAAACGTTCCTTTCGATGTTGCGCAGCAACTGGCGGATGCCAATCCGAACAGCCGATTGGTTAAAATTGAAGGGGCCAACCATGTATTTGGTGCTTCGCATCCGTATGAAAGCAATACTTTGCCTCCACTTTTATTTAAAGTGTGCGAAAAATGTTTGGTGTTTTTAAGCGAAGAGTAAGCGAACAAGTTGCATTTATTATAGCCTAGCTTTTTATATCTAATTTTTTATGATCAAATAATGATCATAAAAATACATGTTTCAGCGCTAGATAATTCATAGGAAACGAATACCCTGTTTCATTAGTTTACTATTTACTGTGCATCATTTTAGTTATATTATTAAAGAATCGCTGTAACAAAGAATTTTCTTCTGTTATGATTTCCGCATCTGCCAGCATACCATTTTTTAGAACTATTTTTTGCCCCTTCTCTTTATTTTCAAATTCATCAAAACTTACCTTCGCGATAAATACACTATCCCGAAATGCCGCATCAGAAATGTAGCTCAACTTTCCTCTTATCATTCCATATTGTTCATATGGATAGCTTTGTAGTTTTACCAAGGTGCGCTCTCCGACATGTATTTTCCCCATATTGTATTGCGGAATTTGCAGTTCACCAAAAAAATCGGTGTTGCCTGGATTTACGATAAAAACTTCTTGGCCATTTAGAACATTCTGATTTTCTTGCACAATTCCGGCATAACTTACCTTACCTGAAATAGCAGCACTTAACACATATTGTAGAATCCATGCATTACTTTCGTTTAAGCATTGATTTAAAGCTTGTATAAATTTTGCTTGCTCATCGGCAATTGTGTGCTTCAACTCCAATAGTTCTTTTTCTTTAGTGTGGTATGAAGTTGAATTACTCAGAATTTCTGTCTCAGATTGCTGCAAAGGCGATTTTGCAGCTAAATACTTGTTTTCTTGTTGTGCAAACTCGGCTCTTGATATTACCTTATTTTTGAATAATTTTTGAGCGGCCTTATATTCTACCTCCTCATTACTATACGCTAGTTTTTGAATTGCTTCTTGTTTTAAAATCTGCTGTTTTAAAACCTGTATATCAGCTAAATCTTTTTCCAAAAATGCGAGTCTTTTTAAATAATATCCATTTTTTTGAGTAGATAAATATTGTAGGTATTGCTGATAAAAGCTTTGATAACTCCCTTGTAACTCGCCCAAATTTAATCCGGTTGGAAGCGCTGTTAAATTTTCACTTCCTTTTTGTACACCAATTTGAAATTGCTTTAGTATGTCGTTCACTTTTAATACATCCCAGTGATTTGCTGTACTCTCAAAAAAAGCCAAGGGTTGACTTTGTTTAACTGTTTCTCCATCTTTAACCAATAACCGAACTAGTTTACCCCCTTGCTTGGCTAAAATAGGCTTAGGCGCATTTATAGAGTTTACCTTTAAGCTAGTTTTAACCACATCGGGGTATTCGATTAACGCAGACAGCAGTACGATGCCAAGCAACACAGCAAATATGACTGTTATGCCCCATTTTAAGATCCAAGAGGGTACTGCCGTAATGATTTCTTGCACTTCTTCACTATGTCCCGATACGGCTTCATCGGCTTCTTTATTCGTTGAATAAAGCATTGAATCATCGTGATACCTCTGAACTTCGTTTCGAGCTACACTTTCCTGATCTTGGATTTCTTTCATTTTTAAATTTTCAATTCTATTATTAAAAAGTAAGTGCCTCAATTCCCCAATTCCAGCTGGTTTTTTACCAATTGATAATACTCGCCTTTCCTTTTGGTTAGTTCTGTGTGTGTCCCTTGCTCTATGACAATTCCTTTATCCAATACCACAATATTATCTGCATTTTTAACGGTACTTAGCCGATGCGCAACCACCACTACCGTTCGACCCTTAAAAAAGCTTTCTAGATTTTCCATTATGACTTTTTCGTTGTTCGCATCTAATGCATTGGTCGCTTCATCAAAAAAGATATACTCGGGATCTTTATAAACGGCTCTGGCAATCAGCATACGCTGCTTTTGACCCTGGCTAATGCCATTGCCCGCTGCACCTATTTTGGTATGAAGCCCTAAAGGCAATTCATCTATAAATTCTTGAATATTGGCTACTTTTATCGCATGCTGCAATTTGTCCATATCCGGATATTCATCCGCTACGGCGATGTTGCGGGCTATGGTATCCGAAAAGATAAAACCATCTTGCATAACAATGCCGCACTTACTCCGCCAAAACTTAAATCCTATCTGACCAATATTCGTATTCCCAACTTTAATTTCACCTTTTTGTGGCTCGTAGAAACGAAGCAACAATTTTAAAATAGTGGTTTTCCCACTGCCACTCATTCCAACAATAGCGGTGGTTTTTCCTTCGGGAATAGCAAGATCAATATTTGATAAAACAGGTTCGTTTCCTGCACCTGGATAGGTAAACGTTAACTGGTTTAGTTTTATGCTTTTTTGCGTAGGTAAATCGAACATAAACTGCTTTCCTCTAGGTTCTTCATCTTCCAGCTCATGTATCTCGTTTAAGCGCTCTAAGCTAATTTTTGCATCTTGGAACGCTTGTAGAAAGCCTAAAAGCTGCTCTATTGGACTATTTAATTGACCTACAATATACTGAACAGCCATCATCCCTCCCAAGGTTAATTGCCCATCGACAACAGATTTTGCAACCAAAAATGTAATTAAGATATTCTTTCCTTCATTGATAAAAAATGCAAAGAACTGCTGGTATTGCCCTAAAGCCAAACTTTTGATGCTAAACTTAAATAAGCTCGCTTGTACACGCTCCCACTCCCAACGTTTTTGTTGTTCACAGTTATTCAATTTAATTTCTTGCATGCCCGAAATCAATTGTACTACCGTACTTTGATTTTCGGATGAAGCATCAAAGCGTTTAAAATCGAGCTCTCTTCTTTTCTTTAAAAAAAAGATAACCAAGGTACTATACAAAATGCTACTGACTACATAAATTAAAAAAACGTTCAGGTTGTAATAAGCCAATACAAACGCAAATAGAACCAAATTGAATAATGAAAATATAGTGCTTAATGATGAGCCTGTTAAAAAACTCTGAATACGCCCTTGGTCGCTCATACGTTGCATAATATCACCTGTCATTTTTGTTTCAAAAAAGTTCATGGGTAATTTCATGAGCTTGATTAAGAAATCGGTTAAAATAGAGATATTTATACGAGTAGTCATGTGCAATATGATCCATGAGCGAATAAAATCGACACTCATTCGCCCTAAAAAGAGCATGGTTTGCGCAATTAAAACAATGTAAATGAAATTTAAATTTCGGGTGTTTATACCAATATCGACGACTGATTGTGTTAAAAAAGGTAAAATCAACTGCAATAGACTGCCTACCCCCAGCCCCACAAAAAGTTGTGCTATTAAACCCTTGAATTTTTTCAAATAGCCTAACATGTAGGTTAAATCCAAGCCTTTATCCGGAACACCTCCTTGTAAATAAAATTCGGGGCTTGGGGCTATTGAAAGGGCAATCCCTAAACCTCCGTCGGCATTACGGGTACTTGCCCAAAACTTTATAAATTCATCTTTTTTATATTTTATTAAACCTTTTGCCGGATCTGCTAAATAAAATAGCTTATTTTCTTCAACCCGGTATAGTACTACAAAATGGTTTTGCCGCCAGTGCAATATGCAAGGCATCTCCATTTCCATTAGTTTTTCTATGTTGAGTTTTAGACCGGTAGTTCTAAAGCCAACTTTTTCCGCTGCCTCACTTATGCCCAATAAGGAAACACCAGCCCGGTTAATGCCCGAAATTTCTCGTAAGCGTTGTAAGGTATAATTCCTGCCGTAATATTTTGCAATCATCCGGATGCAGGTAGGCCCGCAATCCATTTGATCGGGTTGTTTATAGAATGGGAAGTTTTTCAAATCAAATTACTTTTATAAAAGTTTATTCTATACTATTTCTAATACTTTGTTTTAATTTCGTAATTCAGGTTATATGTTGCTTTAATATATTCCAAATGGGACTTATCCTCAATTTTAAAAATAGTTTTCGTCTGATATTGCTTACTTTATAATAGTCAATTTGTCTCCTTATATGCTCATCCTGCATCAATGGATTTAATTTTCCTAGCTCAAACTTCACAAACTCCATAAACCGGTCAAATGACCTCCCCCGATTAATCGAAAATTCTAAGGTATAGTTTCGGGCATATTATTGACAGAACTGCCTTATCGGAATATTCTGTGGGGAAGGTGAGACCCGGGATGAATCTTAATACCAATTCAAAATATTTTAAATTAATTGTTTATCTGCGCTTTTGAAAATCTATTCCAAAATCTAGGTTTAAATCAGTTAATACGAATAGCCAACATCCCCTCTTTAATTCTTATTAATCTGGCGTTTATTTTTTTTATTCCATCTCTTCTGAAAGCATGAATATATCATCTTCGCCAACTCGTGCGATTTTTTTATATCCATGGAGTTTAAGGTATTCTGAATTTTCACTGTTTTTGTAGGTATTTTCTGCCGAAATTACTGATATTGAAATCTTATTAAAATCAATTGATTTTAATATTGATAGTTCGCTCCCCTCTGTATCAATACTTAGATAGTCGATATGTTGAACCTTAAAACGTTCAATTACTTCTCCAAACGTTAGACATTCAATCGACAAATTCTCTGAAGTTTCGTTGTGCTTTAACATTTCTCGTTCTATTCTAGAAAGATGACTTTTACTAAATTGGCTAGTTAAGCCGCTAAGCATTTCTAATTTTCCAGGCAAACATAAAAAATCCTCTATTTTTGCTGTAGTTGATATGCAGGTATTGAGCGTATAGCAGTTTCTGTTTTTTACAAGTGATGGATAAATTTTTGGATTGGCTTCAATGCAAATACCCTTCCATCCGCGCTCTTTTTCGAAGAAATAGGTATTACTATACTTAATTCCGTCATGCGCGCCAATCTCTACAAAGTAACCATCTCGTTGTTTATCGAAAATTTCTTGATCTATAATAAAATCCTGACCGTTTTGTGAATAATATGAAATGTTCATACTCTTTGTTTAAGGTTTTACTTTGGGGAAATAATCATCGCGTAGCTTCTGCCTATAAATCTCATAAGATTCGCTACCCATAAACACAGCCATATTTGCATTATTCTATCGAACATATCTAATTCGCCTTTATGGACAATGAGTTTTTTTATTTGTATCATTTTTATAGGCCTAAGATTGTCCATGTGCATTTTGCGAATTTTGTATTTAGGGTAGCCTTCTAATTTCCAAAAATGTAAACTGCCAAAACCGATTCGAAAAGATTTTCTGATAAAGGGGAAAAACTGCTTTGCAGGGTAAAATGAGATAGCAGTGTCAGAGTACCCAACTTTAAATCCTTGCCTCGTAGCGCGCTTTGACCAAATTGCATCGCCACTTGAACGTAACTTTTCATCAAATAGCCCTACAGTATCGAAAACCTCTGCACGAATAAAAGCATTTCCACCAGGAAGCCCTCCCGTTTTTACTGAATTTTCAACATTGACAAAAATTAAGGAGTCCGCTATTTCCGAAACAGTATAGTTGTCAGAAAATTCAAACACAACTCTTCCTGCTACTAAATCTAAGTGATTATTTTTAAGCATTTTTAAGCCTTCTTTAAGCCAGTTTTGAACTGGAAAGCAATTGGAATCAAGTAGAGCTATAATATTTCCCTTTGCTTCATTTATTCCAATGTTTCTACAAGGATATGGACTTTTTGAAGCAGTATATTCAAACAGTTTAACGAAATCATAATCAGTTAAAAATTTTTTTATGGATTTTATTTTTTTTGATCCATTATCAACAACTATAACTTCCAATTGTTCAAGTGGATAATCTTGTATTCTAATACATCGAATACAACGTTTTAATCGTTCTAGGTTATTATATACAGGAATTATTATTGATATAAAATCCTCTTTTGTAAGATTAAGGTTGTCTAATACAATCATTCTTTTGTTGTTTTTTTTAAAATATCGAAAATGGATCGGACATATGCTGTTTCAGAGCCTTCTACTTTGATAGTTTCCAATGTTTTTAAAAATTTATTTTCCCACCCGACAATTGGTTCCGCTACTTCACAAACATAAAGGGACAAGATTTTTTCTATCAAAGTAGTGAATGATAAAATAATATTACTTTTAGATTCAAGATTAAAATCGAGACACCGTTTGTAGTGATCTTCGATCAATCTGCAAGCGGAAAATAATGTTTTCTCAATTTTTGTGGTGCTCAATTTATGTTTATGATAAATACTGTCGGCTATTTCAGATCCAAATACTATTTTTGGTTTCGTTAATAAGGCACGAATATTCAGGTCAATATCCTGTAATCGTTCAAAATTCTCATTCCAGCAGCCAATTCTATTTAAAAACCCCCTGTTCCAAACAACCGAAGAAGTATGCCAAGGAATACGGTGAGCGATAAAGAAGGATAAAAACGTTTGATAATTTGCTATTGGCCGATTAAATTTTCCAGTAATAATCAATCCATCTGAAATTTCTGTACTGAAAACGTACATATCTGAAAGTGGCTTTTCTTTAATTGTTAAGATCCGTTCAGAAATACAATCTGGTTTCAATTCATCATCGGCGTCTAGGAACATGATATTTACAGCAGTACTTTTACGTACACCATAGTTTCTGGCAGCATTTCCTCCTTTTTTATTATTTATAAATACTTTGAATTTTTTATCGAATTGTGTAAATTTTTTATAGATATTAGCAGACTCATCAATTGAATGGTCATCAACAATTATGCACTCCCAATTATTTGCTGTTTGATCTGTAACAGAATTTAAAGCCCTTTCTAAGAATTTGGCATTATTGTGAACTGGTATAACTATGCTAATCATTGGACTAATAGGTTTATAATTGACAATATTTCAACACATCTTTTTCGTGGGCTGTTAGCCAAATCAAATTGATAGGATGTAAGGTAGTTAGCATTCTTGACTTTTGGGTTCTGATATATTTTACTTTTTTGGCCCAAAGGTTATCTTTAATTGATTTCAATATTAATTCAACTGAGGCTTGTGCATTTTTAATATTTATCTTCACAAAGGCTTTTTCGTCAATAAAGGTTTCAATGTTTGTACACCCATCATAGAAACAAAGGCTTTCTGCTATGATTGGGTCTATTATTTTTTCAGTAAAATATCCTGGTTCGAAGGAGTTCTCACAGGCCAAATGATATTTATAAGACCAAAGTCCTAAGTATTTATCCCTAATTGAACCACGGTAGTTTGTAATATGTGAAAAATAAATCTTACTATGTGATTTTCCCCAGATATCCAAACCTTGCTCAATCATTTTATCTAGGTAGTAAACAAACTCTAATCTGGCTTTGTGCCCGTCAAGATAGTTGAGGTCGCTAGTTATCACGGATAATAAATTGTTTTTAACAATAAGGTTTCCATCTCCTCCAAAAACAGATTTTCCATATATCTGACCTGGTAGCCAAGGTAAAGGCAGGTACATTTCTTCGGTTCGTCCAGTAAGGTGACTGACCCTATTTGGTGAATTTGGTGGCTCAGTTAGCATTGTAATACATTTTCCCGGATTATATTCAACCGTGTCCCTATGTGGACTTGTGAAAATAATCATTTTATCATATGAGTCATCTGTTACAAATTCAAGATCTTTCCATCTATATTTTCCAGACAGATATCGGCGTGAAATTAAAGCAAGTAAGCTTTCATCCGTTCTTGCAAAAGTCGTTAGTCTAATTTTCATATTTTATCATGTTGCCACCCTTCTTTCCAGCCAAGCCGGTCTTCAGAATCTATAGATATCAAGAGATTATAAAGATCATCTTCCTTTGGTATCTGAACATTTTTATTAGATTTTATAATTGGGAGCTTTATTTGTTTATAGTTTATTGGATCTCGAGTTGGCAGAGGAGGAAAAGTTAGGTCTAAATCACCTAGTTTATTTAATGTACAGTTTACTGTTTCATAACAAATCCTTGTTGGTTTTACTTTGAGAAACAGAGAATATATTAATTGAAAAATTGAGGAGGTGTAGTATTCATTGACAGTGTAATTTAAGGCATTTAATTTATCCGAAATCCTAATCAAAAGCAGGCACAGACATTCTATATTACAAATAGATCTATAAAAATTATTATGTTTTTTTTTGTTGCTTATTCTTTTATAAAAATAGAGGGCCATATTAACTTCCAAGGCATTCCTATTTGGAAGGGTATCCATACTGTATATGACTTGAAGATAAATTTGATCGTCTAGATCTGATAAGAAATCATGACTGTTCAATCTAAGTACGTCATGCTCGATAAGGAATTCAGTTAACCATCCAAATCTTAATAAAATTGAAAGATTTGAACGCACTGTTAATAACTGAATTTCATCTGTGATTTCATGATATAATACTTCTGAACATTTTTGGAGTACATTATCTTCTAGAGTTCTACCGACTACGAAATAGACGATGCAGAGACTCATTTTTTCTGAAATTGAGGCTATCTTTGTATATTCCGTTTCGTGTGATTCCTTTATCATTTTGAATAGTAATAGGCCGTTTTGGTACGATTTTTTGTTACTGAAATCAGCATTTTTTTGTTTTCAATCAAAGAGGGTTGGAAATAGATTGCTAATAATTTCTCTAAATCAATTCTATTCCCCACAAGGCATATAGGTTGTTGCTCCTGTTGAAATTTTAACATTTTTCCTTTATTCAAATTAAAAAGCTTAATGTCTAAAAGTTTAGAGAACATGGCAAAGAGGAGTGAATCAACCTTCAAAATCTGGGTAAAGGGTACCCTTATACCCCTATATTTTTTTATCGAATTTATGACGCTTTTTAGATTCTTCTCGTTTAAAATGAAACCATAGGTTTGGATAATAAAGAAATCAGCTGATGATGTTGAGAGAAGTTCCTTTAAAAGATTGTCTACATTAATGGTTGGAAAATAAAGGTAGTTAACTTCATGGTTAACAGTTGCAGTTTTTAGCTGTGGTGTATTCCCAGTCTCAAGTATGATGATTTCACAGCGTATAGTTGTTTTTATATGTTTTATGATGATTTTAATAATTCCAAAATCCAAAGCCATGCTTGAATCACAAATTAGAATTACTGCACTATTGGAAAGAGATGTTTTTTTTGATCTATTGGCCCCACACTCTTGAATTTCCAATATAACAGGGTAACTACAGGAATTTTTATCGATGTTTAAAAAATCATCATAAAAAGGCGTACAATAATTATAATTGTTTTTTCTAAAATAGAACGTTGTTTCTGGCGGTATACTTCCTGTATAATGAATTATTTTCCTTTTTTCTGATAATTTTGAATGTGCCCATGAAAAGTCGAGTTCTGAATGCGTTTCTATAAAAACACCTCGTTTAATTGCCGCGAACCAAAGACACCACATGTCAGCACACCAAGGTTGTAACTTAGTTGTTGAAATTGTCCCACTTTTATAGTTAATTAAAGTGCGAAATAAATTTTCACTAATTTCCTCAATTTCCTCCCAGAACTTATGGTCAACGTACTTTAGTATATATTGTGCACCACCTCTACAACCATTGTTCCTTTCAAATACCTTCTTACTAATGTTCAAGGAAGTACACATCCTTCTAGAAAGTTCATTATCCCCAATTCCTTTAAGAAATTTAGTACTTGTGTAAGTTGAAGTGTCAGAACTATACCAATTATTGTCCTTCAACAGCATGTCAAAATTAGGTAATTGTGTGAAAATGATGTCTGAATCATGATAAAAAATTACTTCTTTATCTAGTTCTGGATTTGCCAAAAAGTGCTTTTTTATAATATGAGGCCTTATCGAGGAGGCGTAGTCCGAACATTTTCTTGTGTCTGGATAAATAAAAAAGAGCGCCTGCTTATTTTGTGTTATAAATTCTGAAAAAAACGGCGAAATACCTTTGATATTATCATAGGAGATTAGTATGTGTATGTTTTCTTTTTGGACGCCATGCTTTGACAAATTGTGCAAGAGCAACTCTAATTGCCATAAGAAATAATAAGTGTCAGGTTGAGCAGAGAGAAATAACATTGAGCGTTTTTATATTCTTGGTCGAGAATTACTTTTCATCATTATAAAGTTCTTTAAGTTTCTCTTCTAATCCAACGATCTGGTTTTGTAGATTGATTCTATCAAATTTAGCTATAAAGGCTCCCTTATTATCAAATAACATCAGTGTAGGTATCGTTACCACATTCCATCTCTTTAGTAAGGGTATTTTCTCCATATTTTGGAGATCCTCAAGGGTTAATAATCTATTTGGAAGATCGATTAAATTTATAAACTGGTCATATCCGTGCTCGTAAATCGCAGGAAGCCAGTCTTTTCTGTTTCTATCTGTAGAAATTGCAATAACTTTAAGGCCTTCTTTAGCATAAAGATTGGCTATTTTTTTAACATGTGGGTTCGATTTAATACATGGCAGGCACCAACTGGCCCAGAAATCAATGAGGGTGAATTTCTTACCCAACATTGTGCTTATATCACGCAGCTGGTTTTTATCATCGCTTAAAATAATTGGTTCATTCTTGATGTTGACCTTTGAGGTTGCAATACTTTCCCTTGTCAGTCGATCATTGATTCCCTTAAAATTATCTATTCCTAGAGGACTTTCTTTAACTTTTTTGCTGAAACTATTGAAAGTACTCAAAATCAATGTAGTTGGAATCGAAGATTGGCCTATATAAGGATAAAACAAATAAGGACTTGCGTATGATTTTGGATGATTTGCAATAAAATTTAGGATTTTATTATCTTTTTCTTTAATAGTTAATACCACTAACCTCTGGATACTATCTCTTTTTTTTCCAAAAAAAGTAATCGAATCTTTTAATGCAATGGTATTTATCTTTTTTGTATAATATGCTCTTCTTTCAAGAAGAATCTCTAAATCATCCTTTTGCTCTTTATATTGCGATTTGAGCAAGTTCAATTCGTCTTGCGTGGCAGAACCGCTAATTTTTGCATTGGAAAAAGCATCCTCAGTTAAAGAAATAGCTATTTTACCAGGTTCGATAAAGAACCTGCATGTGTTTGGATCTTCAAATTTGTTAGTCTTAACATTTCCTGTGATGACCGCAAGAGTAGGCTCTTTGATATCTCCTTTGAAATTAAATTTGCCTCCTTCAACAATACAAGTATCTGAAATATTCATTCCCATACTACTTTTGAACCGAAGTATAAGTGAATGCGTATCTTTTGCGCTAATTTCACCTTCTATTTCAAAACTATAATACTCCTTCTGTGCAAAGCAAGCAGTTTGAAAGAAGTTGATTACTATCAAAATCGAGAAAAGTTGAAGGATTTTGTTTTGCATGGAAAATGTAAAAGTGATTAGATAATAGGTTAAATTTTGCCGGAAATTCCGGCAAAATTATTAGATAGCAGGTCCGCACTCACCTGGAGAGGTTGGTTCTCCCCCAACATTTTTACACTCTGGGCAACCATCTGCTTTTTGACAATCATCGCTATTATTGCAAGATACTTGTTCCAAACAGCCTGTGCTGCTAGTATCTAAATTAAAGCCCCCTAGCACGTTTTTGAGCTGACTCCTAGTAAGGATTTCCCCTTCCTCAAGAAATGCTTTTTTTAGAATGAGTTTTTTCATTGTAAGTTCTATTTTTTATTTAGGTAATAATCACATAAGCCCGATTATTTAGACTAAGCAATTTTATAACTTGCTCAGGTTATTAGCAGTCTGTTTGCAACCAGAAATGCTCATTGTACAATGGCCACTGTTTAAAACACAAGATGCTCCACATCATCCAATTTATAGGGAGTGATTATTCGCTTGCCATTAATGAAAAATGTTGGTGTACGGATGATGTTTGCTTGATATAGCCATTCGTTTTGAATTGGTCCAATTCTAGGCATTTTAGAATTATGTCCAATAGGATATTTTTTTTGAAGAATATCTATTTTATGACCATTACTATACCAGTCCTCGATTGCTCTTAAGATGACTTTGGTGTTCTCTTCTTTAAGACTCAATTCCTTTAAATGCTCGATAGCCTTGATTCTTGGATCATTCAAATACGAGGAGACTGTAAAGATTATTTTTAATCGGAGATCGTCCCTTATTTCTAGCCATCTTGTAAGTTTCTTATGAGCATCACCACAAGGGTTGCAATACAAGTTACTAACCATCGTAATAACTGTTTTAGCCAAAGGATTCCCAATTTCAATAGAAACAAGATCTTCGGGTAATTCAATTGAAGGAGATAGATTTAGATATTTTTCAAAAAGCAAAGTATTATTCTTAAACTGATTTAATTCTTGTTTTAAAAAATTTACTTGGTAGGCTTTAGTTATGAAAGGCTTCAACAAAGCCCAAAGTACAGAGGATGCTACAAAACTTAAGACAATGATTAAAAGAGAATTTGCATTAGAAAAGAAATTTAGGAAAGTTCCTGCAAAGAATGAAAATAAGACTTCCAACCAGATAATAACTTGTATTGAACAACAAAGTACGCACCAGTTTTTGTTTTTTAATTGGTACGAGATAGAGTAAATCGAGTACGGGATACACGCCAAGGATAACCAAGATAAGACCTTCGACGTTTCAGGGGCGATTATCAAGGCAATCATAGTAAAACTGAAATATATAAGTCCAACTTCGCTCCAACTCAACCAGTCCGTTATATTTGCCGCGGATGATTTTAATATTTTATTGCATCCATTTTTCTTCCCTATTCCGCATAGATTTTCAATAAAGGGATTTTTAGCGTCAAGGGTGATTGAAACCAAAAAAATACTAATTACAAATCCAATAATTTTTAAAACTAATATGGGTAAAATAGCTGCTTTTAACAATTGATCGCCACTAAAAAAGTATATAAAATAGCATAATACGAAAATGAATAATGGCAATTTTATCTTGATAAAGAAATTCAATAGTTGACTTTGGAAATAAAGGCTTTCGCCGCTTTCTTGATCTTTTTCGGCATACAATGCAATGCCATCCCATTCTGCATAAAAATCATCCTTAGGTATGGATTTATTTCCTCGTTTTCCATCTTTGTAATAAATTTTATCATTTGTAGAGCTAGTCACCACTATAAACTGTCCAAGTCCATGCGAACTTAGTCGGCAAATCAAAGGGAATGGTAGATCTATTTTTTTATTATCTTGAAGCTGTTTTTGAAACGCGATGTTTGGAACCTTGAAATGTGTAAGGGCGTCAGACATACTTAACATACTTGGATAATGGGGGTGGGAAAGCAAATACTTGTTTAGAGAATATTTACTAACCGGTATTTTTAATTCTTTAGCAAGACAATTAATTACAGACGAGCAGTTTATATTAGTCATTTTGAGCATGTATTAGTGATTTCTATATGTCTCTTTTACTCCTAATGTATATCATTATTGGCAGAATATTAAGAAATTTATTTACACAAACGTTTGTCAATTTTATAAGATTTCGATACACTTAAATGCCTATAGTGTATGACAACACGTTGTTCTTTATTAAAAATTTTAAGTTTTTATTTTTTTTTTAGGACAAACGTTTGACAAATCAATTCTCAAATCATTTTTTTATTATTACACACTTTCAAGTATTATTAATTAGTCTATTTTTTTGCTGATTATTTAATAATTAAGTGATTTTGCTGAAATCATTCCTGGACGGTAATTCCCTCTCCCATATTAACCACCATATAGGGGGATTCCCATTTTTATACCTTATATTTATTCTGTTCTTTTAGTGATTTTTTGATATCTTTCTTTGTTTTTTAAAATGTTACACGAAAATTTCTTGAAGCTGCAGCCTATCTTCAAAAAACTAGTTTGATTTTTTTATCTATAAATCTAAAGAAACTCCGTTTTGCATTGCATTTCGGATATTTGTTTATTTGCCACCTCTCTAGTATCTGTTATTCGAACTATTGACTTCATTTTTGACCATGAAATAAGATTATCAATAAACTCTGCTTTAAAAGGATTGGGCTGCGAAATGATTTTTGAAGAAAAGACATATCGAGCACATTGAAAAAACAACTGTTGTGTTAAAAAATCAGCTGGCTGTTAAAAGCGGGAGTACGTATAAAGATCAGCTCAATAGCCTAACCAATCCGTTGTTGCCCGCTAAATAAAAACAGGCAAGCCATTCATTAATCCATGTTAATGTGGGTTTCTGTTCACAAAATTCCGCATATCGCTGCCGCTAGGATTTTGGAAAATTTCTAAATCAAAAAACGGTACTGCGGCCAATAAATGGTCGAAAATATCGGCAGCTATTTCCTCAAAGCGTTTTAAGCCTTTCTCTTTTGAAAACACATATACCTCGAGGGGAAGTCCGTTTTCGGTTGCTTGTAATTGCCGTACCATGAAGGTTAATTCTTGGTTTAAATGCGGATTACTTTCCAGATATTTTTCTGCATAAATACGGAAGGTCCCGATATTGGTCATGTGTCTACCGTTAATCAAATTATTTGGATTTACTGTATTTTCAGCATTATATTGTTGAATATATTGCTCTGTTTCAGTTAAATAATCTTTTAAAAAATCAATGGTTTTTAATCGGGCAATTAATTCCTCATCACAAAATTTGATGCTCGAAATATTGATATTAATGGGACGTTTAATTCTTCTTCCTTCACTTTCCTCCATCGCCCGCCAATTTTTAAACGACTCGCTTACAATAGCGTAACTTGGTACAATGGTTACCGTTTTATCCCAATTTCTTACTTTTATGGTGGTTAAATTAATTTCGGTTACTTCGCCGTCGGCGCCGTATTTTTCAACAGTTATCCAATCGCCTACCCGAACCAAATCAATTGCACTCATTTGAACGGAAGCCACAAAGCCTAAAATTGGGTCTCTAAACACCAAAATTAACACCGCAGTTACGGCACCAAAACCTCCAAAAACATACAAAGGCGATTGCCCTAAAACAATGGACAGGATTAACACAAAACCAATGATGTAAATGATAATTTTGGTTACTTGTTTGTAACTTCTTACCGGCTTATCGGCATACTGTTTAGAATCTTCCATAATGAAGACCACTGCATTTAAAAATGCATTGATGGCAAACATTACGGCTAAAACAATATAGATTTTGGCAATAACCAAGGCGTAAAAAAGCCAAATTGGAAAATACAAAAAGATATACGGAACCGCGTGATAGATGATATAAGCACCAAAAATAAGTGCAAAAGCCCTAAAAACCCGGTACTTTAATAACGCATCTTGCCAATTAGACTTGGTTTTTGCACTTTTTGCCACGAGGATAAAAATATGCCGCGTAACGAGAATGGTCAGGTACAAAAATATAATTACACCGAATACACTTATCAAAAAATAAGCATAGTTAAATGAGTTGCCCGTAAGACCTTTATTGCTTAACCAATTTTGTAATTCGAGAAAAAATGACTGGAATTCAGGGATAATCATAAAGCAATTTAAGATTTCTTTCGTAGAAAACTTGTCAATTAAAATCCTTACCGTAAAATATTATGCCTTTTCTACCCAATTACCGTCGCCTTTAATAATATCGATTAATTCATCTAACGCGAAGGCAGTTGTTACATTCTTTTTCACTACTTCTTTTCCACGGTACAAGGTAATTTTATCGGGTCCGGTGCCCACGTAGCCATAATCGGCATCGGCCATTTCACCAGGGCCATTCACAATGCAGCCCATTATCCCAATCTTAATTCCTTTCAAATGATCGGTACGTGAACGAATTAATTGGGTTGTTTCTTGCAAATCGAACAGGGTTCGACCGCAGCTTGGGCACGATATGTATTCAGTTTTACTTATTCGTGTTCGGGTAGCCTGTAAAATCCCAAAGCTAGTTGCATTTAACAACGCTAAATTATGTCCGGCTGCATCCATCCAAACACCATCGCCAAAACCATCGGTTAATAGCGCGCCTAAATCGGTAGCGGCATATAACATCAAATCATCGGCAGACACATTCCTGTACGTTCGCTTTATGATGACCGGTAAGGTGCATTTCTGTTGTTGTAGCGCTACAAAAAAGCTGCGCTGCTCAGCCATCCCATGTAGGGAATTAGTTTCTAAAATCAACACCACCGTTGCATCAAATTGGTTAAAATCAATTTCAGCCCCCTCAGCTGCATTTACTTGCACAAAATTGAGGGTTTCATCTTTTTTATCAGCTTTGCCAAATGCTTCCAATGAAAAAAGTGGGTGTGTATTGTTTTTATCGGCCAATGTTAACCAAGTCGCGTAATTATAGATTTGCTTTAAATTACCTGGAAAAGAAAACGAAGGCAGTTGGTCGCCCAAGAAAGCCAAATCGCAGGCTTGATCGGCCAAATTATATTTATCTAATGCAGCGCTATATTGGTATCCAACAGCATTTAAAAAATAAGGGTCTTTTAAATTTTCTTGTGCTACATCAATCATCACCACAGGGTGATAATGACCTCCGATATGTTGTACCGGATTACTTACCCGACGGTTGTATTCGTACGGCGAATAGGTTTGAGCAGAAAGTGGAATGGCTAGTTTTTCAACTGTTTCGGTCGCTGTTTTCTGTGCTCTTAACGCATAACGATCGGCTAGAGCTTTTGCTACGGGCGCTTCAAATTCAGGGTCCTCGGTTAAAGAAACCCGTATGGTATCGCCTAATCCATCTTCCAATAACGTTCCAATACCAACGGCAGATTTAATTCTTCCATCTTCTCCATCGCCTGCCTCAGTAACGCCTAAATGCAAAGGATAATTCATCCCCTCTTTCACCATAGTTTCTACCAGCAAACGATAGGCTTGTACCATCACTTGGGTATTGCTGGCTTTCATTGAAATAACCAAATTGTAATAATTTTGGTCTTCGCACATGCGGATAAATTCCATGGCCGATTCAACCATTCCGCGTGGAGTATCACCGTAATGACTCATGATACGATCTGATAAAGAGCCGTGGTTGGTACCAATGCGCATAGCGGTGCCGTATTCTTTACAGATTTTTACCAGCGGGATAAATTTCTTATAAATACGCTCCAACTCGGCATCGTAAGTGGCTTGGGTATATTCTAAATTTTCAAACTTTTTTTTATCAGCGTAATTTCCGGGATTTACACGTACTTTTTCTACAATTCGTGCGGCCATTTCGGCGGCATTCGGTGTAAAATGAATGTCGGCAATTAAAGGAACGTTGTATCCTCGGTAGCGCAATTCCTTTTTGATATTGGCTAAATTTTCAGCTTCTTTAATGCTTGGTGCAGTAATGCGCACATATTCGCAACCCGACTCTACCATGCGAATGGTTTGCTCTACCGTGGCCAGCGTGTCCATGGTATCGGTGGTGGTCATACTTTGAATCCGTATTGGATTATGCCCTCCCAAGGCAATATCGCCAATCGTTACTTCCCTGGTTAAAAACCGTGAATATTGCTTTAAATTCGTGCAATATCCCCCCTCTAAAACTTGCTTTACCGATAAATTTTCCATGCGTGTGCAAAGATAAGCGAAATGTTGAAATGGATGTATTTTTAAATTAACGAAAAGAAGAAAAGCATATTTTGCATCAAACAAAAAGCAAAATACACTAAAATTGCTATAAATTAATAGCAATTTTTATTAAATTTGCTATCATATCTATACAAAATGGAAAGATTAAAAAATAAATCCAATTTAATTGTACAGCAGCAAGCAATGAATATTGTTAGACCGTTAGCCAATAAAATAGATTGGAGCGATCGATTAATCAGCATATTAGGTGCAAGGGGAACTGGAAAAACAACCTTGATTTTACAGCACATTAAAGCAACCTATGGTTTAGGAGCCGAAGCGATGTACATTACCATGGATGACATTTATTTCACAGACAATAAATTATCAGACTTTGCACAAGAATTCAGGCAAAATGGTGGTAAAATTTTATTTATCGATGAAGTACATAAATATCCAAACTGGGCAAAGGAAATAAAAAACACATACGACTTTTACAAAGATTTAAAAATTGTATTTACAGGCTCTTCAATTATTGACATTTCAAGGCAAAACATCGATTTAAGCCGTCGTGCGGTGCAATATGAGCTTACTGGATTATCTTTTAGAGAATTTTTAAGTTTTAGTGGCATTGCAAATTTAGAACCTGTTGCATTAAATGATTTGCTTATTAAACATGTACAACTTGTTCACGACATCATTTCTAAATTTAAGCCATTACAATATTTTAATGACTACTTGAAGTATGGATATTATCCTTTTTTTACAGAAAACAGAAATACGTATCACTTACGCTTGGAAAAAGTGGTCAGATTAATTATTGAAGAAGATTTACAGTTCATAGCCGGCTTTAATCCGCATCACTCGCGAAAAATTCGCCAACTGCTTTACATTTTATCAACCAATGTCCCGTTTAAGCCTAATATCAGCAGTTTGAGCGAAAAAACAGGCATTAGTCGTAATATGATTGTGGAATATCTATACTGCCTGAACCATGCGAAATTAATTAATTCGCTTACGGCAGCTGGAAAAAGCATCAGTACTTTACAGAAGCCAGATAAGATATTTTTAGAAAACACCAATTTATCGTTTGCATTGAGCCCCGACAATACGGATAAAGGGTCTTTAAGAGAAGCGTTTTTTATGAATCAACTCAAAAATGCGGGTCATGAAATTAATTTACCATTAAAAGGTGATTTTTATGTGAATGACAAATTCACGTTCGAGATTGGGGGCAAAGGAAAATCTACCAAACAATTAACGGGCATCGAAAATTCCTTTATTGCTATGGACGATATGGAAGCAGGAATAAACAATAAAATTCCGCTTTGGATGTTTGGGTTGCTCTATTAGTTTTAACGATAATTTCTCCCGGTCAGTAAGAATAGCTTTCAAAACGAATCTCCAATAAATTAATTAACCAATTTATATCAACCTATCCTTAATAACCAGTGTTTCGGCAGCGATATCGTGCCAACATTGATTCTTTTTATTAAGAAAGCTATAGAGGTAGCCAAAAAAAGCAGGCAAAACGGAAAAGATTTTGGCCAAATTTCGACCCATGGATTTCCCCATAGAAATACGGCTCCCTTCCATATCGGTCACTTTAATGCTTACTAGTCTTTTACCGATACTAGCTTGTGCCGAAGATGCTTCTGCCAAAATACCGTATACTGTTTTTATCACTAGAATGGACGGTAATGGAAGTAAAAATGCCATTAATCGCTCATCTTTCCCCTCAATAAAAGCAAAACTGATTAAAATTACGATGCAGTAGAGTAAAAAAATAAAAAAGAAATCGATTACCGAAGCCAATAACCGCTGGTCAAAAGAAGCAAAATATTGTGGAGCTGTTTTTATAAAACTAAAACCAAGAAGCTCACGCAATTCAGGAATTGCATGAGCTTCTTTATAGTCGTCCATTTCGGGTGTACGCACAAAAGTATGGGGCGTAATAGACAATCCTTTTAATTCACTTAACGTATAAGGACCTTCCGGCTTTCCATTGATAACAACTGTGTATTTCATTTTGAGTTTAAAGAGAATGCATCTGCTTAAATCCTTTGGGAATAAAGCAAGGTTACTCGTATCTATTTACCTCAAAGTTACTCAATCCTCCGTCTAAATATATAAATACTTTTTTGGTGGATGTTTTATAGTTTACGCTTTCATAAACGCCTTCGCTAATTTTATTAAAACCATCGAAATCTTTAGATGACAAACCTGTTTTGGTTTTAATGCGACAACCCACACTAGAAGGAATGTTAATTTTCACATCGGCTAAACCCGATTTCACAACTACATCGCTAATAGGCAATAAAGCTCCCACTTTTAAATCCACATCGGCTGCACCACCATCAAAACGAAACGATCGTATTTTAAAATCACTAAAATCCAAATCAGCGGCTCCCGCGCCTAAGTTCATTTTCAAGTCCCAAACAGGTGCTGGATTCAATTCAAATTTTACATCATTGTCGCCATCAAAATTGAATTTATTTTTTTTACCGCCCATTTTTAAGCTCAGCACGGTTGCAGAATCGGTGTCACGTTTATTTAAATAAAAACCAGCACGATTATTTTCTACATCGGCTTTTACAAACTCTTCTGTAGAGCCATTTGTTTTAAATGCAACACCTCCTCCAGAAATTTCCAAAACTGCTTTTTTCAGGGTATCCACATCACTAAAAGGAATCGACATCACCGCATTTGATTTATCCACTTCGTTATCATTATGCTCGTCATCTGTATCCGGCATATCAAACTCTTCTTTGAAAAAAACACGTGGTGGTTCATTGTGCCAAAAGAAACTTCCTCTTGGTTGTTGTCCTCTAAAGAACAAAAATGCTAAGGCGCAAACTAAAATAACTAATGATATGGCATGGCCTTTTTTTGATTCACCTTTATTAAACAACAGATTAACACCTCCTATGATTAAAAACACTGGCCAAAAACGCCATACATTGGACCAATAAAAATTGATTACGCCAAAATTTTCTAAAAGAAGTACGCCGCCTATAAAAAGGAGCAAAATACCCCAAATTAATCTATCTAATTTCATATTATTTATACTTGAGGGTCTTGATTTGAAGAATTATTTTCGGCTTCAGGAGCATTATTTACCACTTCCGAAGCACTATCTGTTGCTTTTTGTTCGGGTTGAGCATTTTGTTGTTTTTGCCAATCTGCCCATTCATTTTTCCGTTTTGATTTGGAAATCACTACCAAACCAATGGCAATTAAAGCAATTGGCCATAAAACTTTAAAAAAGTTTCTAAACGTAAACCAAAAGGGAATAATCTCTAGCTCACGCATCATCAAAATACAACCCAGTACCAATAAAATCATCCCGGCAATTGATCGACTACTATCGTTTGATTTATTAAAAGATTTAAAATCAGGTTGCGTTTCGAAAGGCGTTTTTTGTGTCCCTTCATTAACTGGCTGCGTCCAATTCGGCGTTCCAAAACCCGGTGGATTTGAAAATGGATTGGAATCAGGTTGATTAAAAAAAGTATTAAACGTTTCTATATGTTTTTTTGTAGGCGTTACGGCCCATAGAACTAAGTAGGCTATTAAGCCTCCGCCAGCCATAAAAACCGCTGCCAGTACAAATAACAATCGAACAATGGTAACCTCAATCCCCATATACTCTGCTAAGCCCGATGCTACACCGGCTATCATCTTGTCATGCTCGTTTCTATAAAGTGTCTTTTGCATATCTTGAGAATTTAAATTAAAAATTAAGCGGTGTTAGAGTTACTTCATCAACGTTTACACCTTTACTTAAAGTTAAAATGGTGTATAAAGTTTCGGCTATATCCTCAGGCTGCACAAATTTTTCATTCGGGATGGTGGTTCCTTCCCAAGAAGAAGTTAATGTTGAACCGGGCAAAAACGCCGTTACCTTTACGTGATGCGGAGCTAATTCTTGCCGCAATACATGATTAAGACTCAACATCGCTGCTTTTGTTACACTATAACTTCCAGCATTTTGTACGGGTGCTTTACTAGCTACTGAGCATATGTTAAAAATATGCCCTGATTGGACTTCGCGCATCTTTTTGCCAAAAAATTTACTAAAATAATAGGCCGCATTTACATTGATATATTGCTGTTTTTCAAATACTTCATCAGCTTCATCAAGCAGACTCCCAGGCAAAAAGGTTCCAACATTATTCACTAAAACATCCACATAAAGGCTTTCCATTTCTTTTGCATATATAAAAGTTTTAACCTGTTCGATGTTTCCAAAATCAATCGAAAAAACGTTTACTTCCGTTCCATAAACCTCTAGTTCGATTTTTAGTTGCTGCAAATCAGTTAAATTTCTTGCCAATAGCATTAAATCGTATCCACTTTGTGCCAATTTTAAAGCAATGGATTTTCCAATCCCTTTGCTTGCACCGGTTATTAGCGCTTTCATATTTTATGGTTTAATTTTTGTAAGCAAAAAACCATATTTATTATTAAATCCACGAATATTTTTACAATTAACGAGGGCAACAATATTTTTATCGTTTCTTTGTAGTATTAAATATTAGAAACTTAACTTAAGCAAAAGCATACGGAATGAATTTCACCAATTTCGGCAGGTACATACTGCTGCTTAAATCTGTATTCAGAAAACCCGAAAAAATGAAAATCTATCTCAAAGAGATAGCCAAACAAATGGATTATGTAGGTGTAGGCTCATTAGGGTTAATTGCCATTATCTCTACATTTATTGGGGCAGTAATGACTTTACAGATAGCTTTCCAGTTGGTGAGCGATTTTATCCCGAAAACCATTATCGGCTCGGTTAACCGCGATTCAAGTATTTTAGAGCTCAGCCCAACCATTAGCGCCATTGTTTTAGCAGGGAAAATTGGTTCGGCTATTTCTTCTGAAATTGGATCAATGCGTGTTACAGAGCAGATTGATGCCCTTGAAATTATGGGTGTAAATGCTCCAGGATACCTCATTCTACCAAAAATTATCTCTGGAATTACCATGGTGCCTATGTTGGTAATCATTTCTATGTTTTTAAGCATTAGTGGCGGCTACATTGGCGGTTCAATTTCAGGCGCTGTTACACCAGCAGAATACATTCAAGGTATTACAACTGATTTTAACCCATACACCATTACGGTTGCCTTAGTGAAAGCATTTGTATTTGGCTTTATCATCACTTCGGTACCAGCTTACGAAGGCTTTTACGTTAAGGGGGGGGCATTAGAGGTATCGCAAGCCAGCACGCGAGCAGTTGTAATTAGCTGTATTTCGATTTTAGCATGTGATTATATTGTAACCCAATTATTATTGTAATGATAGAAATTAAAGATATTTACAAATCATTTGGTGAAAATGACGTTTTAAAAGGTATTTCTGGAACTTTTCAGGAAGGGGTTACCAACTTAATTATTGGGGGTTCAGGCTCAGGTAAAACAACGCTTTTAAAATGCATGGTGGGTTTACACAAACCCGAAAAAGGTGCTGTTTTATATGACGGTCGCGATTTCATTACCATGGATTACGATCAGCGGATCGAAGTACGTAAAGAAATTGGCATGCTGTTCCAAGGTTCTGCCCTTTTTGATAGTATGACCGTTGAAGAGAATATCATGTTTCCGCTAAACATGTTTACTGACCAATCGAGAAGTGAAAAATTAGATCGCGTAAATTTTTGTTTAGAGCGCGTTAATTTAAAAGATAAAAATAAATTATTTCCGGCAGAATTATCGGGTGGGATGAAAAAACGCGTGGGCATTGCGCGGGCTATTGCGATGAACCCCAAATACCTATTCTGTGATGAGCCGAACTCGGGATTAGACCCTAAAACGTCTATTGTAATTGATGAGTTGATTAAAGAAATTACCGAAGAATATAAAACAACTACCGTTGTGGTAACACATGACATGAACTCGGTAATGGGTATTGGCGATTACATTTTATTTTTACACGAAGGAAAAAAATTCTGGGAAGGTAACAATAAAGAAATTGCACATACGGATGTAAAAGAGCTAAACGACTTTGTTTTCGCAAGTCGATTCATGAAAGCTGCTAAAGATAAACTTTAAAAAAAGGCATATTACGAGACGAATTGCTTTCTCTTGTAAGCATGCAGGATATACAAACACATGATACAATTACTTGCACCCACACATTGGAAAGATTATGAATTAATCGATTGTGGCGATTTCGAAAAATTAGAGCGTTTTGGTAACGCTGTACTCATTCGTCCGGAGCCACAAGCCGTTTGGAAAAAAACATTATCGGAACAAGAGTGGAAAAATAAAGCAAACATTACGTTTAAAGGTCGGTCAGCTACTTCTGGTGAATGGGTAAAGAAAACAGCTTCCATTCCTGACCGTTGGCATGTAGAATACAAAAATAACGATGTTGCCATTAAACTTCGTTTAGGGTTAACGTCTTTTAAACATGTGGGCGTTTTTCCAGAGCAAGCCGTAAACTGGGATTACATTTCTTCATCAATTAAGAAATTTAAAACACCACAACCCAAGGTACTAAACTTATTTGCTTACACAGGGGCGGCATCGTTAATTGCCAATGCTGCAGGAGCAGAAACTACACACGTTGATTCCATTAAGCAAGTAGTAACATGGGCAAATGAAAACCAAGAACTTTCGGGCTTAAAAAATACCCGTTGGATGATTGAGGATGCCTTAAAATTTGTAAAAAAGGAACTGAAACGCGGCAAAAAATACAACGGAATTATCTTAGATCCCCCAGCATACGGACATGGACCCAATGGCGAAAAATGGAAATTAGAAGACCATATTCAAGAAATGATGCAAGACGTAGTGAAGTTATTGGATGAGAAAGAACATTTTTTAATCCTAAACACCTATTCACTTGGGTTTTCATCCGTTATTGTTGAAAATTTAATTAAAACATCGTTTCCACAAGTTCAAAATTTAGAGACCGGAGAATTATTTTTACAAGCCACGGCAGGAACAAAACTTCCATTGGGTGTGTTTGGGAAATTTTGCAATGTGTAAATGTTAATTACTTTATTTTGAAGTATTAAAGTACTATCCTATTTTCACATCCCATCAGCATAAGATTAATTTAACCCCAATACACATCTATATTATATTATGAAACTAGCTCATTTAGCATCAGCTACGATGCTTAGCTTTGCAGTAGTAGGCCTATTTGCGAACTGCACTTCGGGAGGTGGTAAAAGCACCACTCAATCATCAGACACAACCAAGAAAAAGACCGACACAACGGAAAACGTTATGAAACCGGTTGACCCAAAAGTATACGATTCATTAGTAGCTAAATTAGCCAATGGCGATACCACTGGAAAATGGCCCGTAAAAAAGCAGCCTACTCCTTTAGCGGGCGCTATTTTACCCTTTAAACGTATTGTGGTATATTACGGTAACTTGCATTCGAAGAAAATGGGCGCTTTGGGCGAATATGCCCCTAAAGAAATGTGGAGACGTTTAAATGCCGAAGTTAAACATTGGGAAAAAGCAGATCCTACCACGCCGGTACAACCGGGTTTACACTATATCGCTGCTGTGGCAAGTGGTACACCAGGTAAAGATGGAAAGTACATCAACCGTATGGGGAACAAACAAATTGATTCGGTTTTAAAAATCGCCAAAATGCAACCGGGTACAATCGTGTTTTTAGATTTACAAGTTGCTTTAAGTAATATCAAAGCAGAGTTGCCACACATCGAGAAATATTTGGAGTTGCCGTATGTTCATTTAGGAATTGACCCTGAGTTTTCAATGAAAGACGGATCATTACCAGGCAAAAAAATTGGCACATACGATGCCGCTGACATTAACTATGTTTCTGGCTATTTAGCCGATATGGTCAAAAAACATAATTTACCTCCTAAAGTTTTTGTCGTACACCGCTTTACTAAGAAAATGGTTACCAATTCACAAAGTATTAAACTTCGTCCAGAGGTTCAAATTGTAATGCACATGGATGGATGGGGTGAGCCAGATTTAAAAATTGGTACGTATCGCCACTTTATTTTTGGCGAACCAGTTCAGTTTACAGGATTTAAATTGTTCTATAAAAACGATTTGAAAAAAGCTCCTAATCGGATGATGACGCCTGAAGAATTGCTAAAACTTAAACCAAAACCTATTTACATTCAATACCAGTAGTTTAATAAAAAAGTCCTGTACACAACATACAGGACTTTTTTATTATCCGATAAAATCCAAATTTTAAGGTTGCTCAAAAGTAAACAATGCGTGTTGACTTGCCGTGTGAATGTCGCGCCACACCCGGTTAATTTCCGTTTCCTTTCGGGCTGCTTCTAAGCCGCAGTATGGAAATAAGGTATCACATATTTTTCGTGTGGTGTGTGCCATGTGTCTACTAGTTGTACTCACCTTTTCCAAACTCTCCAGAGAAATCGTTGAATGGTTGATCAATTCATCCCAAGATTGGTCAAAGGCTTCATAAAATGCTATTCGCATTCGTGCCATTTCCAATTTTGAATCCTGTAAAACTTGGGTAAAGTAATTAATTTGCTCCGCGGTATACCGCTTTAATCCCGATCTTGCATAAAAGCTATTTTCTACCAGTTCCACAAAATGCTTCGCCATCCCTAAACTATTAACAGCAAGCGTTGTTTCGGCTAACTGCAAAAAGGGATAATCAAATCCTTGATCTGCAACTTGAATATTGGTATTGATGGAAAAAGTTCTATTGAAAGGCACTTCGCATTGATGTACCTCAAAAGCATGACTACCCGTTGCAACCAAACCAAAATAACTCCATCCAGGTAAAATATGTACTTCGTTCTTTTTAAGGATGAACGATTTAATTATTGGATTACCTTCTTCGTCTGTAAACTCCAACCCTTCTTCATTCTGCAGCACACAATTAGCCGTAAAAACGGTTGCGTGTAGCGCCCCACTTGCATATTTCCAATGCCCGTTGATAACATATCCATTAGGTGTTTGGGTTGCAGTACCACCAACAGCACCACTACCGGCAAAGCATACGGTTCTATCTGCGAATATTTCTTGCGCCAAACTAGGGTCTAAAAACCCAGCAAACCAACCGGCTCCGGCGCATAAAGTTACCGTCCAGCCTAAACTTCCATCCGCTTCAGCCAGCGATTCTTCTAAACGTAAAATTTCAGGCAATTTTTTACCGGGGCCACCATATGCTTCCGGAACAAATAGTTTAAACCACTGCTCTTCATATGCTTGTTCCACTATTTCAGGATGCAATTGCCCCAATGCTTCTGATTCTGCAGCATATTCTGCTACTACTGCATGCCATGTTTGCGTACTTGTTTCCATCTTACCTCCTTATTTAAATAGTTTGAAGTACATTTTTAGTGATAATTTTCTTCCATTCGAAGTACCCAAAAATGGCTACCACAAATAAAAAGGTAGTTAAACAGCCCATTAATGGAAGTTTTTTATGAAATAACAAGGGAATAGCAACGATATTTGAAATGTTTAAAAAAATCCAGTTTTCAATTTTTCGCTTGGCCAGCAACCACATACCCGCCCATGCTGTTGCCGAAACAAATGCATCCAAAACAGGCACATCCGAATCCGTATGATTTTTTAGTGCAAAATAAAAAATGGCAAAGCCGATTACGGAGATAGCACAGGCGATAAACAAATCCTTTTTTGATGACCATGCAACTTGATGTGCTCCATCTTCCTTTCGCTTTTTCCAAATAATCCAGCCATATACACTCATGACTAAATAGTAGATACTCAGTAACATTTCTGCATAAAGCTTGGCATTTAACAATAAAAACATTGATAATAAAATAGATACAATGCCCGTTGGATACAACCAAACATTATTTCGTTTCGCTAACAAAACCTCGGAAACGCCAAAACCAACGGCAAACCACTCCACTATTGAAGTATGAAAAATTTGCTCCTTAAATAGGAAAAACCACTCTTGAAAATTCATTTACAGTACTTTGCCTTACAGCCAATAAAAAAATAGTTAAAACTGCTTTCGGGGCGAAACAGCCATGTAAATAAACCTCTTCCCTCCGTCGGCATTACCCGAATCAGGTGCATTTAATGTATAAACAATAGAAAAACTTGTTGTCAAACATTAAAATGGGTGTAATCTCAGCCTTTTGTTTAAAACAGAAATTGCATCTAACAAAAAGCACCCCTTTGAGCGCGACAAATATAAGATTAATCTTGACGTTATTGGTATGATTGCTTTATACGTTGCAAAATCAGTTTAGTATGATTTTGACGGGAATTATGTAATATTTTTTTATGATTAATAAATTTAATTTAATACCTTTAGAGTAATACACTTCAAAATTTGATAATTTCTATTATTAATTACTGATCCCTATTCAGTAGCATCCCCAAATCAGTCCTAAAAATTTACTTTTCTTAACCTTTAAGAAGTTTAAGCTCATTTTGTTGCTGATACTATCTCTTTATTTCAACAAAACAATTGCTTTACTTTTTATCTGTATCTCACATTCTTTTATAAAAATGTCGATTTATAGCGTCTAAGAAAGAGTAGAAATAACGATTTAAGCTTTGCTGATTTCAACAAAGTGGTTGAAGAAAATCATAGATAAATCGATTTATTATTAAGCAAATACCCAATTAATATCTATTAAACTGCGATAAGATTGATTTTACCTACAACTAACTAAATATATACTAGATACAATGAAGCCAAAACAAACCTATATTAAACTCAACTGGCTCCGATGGGGACACTACCGCAAAAAAACATGCATTATATTGCTCTTATGTTCGTTAATTAACCTCCCCTATAGCACCTTTGCTACTTCTAACTTTCGTTTAAACTATTTCCAAAACAACATAGTCGAAGGCCAAGTTATGGATGAAGGAGGCGAACCGCTACCTGGTGTAACAATACAAGAAAAAAACAGTAAATCAAAAACGGTAACAGATGCCCTTGGGCGCTTTAAAATTAGGGTAAAAGATGAAAGCAGTATCTTAGTTTTCGTCTGTGTAGGCCTTGAAAAGCACGAAATACCGGTAGGTTCAAAAAGGAGCCTAATTGTTACTTTAAAAGAATCAACAGACAATCTTAAAGATGTTTATATTACGGGATACCAAACCATAAAAGCAAACGAAACAACAGGCTCCTATGCACGTGTAACCAAAAAACAATTAGAAAGAAAAACCTACACCAATTTACAAAACAAATTAGAAGGAATGGTGCCGGGCTTAACCCTGATTACAACAGGAGGAACTTCTAGGTTGGAAATTAGAGGAAGAAGCTCCATTGGCTTAAATAACACACCATTAATTGTAGTAGATGGTTTCCCCATGGAAGCTGACATTTCAACACTCAATCCAAATACTATCGAGAACATAACCGTATTAAAAGATGCCACAGCAGCCTCAATTTATGGTGTTCGTTCATCAAACGGAGTGATTGTTATCACAACTAAAAAAGGCACCAGCAGTTCGGCAAACATAAACTTTATCAGTAGTCTACGCTTAACAAGTGCCCCAGATTTAAATTATTTTTTAAATAGAATGTCAAGCAATGAGCAAATTGATATGGCTATTGAAAGCTTTATACCAAGTCCCGATTCACCAAATCGTTCGTATGGTTTGCTAACCGATGCATTACAAGATGCCTATTACAATCCCAACGATCCAAGTGTCATTCAATATCGGGATGACTTGATTAGCTCCTTACGAACAAAAGACAACCTATCACAGTTAAAGGATTTGTACCGCGTTGGCACCGAATTTCAAAACAACCTTGCCCTACGTGGGGGAACTACAAGCAACAAGTATTATGTTTCGTTAAATAATGTTCAATATAAAGACGTCAATGTGGGTAACTCTTCAAACAGAACCATTTTCAATATCAAGGATAACCTAAATATTTCTAAAATTATTGATTTAGAAGTTTTAGGAGCTATTACATTCAACAACTCCAAAGGAAATCTTTTAGATAGATCGACTCTTTTAAACATGCCTTCCTATATGATGCTTAAAGATGAGAATGGAAATCCTTTACCGCTTACACTTAACGGGACCAAATTAACGGAAGAAATTAACCGTTTAATTGGCCTTGGTCTTTATGACGAAACTTTTTATCCACTAAATGATTGTAAAGAAAGTTCAAGCAAATCGCGGGAGCTTGCAGCGCGAATACAAGCGAATTTAAATTTCAAATTTAAGGGTGGCTTTACGGGAATAGTAGGGATGCAATATGAAAGAGCAAACTTCGAAAGCAGCCTTTATGAATCAGAGAAATATTCAGCCTTAAAAACCGAAATTAACAATAATGCAAGAAGTCCTTTTACAGGCGAAAATGAGCAATTAATAATTCCGTTTGGAGGCCGTCTTTTTCAAAACAATTCTACTCGAAACTCCTATACGATACGCGCTCAGGCAAATTATAACCGGTCTTTTTCAAGGCACAAACACGTTGTTTCTGCTATCGCAGGTGGAGAAATGCGGCACATTTTCTCTTCTGGCAATAGTTTTACACGATATGGTTTCAACCCAAATGGCTTATCAATTGTACCATTTAATGAACTTGATTTATTAAATGCAACTAAAATCACCACCGAGTCGATAACCTTAAGAGGTGGGAACCGATATCAAATTCCGAGCATTAGCGAAAACACCAATCGATTCATAGCAATGTACGCCAATGGAGCTTATACCTACAATGGAAAATACACGTTTAATGGAAGTGTTCGAATCGATCAATCTAATTTATTTGGCACAGACCCTTCTCTCCGCTTCCGCCCATTGTGGTCAGCCGGTGTTGCTTGGGATATTTCCAAAGAATCGTTTTTTAGCTTTGATAAAATAGACCTTAAGTTTAGATACACCTATGGTTTGAATGGCAACACCTCTAACAGAAATTCGGCCTACAATGTTCTTCAAACCAGTTATTCACCAGTTTTATCCTTACTAGGGAATTCTATTATCTCACCCGCAAATACAAAATTGAGATGGGAAACCACCAAAAGCCATAACTTTGGAATGGATTTATCTTTGCTTGAGAAACGGATAACAATAAATGTAGATTATTACAATAGAATAGGAACGGATCTTTTAGCTATTGTAGACATTGATGGAACTTTTGGATTTGATTTTGGCGAAGTAAACCAAGGAAGCATGTATAACAGAGGGGTAGATTTGGGTGTAAGCTCTGTTAACATAAAAAATAAAAATTTTTCATGGTCAAGTAATCTAACACTACGCTTCAATAAAAACCGTGTAACAGAAGTTAAAGCACCCAGCAATGATTTTCTGAGCATTACAAACAATTTACAGCCACTATTTAAAATTGGGTATCCTGCCAATAGTATTTTCGGCCCTAGCTTTGCAGGCTTAAACAATACTGGGCAAGCTACCTATTATAAAAAAGACGGAAGCACTACCTCTTCGGTTTCCGATCTTACTTTTGATAATTTAGTATATCTAGGTACTATAGAGCCTACCTATTCTGGTGGATTAACCAATGTTTTCGGGTATAAAAATGTAGAATTATCGTTCCTATTTATCTTTAATGGAGGAAATGTCATTAGAAAAGATACCTATGCCGGAGAACTCAACTCAACGCATATTGACGCTACAAAAAGATGGAAGCAACCTGGTGATGAAAACACCACAACAATACCGGCAAGAACTTCGGATAGTTTTAGTCCTACCCTTTTCAGAAATGCGAATGTAAATGTACTTCCAGGTGATTATATCAAACTAAGAGAAGTTACACTGAGCTACAACTTACCAAACAAGTTATTAATGAAGTTACCATTTAAAAATTTAGGAGTAAATTTTCAAGCAAATAACATCTACACATGGACTAAAAACAAAGAAAATATAGACCCTGAAACGCAATCATTCGCTGGAGAGAGAGGCTATCGCATTATGCCTGCTTATACTTTTGGAATTAATGCCACATTTTAAAACTAGTACAGAATGAAAAAAATTAAGATACTTTTCTTTATTGCTACAAGCCTATTGCTTTGTAGCTGTCAAAAATATTTGGACGTTGTACCAAAAGATAAGTTTATTGCTCAAAAAATAGAGGACTATGATTTAATGCTAAACTCGGATGATGTTGTAAATAGCAGTGACTTAAGCGTGTTAATTTCTGCGGGAGATGATTTTGAAACAGCAGACATCATCAATCAACTAGCAGGTTTTGTATCAACTCCTTTTTATAACTCGTTTATATATCAAGAGCAGATTTACAATTCTGGAAAAAATATACTCTGGAATGCGCCATACAAAGGAATCTACTATTACAATATTATTATTTCTGAAATTGATGGAGCCGAAGGAACAAATGAGTCACTAAGAAAATCTGTAAAAGCAGAAGCCTTATTAGGAAGAGCATTTAACTATTTTATGCTGGTAAATCTTTTTGGGAAACAATACAAAGCCGAAACGGCCAATACTGATTTAGGCGTGCCCATCATTACCTTGGCCAGTATTGATCAAGAGAAACAAGAAAGATCTACCGTTCAAGAAGTTTATAACTTTATTTTAAATGATGTTACCAAGGCCTTACCTAACTTACGCGCAAGCAATGTAAAATACAGAGCGTCTAAAGCAAGTGCATATGGGCTTCTTGCACGTCTGTATTTGTATCAAGGAAACTATGCGCAGGCATTAGCAAATGCCAATGCAGCCCTCGCACTCAACAATTATATCGATAATTACACCAGCAAATCAATACTACCTATTGCTGGTTATAATCAAGAAGCACTAGCTCCCTTTTTTAATCAAGAGCAACTTTACATGAGGCAATCAAACTCTACATCAGTAGCCATTTTGCAATCCTTATACTTAAGTCAAGAATTTCAGTCTAGCTTTCATCCGAATGACGTAAGACCACTCATTTATACCACGGATTATTTTAATTTATATGGGTCAGCAGCAGGTTATCCCGAAGGACTATTTCTTGATATTGTTGCCATTAGAGAAAATCACGGCTTTTCTACAGCCGAAATTTATTTAACCAGAGCCGAATGTACCGCAAGAACTGGAAATCTACAACCAGCATTAGACGACCTAAATACCGTAAAAAGAAATCGTATTATCGGTTTTACCGATTTAACATTGAGCAACTTAAACAACAACGCTGAAGATGTATTGAAAGAAATTCTGGATGAACGAAGACGCGAAATGTTTCTTAGCGGAACCCGATTATTTGATTTAAAACGTTTAAATCTAGATCCGCGTTTTGCCAAAACCATTACACATACAGCTCAAGGTGCAGACTACATTTTAAAGCCCAACGGAAACAATTACGTCTTTCAAATACCCTCTGAACAGTTATCCATTAATCCAAAGCTCATTAAAAATCCAAGAGACTAATCAATAAAGAAATGAAAAAACAATTCAAAAAACTCGCTATTATACTCACAGCAATGCTTTTGATGGCATTTGTTGTAAAAAAAGACAAAGGTTATGCAACCGTTTCTGGTAAAATTAGTAACCCTATTAAAGACACCATATATATTTATTGGTCTGTAATAACCGACACGACCGTTCAGCCGTTGAAATATCATGATCAATTGAAAAAAATTGCGCTTAAACCCGATGGGAGCTTTACCGATACAATAAAATTTGAAGAAAATGGGAAAATTTCCTATCAAATGTTTTGGATAGGTGATACCAATGAAGGAAAATCGCTAGGCTCATTCCTTTTTCTTACAAACAAGTCGGAACTAACCATAACTGCTGACGGTAAAAATTGGGATGCTTCCTTAACGTATGGAGGCAAAAGTGGAAAAGATTCTGAGTTTATGCATAAATTCTTGATGGAAGCTTTTTCCGTTGGACAAACACATAAAAACCTTTATGAACTAGAAGAAAATGCATTTAATGCAAAACTATCAGAAATAAGAAACGATTTTACTAAAAGACTTGAAGACAATAAGAATAGCCTTTCTAAAGAGGCATATCATTCTGCTGCTGAGCAGCTAAATTCCCTTTGCTCCGGCACAATTGAAGCATACAAACAACGTAAAAATGGAGTAGCTGATTCTTTTGCAGGTAAACCTTCACCAAAATTCAACAACTACGAAAATGCTAAAGGTGGGTATATATCACTCGATGATCTTAAAGGAAAATATGTATACATTGATTTATGGGCTACTTGGTGTACACCTTGTATTGCTGAAATCCCAAGCTTAAAAGTACTAGAGAAAGAATATCACGGGAAAAATATTGAATTTGTAAGTATATCTGTAGATACCGATAAAGCACAAGCTAAATGGAAAAAAATGGTCGTTGATAAAGGATTAGAAGGAATCCAACTGCGTGCAGACAAAGATTTTGGTTCTGATTTTATTACTGCTTATGGCGTTAACTCAATCCCTCGTTTTATTTTAATCGACCCTCAAGGAAATGTTGTATCATCAAATGCTCCAAGACCTTCTAGCACTGAGAAAATTAAAAAATTATTTGACGGACTTCCAGGCATCTAATTTTTTTAAGACCTATCCGGTTTTAAAAACCGGATAGGTCTATTTTTTTAGTAATCCTTCTTAAAATAATCCTATTTGGCCATTATCATCCATTTCAATATCATCCGGATTGGTAATTTCAAAATCGACTTTCTTAACCAGCGTTTCACCATTGTCTGGTTCATCCTTTTTTAATTCCTCCAGAGTTTTTCTTTCAAACGTTGGTTTTACTTTTTTTTCTATATCCTCTTTAGTAATGTCCTCAGTCTCTTCACTTGTATCTTCATCATTTGAGCTTTCTTCCGATTCTTTTATTTCCAGCTCTTCTTCTTCAATTTCCGGCTCTTCTAAAAAGATTTCTTGCACATCATGTGCTGACAATCGATTTCCGTTGGCTTTTAAGCCTTTTACATCAATCATTTCGGCCAATACCAGTGTTAAGGTTTCTGGAATTTGAGTTTTACCTTTTAACACATCTACTCGAACACTTGCAGCTGGATTTGAGCTTATACAAACTAATTTCGACTTCGGCTCTTCGCTGATAAATACCACCTTCTTTCCATTTGTTTGAAGTTCAAAAGTAAAGCGCTTTACAAAATAATTTTGTGCTTTTCCATCGTAGTGAACCGCAGCAAACACTTTATCGGCATCAAATTTTTGCATTAACAGCAAATCATCATCAAAGTGATTGGTTAAATCAAATGAGCTTAATTCGTAGCTACCATCTTTGTGTACCTGTAAAATACGGTCATCGCCATCAAATTCGCTTAAATATTTACCTCTTCCGTCAACATTTAAACGTTTCAATAAATCATCGTACCAAATTTTTAATCCCGCCAAGGTTGAAACCCCTTTGCTTTTTAACACAATCTTTTTGACTGGATATTTGGAAACAATGTTTCCTTGCGAACCCCTGCCTTTAATGGCTACTTCCGCAAAATCTAAATCGAACTGAAGTTTCCGCAATTTGCTATGCGGTTTCAGTGCAACATTTACAATTTCTGCTTCACCATTTGGATTGGCTGTAAAATACAACACTTTAGAACCTTTAGAGCCTTTCGTTAAATCGTACTCTTTATCGCGCGTTACGCCCACCACCGCAAAACGTTTAATATAAGAGGTACCCGTTGCTCCATCTTTATATATCATGTTGTAGACGGTTCTTTCATCCCCCTTTTTAAATACTTGCGCATGAATAATTCCTTTTCCAACAAAGGTTTTATCGGCTACTTTGGTTATAATGCACTTTCCATCTTCACGGAAAACAATAATTTCATCTATATCAGAGCAATCGGCCACAAACTCATCCTTACGCAAACCAGAGCCTACAAAACCATCTTGACGATTCATGTATAACTTAATATTTGCCAAAGCAACTTTTGCGGCTTCCACCCGATCGAATAACCTAATTTCGGTTCTACGTTCTCTACCCTTTCCGTATTTATCTTTTAATTTTTGGTACCAGGCAATTGCGTAATCCGTTAGGTGTTTTAAATGTCCCTTAACCACTTTAATTTCATCCTCTAGACTTTTCATATGTTCATCGGACTTCTTCACATCAAAACGGGTGATGCTACTCATCGGTTTGTCGATTAACTTTTTAAAATCTTCAGGTAAAATTTCACGGTATAAGGAAGGTTTAAACGGCTCGAAAAGTCGGTGTAAGACCTCTACCACCATCTCAAAATTGCTCGAATTTTCGTATTCGGCATTTTTGTACATGCCTTCTTGAATGAATATTTTAAGCAAAGAACTAAAGAAAATTTTCTCTTGTAGTTCGTGCAATTTAATTTCTAACTCCTTTTTTAATAAGGATTTAGTATTTTTTGTGTTTTCAATTAAGATATCGTTCACACTCATAAAGTGTGGTTTATCATCTTTAATTACACATGTATTGGGCGAGATAGAAACTTCGCAAGAAGTAAAGGCATACAAGGCATCGATGGTTACATCGGGCGAAATACCGGGAGCCAAATGCACCACAATTTCAACGTTTGCAGCCGTATTATCTTCAATTTTTTTGATTTTTATTTTGCCTTTATCGTTGGCTGATAAAATACTGTCAATCACAGAACCTGTAGTGGTACTAAAGGGAATTTCTGTGATGACCAAGGTCTTTTTATCTTTTTCAGTAATTTTTGCGCGTACACGAATTTTCCCTCCGCGCACTCCCTCGTTATAATTCGAAAAGTCGGCCATCCCTCCGGTAAAAAAATCGGGAAGAATGTTCGGACGTGTACCTTTAAGTGACTCGATAGAGGCATCAATCAACTCCACAAAATTGTGCGGCATTACTTTCGTTGCTAAACCCACGGCAATACCCTCTGCGCCCTGCGTTAACAAAAGCGGAAATTTAACTGGCAGTGTTACCGGCTCGTTGTTACGTCCATCATAACTCAATTGCCAACTGGTGGTATCGGGATTAAAAACTACATCGTTTGCAAATTTTGATAAGCGTGCCTCGATGTAACGCGGTGCAGCGGCACTATCACCCGTAATGGGATCACCCCAGTTACCCTGCATATCAATAAGCAATTCTTTTTGACCTATCTGCACCATGGCATCGCCAATGGATGCATCGCCATGCGGATGGTACTTCATCGTATTACCGATAACATTGGCTGCTTTATTGAAACGTCCATCGTCCATTTCTTTCAGCGAATGCATAATACGACGCTGTACCGGCTTTAACCCATCGTTAATGTGCGGAACAGCCCGATCGAGAATTACATAAGAAGCATAATCGAGAAACCAATTTTCGTATAGGCCGTTAATTGGTGTAATGGTATGTTTGTGCTCTTCGTTTACGGGTTGGTCTAGTTCTTCACTCATCTATTTACAGTATTGGCAGGCGTAAATATACTAAAAATGATTCCACAGTATAAAAACGGGTTATTCACATTTTATGGTCTAATTTTTTTGCTGCAAGGGTTCAAAACCCTAATGGCTTCTCTCTTAAAAACTTGCTCGCTTTCATTTTTTTGCAGCCAACAATCGTTCCTCAACAAAAGAAAAAGGCAATAAACTTTGAATGCTTGGCACTTTTAAAACTTCGCCCCCTAAGCAATAAAAAATTACTGCAATGGGTGTCTTTTGCTTTCGTTCAAACTCAGCCATTACTTGTAAGCATGCGCCACAAGAAGTTACGGGTTTGGTAATTTCAAAATTCTCGGTATGGGCGGTGATGGCCATGCTTTCTATAACAGCATGAGGATAGCGGGAACCAATAGAAAAAAGTGCTACGCGTTCGGCGCATAAACCCGATGGATAGGCTACGTTTTCTTGATTGCTCCCTAAAATTATTTGTCCATCCGCTAAACGAATCGCCGTGCCCACGCGGAATTTTGAATAAGGAGAATAAGACGTTTCAAGTGCTTTTTCCGACAGTTGGCACAAATTCTTATCCGTTTCACTTAGTTCTTCTATTCCGGAAAATTCCTCAAATTGTATGGTTATATTTAGTATCTTCATGATATAAAGTTTATCCCCGTATACATTTTTTCTAATGGGGATGAACAATTTACTGTATTTTTTGTATTATCTAATAAAATCTGCCATTAATATTATTCGTGGCATTATTTATGCAGTTTTTTCACCACTAATTTACAAGAAAACGCCTTGAACAAATACGTACGCAAAGGATTAAAAATTTTTCTGTGGACCATTACCAGCATCCTTTTATTGGTGGTCGCCCTTGCTTTATCTTTAAATATTCCTGCAGTACAAAATTTTGTTAAAGATCGCGTAATATCCTACCTAAAAAAGAAAACACATACCGAAATAAGTCTTCAAAGCATTAAAATTGCGTTCCCTAAAGATGTAGTTCTGAACAAATTTTACATCGAAGATTTAAAAAAGGATACGCTTTTATATGCCGATAAATTAGCCGTAGACATTAGTCTTTTGAAATTGTTAAACAATACCGTTGAAATAAACAACATTGAATTAAACAAGATCCGTGCGAACGTTACACGCATTACACCTGATACAACTTTTAATTTTTCTTTTTTGGTGGATGCCTTTATGACGGAGCAAAAAAAACCTCAAGAAAAAGTAAAAGAAGATACCACCTCTACTCTAAAGTTTTCTATAAATAAAATTGCCCTTCAAGATATTGGTATTACCTACCGGGATGATGTGGCCGGTAACGATATGCGTCTTCATTTAGGCGAGCTCGAAACCAAGATCAAAGATTTTGATTTAACCAATCAACATTATGTGATTAAAACCTTCGATTTAAAAAATACTTCGCTTACTTATTTACAGCAAAAACCACTCACCCATTTGGTTCAGCACATCACCAATACAGTAGATAGCAGTCAAAAAGAGGAAGGAAGATTACCCTTAGTTGAAGTCGAAGAATTCTTATTTAGTAATGTAAAAATAAAATACGACGATCAATTAGCCACCACCAAAGCTGTTTTAAATTTGGCTGATTTGGGATTAAGCAATACCAAAATAGATTTAACGCATAACAAATATCAAGTAAATGATGCGCATTTAAACAATTCATCCATTCTATTTGCCTTTAAACCGGCCCCTGCTAATGATTTAAATAAAGTAAAAGACACGGTTTTAGTCGAGTCATCGCCCATGGCCATTCTCGTGAACAACATTTCCCTTGAAAATAATGCCGTACAATTTGATAATCTAGCAGCTAAACCTTTGCCCAAAGGGATGGATTTTAATCACTTAAAAATTACCAAGCTAAACTTAGGTGCCAACAACATTCGTTACGACGCCAAGGGCATTTTAGCAACGGTTAAGAATGGAAGCTTGAACGAAAAAAGTGGTTTTATTTTAAATGATTTAAAAGCGGCAGTTACCTATACCGACAAGCAGATTCGGGTACGTGATTTCCTATTCAATACGCCAAATACCTATATAGAAAACAACACGAATTTAACGTTTAATTCAATAGAGGATTTAACCAAGCATCCAGAAAAAGTTAAAATTCAGCTTGATCTTAAAAATACAACCATTGGTTTAAAAGATGCTAGCTTTTTTAGCGATGCCGTTCCAGCTGCATATCGAAATGAAAAAATTAAAGTTAATGCCTCTGTTAAGGGGTATCTGAATAATTTAAACATCCCTCAATTACAAATTACTGGGTTAAAAAACACGCACATAGCGTTAGAAGGAACCATAAAAGGATTGCCTACAATTGAAAAAACCTATCTGGATATAAACATCCAAAAGTTGGCTACCAGTAAACGAGATTTATTGGTGTTAGTTCCTTCATCGGCTTTGCCGACAAGCATTGAACTACCGAATCAAATCAATGCTACAGGCTATTTTAAAGGCACGATGAGTACGTTCAAAACCAATTTAAATGTAAAAACTGATATGGGTAATGCGGCCTTACTAGCCAGTTTGAGCGGCGCAAAAGGTAAAGAAAAGTATCAGGGAAATGTGAACATTCAAAACTTTAATGTAGGCCGACTTTTAAAAATGCAACCCAATTTAGGGCGGGTTACCATAAAAGCCAATGTTTCTGGAACGGGGTTAGAACCGAAAAAAATCAATGCTAAATTTAATGCCAAACTAATCAGTGCGTACTACAACAAATATACCTACAGAAATTTAAATCTTCAGGGCTCGTACGCCAATCAGAGAGTTAATCTAAAAGGTAATATGACCGATAGCAATGCCAATTTCAATTTAAATGCTCGTGTAAATATGGCCGGTAAATATCCTGCGGTAAATGCACAGTTAAATTTAAAAAGGTTAGACTTACAAGCTTTAAACTTCTATGCAAGAACCTTACAAGCAGCCGGTAAAGTGCATGTAAATTTACCTACAGCGGATATCGATTATTTAAATGGAAACGTAGATGTAACTGGTTTACAACTTGTAATGAATAATGAATTGATTAACGTTGATACCTTATTTCTACATGCTAAAACTACCGCTACAGCAAGTTCATTAAAACTAAAATCAGAAATTCTATCAGCCAATTTAGAAGGCAATTATCAATTGAGCAAACTTGGTGCAACACTTATTAATGAACTCAATAAATATTATGCTTTTGGTCAGGTTACTCCGGTTCCAGACCAACGTCTGAAGTTTGGCATTCAGATTTATGATTCAAAGTTGTTGAAGAAATTCGTGCCCGAGCTAACGGTATTTAAACCTGCCCAAATAAATGGCTTAATTGATACCAAACAAGATAGCCTACTCCTAAAGGGAAGCTTTCCTCAAGTGGTGTATGGCGATTATAGAATTGACAGCATAGCCTTAAGTGTAGAAAATAAAACCACAAATGAGCTTGGTTACGATTTCAATGTTAAAAGCCTTCAAAGTCCGTCTATTTCTTTATTCAACACCGAAATCAGCGGTACCGCAGCGAATAACAACTTAAATGTAAACATCTTTTTACGCGACAAAGAGCTAAAAGATAAATATGTGATAGCTGGATTGTTCCAATCCATTAATAAAGATTTTAGGTTTAATTTAGATCCGCAAAAACTAATTTTAGATTACGAAAAATGGACAGTTTCGCCCGAAAATTACATTCAATTTGGTCAATCGGGTATTTTGATTAATCAATTCCAACTAAGCAATAGTGGCCAATCGTTAAGCATTAACAGCACACCAAGTACACCGAATGCTCCTCTTGCTATTGAATTTAAAGATTTTCAATTAGCTACATTAACCAAGTTTGCCGATACAGACACCACGTTGGTTGGCGGAAAGTTAAACGGTACCGCTACTGTAATGGATTTAGCACAAACACCAAAGTTCGAAGCCAATCTATCCATCGAAGGATTGCGTTATCAAAAAGATGAATTAGGTACGCTTCGCTTGGTAGCGAATAACCATACCGAGAATGCTTTTGAGATTAATGCGGCCTTATCGGGCGTACACGAGCTACGCGTAAATGGGTTTTATTATACGGAACCAAACAGCGCATTAGACCTGAAACTGAACATCGATAAAATCGAGCTAAAAAATATTGAAAGTCTTTCTGCGGGTCAACTAAAAGAAGGTAAAGGAACTATTTCGGGTGAATTAACCCTGAAAGGATCTTTAACCGAGCCCCGCATTTTGGGCGACATAAACTTTAATGATGCAGGTGCTCGTATTGCTTATGTAAATTCCTATTTTCGGTTACCGAGTGAAAAAATATCGTTCACAGAGGAAGGAATTCGTTTCAATAATTTTACGTTAATCGATTCGCTAAATCAAAAAGCAACCATTAATGGAATGGTCTATACCAGCAACTTTAGCGATTTTAAATTTGGTTTGGACATCAGAACCAACAATTTCAGAGCACTAAATTCTACCGCTGTGGATAACGAACTTTTCTACGGCACTGTTTTCCTTACCAGCAATATAAAAATCAGAGGTGATTTAAATCAACCCGATGTCAACATGAGCGTTCGCATTAACAAAGGAACAAACTTTTTCTTTGTAGTACCAGCGAGCGATCCATCGGTTATTGATCAAGAAGGAATTGTTCAGTTTGTGGACGAAGATGCTCCTCCATTTAACGGAGAAAAGGCCTTAAATGTCGATAGCGTTACAAAATCGCCTTTAAAAGGAATTAATCTAGTGGCCGATATTGCCATTGATCCAGAAGCAGATTTAAACATCATTGTGGATCCGCTTAACGGCGATAATTTAAAAATTAAAGGCGAAGCAAATTTAAATGCCGGAATCGATCCAAGTGGAAAAATAAGTCTAACCGGAAGATACGAAGTATTAACAGGAGCGTATAAACTCACGATTCCAGGATTGGGGCAAAAAGAATTTCAGATTGAAAAAGGAAGCACAATCATTTGGACCGGAGAACCGATGGAGGCCAACGTTAACATTACTGCCATGCACGAAGTAAATGCTGCACCAATAGATTTATTAAATCAACCTGACCGAGTAGAGGCCAAAACGAAATTACCTTTTCAAGTTTATTTATACATGAAAGGCGAACTATTGAAACCAAAAATCTCGTTCAAAATAGAGCTTCCAGAAAATGAACGAAATGCTTTAGGAGGCGATGTTGAAACCAAATTGAACAATGTTAATCGCAATGAAAGCGAACTAAATAAACAAGTATTCGCTTTGTTGGCACTTGGTCGTTTCATAGCAAACAATCCGTTCCAAAGTTTAGCTAGTACCAGTACCTCAGCCATTGCACGCCAAAGTGTAAGCAAACTTTTAACCGAACAGCTTAATAATTTAGCGTCCGACTTAATTCAAGGCGTTGAATTAAATATTGGTGTAAACTCTTCTGAAGATTATTCAAGCGGCTCGGCACAACAAAAAACAGATTTAGAAATTGGTTTATCAAAAAAATTATTGAATGATCGATTAACCGTTACCGTAGGAAGTTCGTTTGGATTGGAAGGTTCTCAGCCTGCTGATAAAAATGCGAACAATATTGCCGGAAACGTAAATGTCGAGTATGCCTTATCTGCAGATGGTCGTTATCGCTTACGCGGATATCGCCGAAACCAAAATGAAAGCGTTATTGAAGGGCAAATTATCGAAACGGGTTTAGGTTTTACCCTAGTAATGGATTACAATAAATTCAAAGAAATTTTCGAACAAAGAAGATCGAGAAAAAGATTTAGAGAAGAACAAAAATTTAAAAATGAAACAACTAACTAGACCATTTCTTTTTTTGCTGGCCTGTTTAGTATGGATGGGATGTAGCACGACAAAATCGCTTAAACCGGGACAATATCTATATACTGGAGCCGAAATTGATATTAATCCTGATTCTTCTGTAAAACTTGATAATGAAAAACAAATTAAAACAGATTTACTAAGTAAAACACGACCAAAACCGAATAAATCTTTTCTAGGTTTAAAACCCAAATTAATGATTTATAATCTGGCTGGTGAACCTAAAAAACCAAAAGGCATACAACACTGGCTACGTACCAAAGTAGGCGAACCTCCTGTTCTTTTAAATGAAGTAAAATTAGATTTCAATAGTAAAGTACTAGAAAGTTACCTTATAAGTATTGGTTATCTACAAAGTGCCGTAATTGGCGATACGGTTACGAAAGGTAAAAAAGGAAAAGCCATTTATACAGTGACAACCGGAAACCGATATAAGATCAATAAAATTACTTTTCCATCCGATTCGGATAGAATATCTAAAATTATACAAAGCAAAAAAGAAAACTCATTGCTTAGAATCGGTGATTTTTACGATCTAGAAATCTATAAAAATGAACGCATCCGTATTGATAACGATTTAAAAGAAAGTGGATATTTCTATTTTAGCCCCGATTACTTAATACTTCAAGTAGACAGTACCATTGGAAAAAACTTAGTTAATATTAGCTTAAAAGTAAAAAGTTCTAGTCCCGATGCTGCTTTAAAGCCTTATAGAATTAACGACATTAAAATTTATCCAAATTACAGCTTACGCCGTGATGCCGCTTTACGTAGATTAAAGCCATTGGAATACCACGACTTTAAAATATACGATAGTTTAAATACATATCGCCCTCGATTATTTGACCGCTTGGTTTTCTTTAAAAAGGATGAATTGTACAATCGAAAAGATCATAATCAATCGCTAAATCGGATGGTTAACATAGGCGCCTTTCAGGATGTACGAGCAGAATTTATCCCTTTGGATAGTTTCAAGAATAATCAACTCGATTTAAACATCTATCTCACTCCTTACAAAAAATACTCCATCAGCTTTTCAGTGTTAGGAACGAGTAAATCAAACAATTTTGTGGGATCTGAAGTAAAAGTAACCCACACTACCCGAAACCTTTTAAAAGGTGCAGAGCAGCTAGATATTAGTGCCAGCGGCGGATTCGAAACTCAGGTTAGAGGAACCTCACAAGGAAGAAATACCTACTCATTCACGCTTGAAGGAAAATTAAGCATTCCACGTTTTATTGTACCTTTTTATAAGCCGAACAGTACAACGGCATTTATTCCTCGCACGGTAGCTTTGCTAAACTACCAATTGCTAAATCGTGGTTCAGAATATAAATTAAATTCTTTTAAAGGAGAGTTTGGATATTATTTCAATGAAAATCAATATAAGGAACATATTTTAAACCCTATTTCTATAAACTTTGTTCAACCAATTTTTTCTTCGGATAGTGTAAGAAATAACTTATTCAATACGAACCCTTTATTACGTAATACACTTGAACAACAATTCATTATTGGTAGTAATTACAGTTTTACCTACACCAATCAAATGGAAAGCCGACGAAGAAACAATATGTATTTCAACGGATTAATTGAAACGGGTGGTAACCTCTGGGGCTTATTTATTCCAAAAGACTCAGAAGGGCGCAAAACGCTGTTCAACGTACCTCTAACCCAATTTGTGCGCTTAGAAGCCGATGCCAGAAATTTTTATAAAATAAATCAAAAACTTATCTGGGCAAACCGCTTTAATGTAGGTTTTGGTTATGCATATGGCAACAGTAGCTCCTTACCTTTTGTTAAACAGTTTTTTGGCGGTGGTAGTAGCGATATTCGTGCATTTCCGGCCCGTGCTTTAGGGCCTGGATCCTATAAAGTTCCCGATACACTTTCTTTTACAGATCAAGGGGGTGACATCAAAATTATGTACAACACGGAGTTACGCTTTAAAATTTTTAGCATTCTTTACGGAGCTGCCTTCATCGATGCTGGAAATATATGGCTTAGAAAGGAAGATACGCCAGATCCAAACGTTCCGGGTAGTGGCCGCGTAGGTTCAGGTTTTAAATTTAAAAACATTTTAAGTGAGATGGCTGTTGGTACAGGAGCAGGATTACGTGTTGATGCCTCTTTTTTTGTTGTACGTTTAGATGTTGCCTTCCCAATTCGTAAACCTTACTTGCCACCGGGCGAGCGATGGGTTTTCAAAGACATAAATTTTGGCGACTCGGATTGGAGAAGACAAAACATCATTTATAATATCGGCATCGGGTATCCTTTTTAATGTGTAGCGAACATGTTAATTAAGCAAAATCATCTTAAAAAATTAATTGTATGCTTAAATTAATCACAAAAGGAAAAGAGTTTGGTTTGAACACTTACCATCTATTTATTGCGGCTGGAAAAGGGTTTATGGAAGACCGTATAACAAAACTTAGTGCGGCACTTGCTTATTTCACTATTTTTTCCATTTCCCCTCTGTTAATTATTATCATTGCCAGTGCAAGTTTAATTTACAGTCAGGAAGCGATTGAAAACCAATTATTTTCGCAAATTAATGATTTTGTTGGCCAAGATGTTGCCCTGCAAATTCAAAGTTTTGTGGCCAATGCCAGCTTATCGGGAAAAAGTTCATTTGCCTTGATTATTGGTATAATTGTGCTTGTTATTGGTGCAACGGCGGTATTTACTGAAATTCAAGATAGCATTAATTTGATTTGGAAAGTAAAAGCGATTCCAAAAAAAGGATGGAAAAAACTCATCACCAACCGACTGCTATCCTTTTCATTAGTGGTTTCTTTAGGATTTCTTTTATTGGTTTCTTTAGTATTAAACAGCATTGTATTAAGTTTAGGAAACAAGCTCACACAATATATCCCTCAAATTTCCAGTACTACCACCGTTTTTATATTAATCTTTAATAATGTGCTTACCATTCTTGTTAGCACAGGGGTTTTTGCAGTCATTTTTAAAGTTTTGCCAGATGTGATATTAAAATGGAAATCGGCTTTAGTTGGCGCATTATTTACTGCGCTGTTGTTTAGCTTAGGTAAGTATTTAATTGGTTTATATTTAGAAAAAACTAGCCCAGGATTGGTTTTCGGTTCCGCAGGATCGCTGGTAATTATTTTACTCTGGATCTATTATACCGCCATTATCTTATATTTCGGTGCAGAATTCACACAAGCCTTTGCAGAAAAATATGATGATGGAATAGCCCCGACCAAATATGCAGTACATTTAAAAACTGTGGTGGTAGAAAAAAATGTTGCGGTGTTACCTCCTCAACATCCAGAAGACACTGGGGAATTACCCAAAAAATAGTAAAATACACACTTCTATTTGATGTAAGTTATAATCTTTTCAATTAATTCCCGTTCAAAAAAAGGCTTTAATACCAGATCACTCATACCCGATGTTAAATATTTGTCGCGGTCTTCTTGCATAACGTTGGCGGTAACTCCCAAAATGGGGATGTATCTTTTTTCTGGATTATCCAAACTTCTAATTTTAAGGGCTAACTCAATTCCATCCATAATTGGCATTTGGATATCGGTTAAAATAATATCATACTTATTTTCAGCTATCAAATCCAGGGCTTCTACGCCGTTTGTAGCCGAATCATACTGAATCTTGTATCGCTTCAAAATAGTTCCGGCCAACAAAATATTCAATGTATTATCATCTACTAAGAGAACCTTTTTACCTGCAAGCGCTGCTTCATTTTTTAACAAAACGCTTGCTGCATCTTTAATTGGTTTATCAACTATTTTATAGGGGATATGAAACGAGAAAACGGTCCCTTCTCCCAGCTTACTCAGCAACTTAATTTTCCCTTTATGCAATTCAATTATTCGCTTACAAATGGCCAAGCCTAATCCAGTTCCTTTGGCTTTTGTTTCAGCTGAGCTATAATTTGCCTGCGCAAATTCATCAAAAATTAATTTTTGATCTACTTCGTTAATTCCAACTCCAGTATCAGAAACTGCAACTTCTAACAAAATAGAATCATTGGATAGTTTAGTAAAGTTTGCTTCTAAGCTTACCTTTCCAACTTCTGTGAACTTAATGGCATTTCCCAATAAATTCATAATCACTTGCCTCAAACGAAGGGAGTCGCCCAGCACGTATTGTGTTTTTTCGAGTCCTAACTTTATATCATATGCAATATTCTTTTTTTCGGCCAAGATACTTAAGGTTTGAAAAACATCCGAAATGGCTTCATGTACCGAAAAAGGAGCTTGTTCCAAGGTAACTTTGCCCGTTTCATATTTCGAAAAATCCAAAATGTCGTTCACAACCTCCAATAACATTAAAGAAGAATTCCGAATAGCGCTAATGTGTTGTCTTTTTACTGGAGACAGTTGCAATTGATTCAATTGTTCTGAAAAACCAACAATTGAGTTTAATGGCGTTCGAATTTCGTGACTCATGGTAGCCAACAATCTACTTTTAGAAATCGCAAGCAATTCTGCCTTGCTACTAAAACGAATTAGATCTTCTTCCTTTTTATAAAACCGGTAGATGAAATAAAAGATCACGACAAGAAGTCCGGTAACAAAAGCGAATAAAATAAACGTAAATCTGTTTTGATTATTGAGTATTTGATTTTGCTCTTTAATGGCTTCATCGTGTAAGGAGGCGAAATTTTGCCATTCGCAATTTTTATAGCTATCGACCTCTTTAGCAATGGCTTCAATAAGCTTATGGTTCACAGCAAGCAGATCTATTTCGCTATTTTTGAGCGCCATATTTAGCTTATAAATACGTCGATAGTAGTCATTTATCCGACTTAATTCTACCTTATTATAGGCTTTACTTTCTTTGGATGTATCAGCAGAAATAGTCTTCTTTACCAGGGTTTTATTGGCTTTAGCCAAGCTATCGCTTTCTACTGTATCCGTTTTTTTAAATGCCGATATTAATCGGCCAAAAAATTTCTTCTTCGGTAGTGGTTTGGCTTTATAATTTAAGGTATCTACTCGGACTACACTTATAAACCGACTGGTTGTATACTCCTTGACTTTCGAAAAGTCATTATTTTCAGCTACTTTTTCCTTTACAATGCTCGAGAACCCCATTAAACTATCAGAAAGCTTTTTCAGGTTCAAAAGCCGTTCTGTTCGTTCTTTCTTTTGCGCTAAAAGTATATTAAAATTATTTGAAGATTCTATTTGTTTGGCGGTATCACTTCTAAAAATAGAATCTAGCGTTTCGCCAACACTTTTGATATCGGCAACAAATAACGTGTAAAAACGCGGTTGCCTACTCACTAAATACATCCGACAACTGTTCTCAGCCTTATAAAGCTTTAATATGCAGCCGTTCAAACCGTTAAAATTTGGTCGATTAGACGGCATTTCAATATTAAGCCTTTCGGCTGATATTTCAGAAAATTCTAGGATCAATTTAAGCGAAATCGCAAAAATTACAAAGACTAAAAATGCAACAAACAGGTATTTTCTAGCGTTTTTCTTAATTGTTTTCAAAGTGTTTGAATTAACGCGCGATTAATCCAAGTCCCGAACTTATGCTACATCCTCAACAATTTTAGGTGCTTCTTCCGCCACTTCGTCTTTTTCGATTCGTAAATTTCTAATGATGTGTTGTTGTCTATCGGGTGTATTTTTGCCCATGTAATACTCCAACAATCCTTTAATGGTTTGATCCTTCAAAATTACTGGATCTAATCGAATATCTTTTCCAATAAATAACCCAAACTCATCAGGTGAAATTTCTCCTAGCCCTTTAAAACGTGTAATTTCCGGCTTGTTTCCTAACTTGTCTATCGCATTTCGGCGCTCTTCATCGCTGTAACAATAAATAGTTTCTTTTTTATTTCGAACCCTAAACAATGGGGTTTGCAAAATATATACGTGACCCGCCTTAACCAAATCCGGAAAAAACTGCAAAAAGAACGTCATCATCAATAAACGAATATGCATTCCATCTACATCGGCATCGGTTGCAATTACAATATTGTTGTAATGCAATCCATCCAATCCGTCTTCAATATTTAAAGCGTGTTGTAATAGATTGAATTCTTCATTTTCGTACACCACCTTTTTAGTTAACTCGTAACAATTTAAGGGCTTACCCTTCAAACTAAAAACCGCTTGCGTATCAACATCGCGCGATTTAGTAATAGAACCCGATGCAGAATCACCTTCTGTAATAAACAAGGTAGTTTCGTACCTTTTTTCGTGAGTACTGTTAAAATGAACTTTACAATCTCTTAATTTTTTGTTATGTAGGGATGCTTTTTTAGCGCGATCGTTTGCTAGCTTTTTAATACCGGCAATATCTTTTCGTTCTCTTTCTGACTGGATGATTCGTTTTAGTAATGCATCGGCAACATCGGGATGTTTGTGCAAATAGTCATCTAATTCTTTTTTAACAAAATCGTTGATAAAGGTTGCCACTGAAGGCCCTTCTGGCCCCATGTTTTGCGAGCCCAATTTGGTTTTCGTTTGCGACTCAAACACGGGTTCTTGTACACGAACCGAGATAGCAGCTATAATAGATGAACGAATATCCGAGGCATCAAATTCTTTCTTGTAAAACTCGCGAACAGTTTTTACAACGGCTGCTCTAAATGCTGCCTGATGCGTACCCCCTTGTGTAGTATGTTGCCCATTCACAAAAGAATGATAATCTTCGCCATACTGCTGACCATGCGTCATGGCAATTTCTATATCGTTCCCCACCATGTGGATGATTGGATAACGTAACTCTTCTGGCTTGTTAAATTTCGACAGTAAATCGTATAGTCCTCTTTCTGAAAAATATTTTTGATTGTTGAAGTTGATGGTTAATCCCGTATTCAGGAACACGTAATTCCAAACCATGCTTTCGACAAAATCGGGGATATAATGGTAATTTCTAAAAATCGACTCATCCGGATAAAATGTGATGGCTGTTCCATTTCGCTGAGTAGTATCAATTATAGGCTGCTCGTTTACAATTTCACCTTTCGAAAACTCTACTTTCTTCGTTTGTCCATCGCGATACGACTGCACCGAAAAACTGGTAGAAAGTGCATTTACAGCCTTGGTACCGACCCCATTTAAACCTACTGATTTTTGAAAGGCATTGCTATCGTATTTACCCCCGGTGTTAATTTTACTCACGCAATCGATAACTTTACCCAAAGGAATTCCACGACCATAATCACGCACGTTTACCTTTTGTTCAGAAACCGTAATTTCGATGGTTTTTCCTGTTCCCATCACAAACTCATCAATCGAGTTATCTACAATTTCCTTTAACAAAACATAAATTCCATCGTCTTGCGCAGAACCATCACCCAACTTACCGATATACATACCGGGGCGTAAGCGAATGTGCTCTTTCCAATCCAATGAGCGAATACTGTCGTCGTTATAAATTACTTCTGCCATAAATAGTGTGTTCTGTACTATGTCATTCGAAACCTTGTGTCAAACACAAAGCGACGGCACCGAGGGATTTCGGAATAAGCCTTAACGTTAACATAATGGTAAAATAAGGAATGATTTGTTATTAAAACGCGTGCAATCATACATTGCTTTTATTTTGAATAGCAAAAAATATTATACAATAATAAAACTAATCTTTCAAGCTGTCAACATTAAAGTTTCAACAACGACAGCAGAAAGCTGAGAAGCAGAAAAATAAATTGCGCTTATCAGTGGAAAAAGAACCTGGCTTAATCGAATACAGCCAAGCCTAACAACGATTAAAAGGTTTTAATTGCTCATTATACCACAGTGAACACCCAGTATTTTACACGAGGCACATAAAGGTTTGTATTCTTTACTAGCTCAGCAAATTCAAGCATTTGCTGTCATACTCAAGTGCGGCAAAAATTCTCAAAAAAAAACAGGTATAAATTAATATCAGTCTATTGCTCGTTGAAAAGAAGTACCTCGTTCGACAGAACAACATGTTAACACATTTATTTTAAACAAATTGAACCAATTTAAACTTTCTAACGTAGCATAAAAATTGAATAAAATCATGTAAAAAATTTGAAGAAGTACCTGCATATCCTTACCTTAATTCAAATTTAAATTAACATGAAAAAATCACTCCTCAAACTTGGCATTTATGCCTCATTACTACTTAGTATACTCTCGTTTAGCCAATCCTGTAAACGAGAATTAGCGCTCTCCCCCTCCCCATATTTAGCTAAAAAAATTAGTGTTTCAAGAGCTAAGAATTACGTCGACTCTTTAAATAGTCAATTAGGAGATTCATCATTCATGAAAAAAATGGCGCTCGAAGCCAATTGGAACAGAGCAATTATAGACAGTTTAGGAAATGTACGAGTACCCGTATCTTTTAATTTAGAGAAATTAAAACCAACAAATGGCAAACCCATACAAAACGGAAAAATAAAGGATGTATTTGAACTTTTCATACGCGAAAAAGAGGGTGAATTAGAAGCTAGCGTTCTTCATTTCACCAAACTTTCAGATAAACTTTATCCCATTCGGCATCTACTAAATGGCCAAGTTAAAAGTAAATTAATTGCTAGTATCTCACTTAAGGATTTAAATGCTTTACAAAAAATAAGTGGAGGAAATAAATTATTAGCTTCTGTAAATAATAAATTAATGATTTACAAAAGTGAGTTTACGAGTCTGATAGAAACAACCTATGGTGGCAATGTCACTGACTGGGCGGTATATGAATGTCCTCCTGCCACACATTTTGATCCAACAACTTGTATTTGTGAGAACTTGTATAACGTAACAACAAACCCATACCCATATCCAGAGTTATACATGATTTTAGTGCGAAATTTCACCTACGAATATGTTGCTTATCCTTTTGGTTTTCATGGATCTCAAATTGTGGATGACCCTGAAATACCTGAAGATCCGATTGACCCAAATAGCAATGTAGATTGCGCGGGGGTTACAGGAGGCACTGCATATTTAGCTGATTGTGGTTGCATAGGAGGAACAACGGGTATACCAAATTGTGATGAATTAGGAGATGATCCTAATACAACGCCTACGGCAGTTGTCGTGGAAATACCACCATCTATACTGCAGTATCGTTTTTGAATACCAATCCCAATGTATGGGGATTAACTCGTCAAGAAAGTTTAAATATTCAAATTGGAGCAAGCAAATCTAACTCTACTTGGACAGCAGTTCTATTAAGTGTAACAGGAAATTATTCGGTACAAGGACGCCTGATACCTGGCTGCAGTGAAATAGGTGAAAGTAATTCCGTGAATTATTGTACTCAAGTGCAAGATTTAAAAACACTAGGAAATGCAAATGGACTTTGGTATATGCTTTCTGCAGTACAGGCTCATGAAAATGTACATGTAAGCAGGGGTTATCCAGCTTTACAAAACATTCTATATTCTACAAGAGATAATGTAATCAATTTAACGGTTCCAGATAGTGGTCAATCAAAAAGTCAAGCCATTTCAGAACTTACAAGCCTCGCCAATTTTCAACTAATTCAAAACAATGCATTAGCAAATTGGAGGATTCAATGTGATTTATACGCTGTTACTGACCATGCAAATAATGGGCCTTGCGATTTAGCCGAACACGCTATTGTTGATCCCATTGGTGTTTCAATCTGTAATTTAACAAACACTTATCCTTCTTGGCCAATCTGTACAAGTTGTCCTTATTAATTTCATCTTTTAAAACCTTTAACCATGAAAAAAATTAATTTATACACTTCTCTAATATTTTTATTTACTTTTCTTTGCGTTTCTTTACTTAAAGCACAATCACCCAATGAAATAAAGTTTAACATTTCTGCAAACACCAAAAATAACAATAAAAATAAGATTTCAATTAGTGCGCTTGTTGATTCAAAGCAATCGGGTGAGAAGGGGATTAATTTTGAACTGATCTTAAGAAATTATTCTTCTTCGGCTATTTTAATTAAAAATATAGCTGAAGAGTTGACTGTTGCCTTATACAATGAAAACGGGCTTGATCTTGCTATCCCTAACGAAGCTGGATTTCAAATTAACAGACGCCGTTCTGAGGTTAATTGGAAACTCCGCTCGCAATCGGTAATTCCTGGTTCAGTTTATATTAATGGCGAAAAACAAAGATATAATATCAAAGCTCAAGAATATATTAATATTCCTGCATATGGCACTTTAAAAATTAATCTAACAATAAAAAGCATCAAACTAGTGAAAAGTAAAGACGAAATGCTCCAAAAATCACTTAAACCGAGCATTGATCTATTAACCGGAAAATATAAATTAAAAATGTGGTTACTTGCTTCTTCAAAAGACCAAACTGAAACTACCGGCTATATTGTTGGCTTTGAATCTCCAATTATTGACATAGAGTATACCAAGTAATATGTTTACCTATCCCAGAAAAGTTTTTCTTCCAATTTGAGCTGGAAGGAAAACTTTTCATTTAATTAATTTTATCAATTGTTGATTGCCCCTGTAATATAAATCTACAACCCTAAATAACAAGTATTTGACTTAAAATAAAACCATCTACCTGTATGCTATACAAAAATTAAAATTCGATGAAAATAATTACCCTAATAGTAACTATCCTTGTGCTTTTACTACCAATAAGTAAAAGCTACAGTCAAACACAAACCACGACCATTAAAGGCAACGGCAAATCAATTGACACCATTATAACACGAAAAAAGGAGCTTAACTTTAATAAAGCTTATCCAGATAATTTCAACCCAAAAAATGAAGACATCCAAGCCCTAAGGCCGTATTTTGTGAAGGATATGGTTAAACCAAACGATTTATCGCATCCACAATATATTGCCAGCATTAAAGAGGCAAAGGCACGTTTGCCAGAAGCAAAAACACTCCTTTCAAAATGGCTTGAATCTAATCTATTTAAAGAGCGATTGGCGAAGATGCAGATCTACACGGAAAACGACTTAAATACCATTACCTTTACCTATCTACCCATATATTATGTAACACCCAATATTGTATCCTACAAAAACGGAGCGAATATTATCAATTACTACAATTTAGGGACTGGGGGCTTCAAATACCTCGCATTAAGAAATAATAAATTAATTGGTTTTTTAGACTTTTATCCCAACAATATTGATACTAAAATTGTTTTTTATGCCGTCCGCCAACAGGAATTGCAAAGCTATAACCAAGTCATACAACTGGGCAAATTACCCATTGGCTTAAGCCAAACTATTGGTTCCGGATCAAATAGTGCAGGAGGAGGAGGCTTTGATAAGTTCGGGTATGTAGAACAAGGACATTTAGTGCTTTCGTATTACGAAGAATATAAGTTAATCAATGCTGGGGCAGATGGCTATGTACCTCCTAATCCTCGCATACGTAAAGAGTACGTTATAGAAACCGTTGAGTCATTTTGTACAAGAAATGACGGAAGATCGCTTATTAATTCATGGGTAGAAAATGCTGTTACATACATTAACTATATTAAAAGATATCCACCAAAAAACAGATAACAATCTACTAAAGACTGAATAAATTTCCATCATTTAAAACCATCATCCCCTTTCTGCTCGTGTAGGAAGGGGATGATTTTTTTTTAGAAAACAGGAGGCAAGCCTTTACAGATTACAAACTTATCAAACACTCACTAGCCAAATACCAATTAATTCCACTATCTTTGCAGCGAAGCAGGAATAAGGGCTTGTTGTTCAATGCAACATATTCTCTCCGCAAGTTAGTCCTTCAGCAAAATGATTGTTCTAGCTTCTTCAACACATTTTATACAAAAAATACATGTTATTCAAAGAATTAAACCTCGTTGAGCCTATACTTAAAGCGCTCGAAAAAGAAGGTTATACAAACCCCACTCCTATTCAGGAGCAATCTATTCCAACTATTTTAGCTGGGAAAGATTTATTGGGTTGTGCACAAACCGGCACCGGAAAAACGGCAGCATTTGCCATTCCCATGCTGCAATTATTGCATCAAAAACACTTAAACACCAAAGCAAACAAAAACATAAAAGCCTTGGTATTAACACCTACACGCGAATTGGCCATTCAAATTGACGAAAGTTTTAAAGCTTATGGCAGCAATTTAAACTTACGTCATTTGGTTATTTTTGGAGGTGTCAATCAGTTTTCACAAGTAGAAGCCTTAAAAAAAGGGGTAGATATTTTAGTGGCTACGCCTGGTCGTTTATTAGATTTAATGAACCAAGGTTTTATTTCGTTAAACAGCATTGAATTATTTGTCTTAGATGAAGCCGATCGTATGTTAGACATGGGCTTTATTCACGATGTAAAACGAGTGGTTGCGAAATTACCGGCGATGCGCCAAACCTTGTTTTTCTCGGCAACCATGCCGGATGAAATCCAAAAATTAGCCAATACTATTTTATCAAATCCAACGAAAGTAGAGGTTACTCCTGTTTCATCAACCGCTGAAACCATCAACCAATCGGTTTATTTTGTAGATAAAAGTGAAAAGAAAAAGCTTTTAATTCATCTTTTGCAGGATAAAACCATCGAAACGGCAATTGTATTTACCCGAACCAAGCACGGAGCCGATCGTATTGCACGCGATTTAGGGCATGCTGGAATTAAGGCGGCGGCTATTCATGGTAATAAATCGCAAAATGCCCGTCAAAGAGCATTAACCGATTTTAAAGAGAAAAATATTCGCATTTTAGTGGCTACTGATATTGCCGCTCGAGGAATTGATATTGAACAATTATCGCATGTGATTAACTACGAATTACCCAACATTCCTGAAAGTTATGTGCACCGAATTGGTCGTACCGGACGTGCGGGCGCGGATGGAAATGCTATTTCGTTTTGCGATGCAGAAGAAAATGAGTATTTACTCGATATTCAGAAGTTGATTAAAATGACGCTTCCTATTGTTGAAGACCATCCTTTTCCACTGAGCTGGGAAAACATGCTTGCCAAAAACCAGGTAAAACGCAAACCGCAAGCTCCTTCGAAAGGCGGAGGCCGAGGAGGCAAAAAAAACGGCGATGGCAACATGAGTGGCAAACCAAGAAATGCCAGCAACAACCGTAAATTTGGCGGAAACAGAAGAAAAAGAGATTAAAAAAGATTGAAGGTGTAGGGTGTAAAATGAAAAACGCTAAAACACATTGTCAACCATTTTCATTACCGTTCCGACTTTAGTCACGGGAATGAAATCCTAGTTGTGTTAGTACAAAAAAATCCTCACAGGTTTTGAAAACCTGTGAGGATTGACATAGTTTAAACTACTACGTTTATAATTTTCCCTTTAACGAAAATAATCTTCTTAGGCTCTTTTCCATCTAAAAACTTTTGGAAATTCTCATCAGCCAATAAAATACTTTCCACTTCTGGCTGCGTCAATGTTAAGCTTAAGTTTAAGTTCATTTTCATTTTACCATTGATAGATACTGGATAGGCAAATTCATCTTCCACTAAATATTCCGGTTTAAAGATTGGGAATTGCGCATACGACAAGCTTCCAGCCTCATTTCCTAATAAGGTCCAAAGCTCCTCGCAAATATGCGGTGCATACGGCGATAAAATAATCACTAAATCTTCTAAAACCTGACGGTTTTTGCATTTCAAATCCGTTAGTTCATTCACGGCAATCATAAAGCTCGATACAGATGTATTGAACGAGAAACGCTCGATATCATCTTGTACCTTTTTAATAATTTTATGCAGCGATTTTAATTCAGCTTTTGTTGGAACTGTATCGTTTACATGGAAAGCACTTTCTTCATTGTGGAACAGACGCCAAAATTTACGTAAGAATTTAAACACGCCTTCAATTCCATTGGTATTCCAAGGTTTGCTTTGCTCTAGGGGACCTAAAAACATTTCGTACATACGCAAAGTATCGGCTCCATAACGCTCAATCAAATCATCGGGATTAACCACGTTGAATTTCGATTTCGACATTTTCTCAACCTCCACGCCACAAATGTATTTTCCAGCTTCTAAAACAAATTCAGCATTGGCATATTCTTCACGCCACGCTCTAAACTTCGCTAAATCTAAGGTATCGTTCTCTACAATGTTAATATCTACGTGTAATGCCGATGTTTTATATTCTTTTCTTAGTCCAGCCGAAACAAAGGTATTGGTTGGTTTGCCATCTTCGTTATTTACGCGATAAACAAAATTACTCCTACCTTGAATCATCCCTTGGTTAATCAACTTTTTGAAAGGTTCTTCTTCTTTGGTATAGCCCAAATCTTTTAAGAATTTGTTCCAGAAACGACTGTAAAGCAAGTGACCGGTGGCGTGCTCTGAGCCACCAATGTACAAATCAACTGCTTTCCAGTAATCAATTGCTTCAGGCGATGCAAAGTTATCATCATTGTTGGCATCCATATAGCGATACCAGTACCAGCTACTTCCAGCCCAACCTGGCATGGTGCTTAATTCGTAATGATCACCATCTTCTGGCGTCCAATCTTCCGCTCTAGCCAATGGAGGCTCTCCGGTTTCGGTTGGCAAATATTTATCAATTTCCGGCAAAATTAAAGGTAATTCCTCCTCTTGTACCAAATACGGTAATCCATCTTTAAAATATACAGGAATAGGCTCACCCCAATAACGCTGACGACCAAAAATAGCATCGCGTTGGCGGAAATTAACTTTCGCTTTTCCAAAACCTTTTTCCTCTAACCAATTATTTAAAAAGGAAACGGCTTCCTTATATGTCATTCCGTTGATGAAACCAGAATTGATATAGGTTCCTTCTTTCGTTGGATCGGCTTGAACATCAATTTCCTTTTGTGCATCTAAAATTTGTACAATTGGCAAATTAAAATGCGTCGCAAACAACCAATCGCGTTGATCGCCACTTGGAACGCCCATTACAGCACCAGTTCCATAACCAGCCAACACATAATCCGCAATCCACAATTGAACACGCTCTCCGCTTACCGGATTTAGCACATAGGTTCCAGTAAAAGCACCCGAAACCGTTTTAGTATCCGCAATGCGGTCTAATTCCGATTTCTTTTTGGTTTGCGCAATGTAATTTGCGATATCTTGTTTTTGTGCATCCGTAGTTAATTCAGCCACCCATTCATGTTCAGGAGCCAACACCAAATACGAAACACCAAAAATGGTATCTACACGCGTGGTAAAAACTTCAATTTGTTTATCGCTACCTTCTACCTGAAACTTCACCGATGCGCCCACACTTTTGCCAATCCAATTGCGTTGCATTTCTTTAATAGGTTCTGGCCAATCGATGGTATCTAAACCTTGCAACAAGCGATCGGCATAGGCCGTTATACGCATGCTCCATTGCATCATTTTCTTTTGCTCAACCGGAAAACCGCCACGCTCCGAAAATCCGTCTTTTACTTCATCATTCGCTAAAACGGTTCCTAATTGAGGGCACCAGTTTACGGTACTTTCTCGTAAATAGGTTAATCGATATTTTAATAATTCGGCTTGTTTTTCTTCTTCTGTAAACGTTGCCCAATCGCTTGGTAAGAACGCTTTTACATCCTCATCACAAGCTGCTTTTACATCGGCTGTGCCCGCACTATTAAATTTTTCAATCAAGGTTGAAATATCTTCTGCTTTATCGTTTTCGATGTTATACCACGAATTAAATAACTGCATGAATATCCATTGGGTCCATTTATAGTATGATGGTTCACTGGTGCGTACTTCTTTACTCCAATCAAAAGAAAAACCAATTTGGTCTAATTGACGGCGATAAGTTGCAATGTTCGCTTCCGTTGTAATTGCCGGATGTTGTCCTGTTTGAATGGCATATTGCTCAGCAGGTAAACCAAATGAATCGTATCCCATGGGATGCAATACATTAAAGCCTTTTAAACGTTTGTAACGTGCAAAAATATCCGAGGCAATATAACCCAGCGGATGACCAACATGTAAACCCGCTCCCGAAGGATAAGGAAACATATCTAAAACATAATATTTGGGTTTAGCAGAATCCGTTTCGGCTTTAAATGTTTTATTATCGGCCCAAAACTTTTGCCACTTTTGTTCTATCTCTTTAAATTGGTAATCCATTGAATTTGCTCTAAATATAAAATTGCACACAAAACTAAGGTTTTAAAACCGATTTGTAAATCTCTTTATCCGCAAAAAAGCCAACTCCTTTAAAAACGAATGCAAATAAGCATTAGCCGCATCAGCTGGTTTTGTAACAAACAAAATGGACAAACGTTTGATGGTTGCTTTCTTTCAAAAACACATGGTTTCGCGCTATCATGCATATTCCTGTTTCCCTATATTCGAACAAAAATTCCTTATTACACACTTACTAATAAAAAATGAAACACCTAATTCTGCTTCTTCCTTTCCTTTTTTTCGTAGGGAAAAATGTGAAGGCTCAAAATGCCCCCGATTTAAGTTCTTTGCAAAAAGACTTATCAATATTCAACGATAAGTTAGCCACCCAACTGAAGAAAAATGTTAAAAAGGCTGCGATTGAGAAAATTGAAAATAACGAAATTAGAGAGGCCGCGCTTGAAATGTTTGCAAAAAAATATGATTTCAAGTATCGCTTAGCGGATTACAATGCCTATTTATCTCCTGAAAGCCTAGGCAAGAAATTATCCATTGGTAATGGTTACAGTCAGTACGAAAACATGACGGGAATTTATCTTCCTTTGGGCAAACACGTGGTTTTGGTTGAAAATATGGCCGATAATAAAACCATTAATTTAGTGATACCCAACTGGAACAGACGCCCAGCAGAAGGAGTTATTCCAAACAAAGATCCAAATGGTTGGGGTATCAAAAAAGTAAAGTATCCCTTAAAAAATGGTATCAATGTAATCGATGTGCAAGATTTTGATGGGCTGGCCTATATCGACTATTATTCTGAAACGCCTGAAAAAGAAAACAAACTGCGTATCCATTTTATCAGCGGCAAAATAAATGGCTATTTCGATGCTGGGAAACAAAAAAATGAAGACTGGAATGCTTTATTGGACAACGCTGTTTACCCCATGTTGGATGCTCGCGGAAAACACATTCAAACAGTATATCCAAAAGCTGACTTAAAAAAATATGCTTACAATAAAGGAATTGAATTATTAGACAGCTACGATACCTTGGTATACCGTCAATACCGAATAATGGGTTTAATAAAGTACAACGAAGTGCCCAATAATAGGATTTTAGCACGTGTAAATTACAATTACTACATGTTTAGAGACCAAGATGGTGTAGCCTACATGGGCGGAACAGCGGGGTATGCTTTGGGTAAGGTGCTTGATCCGAAACAAGTAAAATCGGGCGATGCTGCCTGGGGCTTCTGCCACGAAGTAGGCCATGTGCATCAATTAAGACCTTATTTTAACTGGGGTGGATTAGCCGAAGTAAGTAACAATATTTTTGCCATGTACGTTACACGATCATTGGGAGGACAATCGCGTCTGCTTAAAGGCAATCATTATCAATTAGAAAAGCAAAAATCGATCGATAAAAAAATTAGTTATTTAAAAGCAGGGGGTAATTTTGAAATGCTGGTTCCCTTCTGGCAATTACAATTGTATTTCGAAAAAGCTGGCAAGAACCCAGATTTTTATCCCGACCTTTTTGAAGCATTTAGAAAACAGGCGGATAATTTTGCTAAACTAAAAGAAAAACCAGAGCGAAATCCAGCGGTGTACCAGCTAAACTTTGTTAAAACTGCCTGTGAAATAAGCAAACTAGATTTAACCGACTTTTTCGATGCCTATGGTTTCTTTAATCCAGACACTTTTGAAATAAAATCGTACGGCACCTATCAGTTTAGCATGACCCAAAGTATGGCGGATGAATGCCGAAAAGAAATAAAAGCTAAAAATTACCCGAAACCAGTTTTAGACATAACCAGTCTAACCGACTAATAAAAAAACGCGTAGCTTTTAAAAATAGCTACGCGTTTTTTTTGAATGTTTAGAATTTCTTGAATTATTTGGTTAAATAGTAAACTTTAACCACGTTACTTTTATCAATTTTAGCGGTAAACTGAAATTGATTAGCAGTTAAATTGTTTACCGTACAATACGAATCGCCTTCGTTTGGAAAACTCATTACAAATTGCTCTCCAGTACTAATGTACGTTCCAATTGTCCGATTGGTTGTAGACAAACTTAGCTCTACTTGATCATCCACATTCCCTTTGAAATCCATGTACTGATCACTTTGCCCGTAGGTAAAAGTGCCATTTTTTAAAGGATCCGTGTAGCCTGTCACCTCTATTTTACTTAACGACCATTTTCCAATCATACGGGCCTTTAATGATTCGGTATCCTTTTTACAAGACACCATTGAGATAGCAGTTAATAAAAATAAGCTGATTACAGCGAGGTGTTTTTTCATAGCAATTTTTTATGATTTTATAATGTAACGCCTCCAAACCAAATTTCGTACCGTTTTTTAAGAATTACCAAAATTCAGTTTCGAAATTTATTTCCAAACATGTGCGAATGCATGCATGTTAATTGCATTAAATACCGCCATTAATTGGAGTATATCGGGTATAATTTATATTTTCGCAAAAACAAAATCGAAATACATGGAAGAATTCGAAGTAAGTGACGCCTCTAAGAAAACCAAAACAATCTATATATCAACTATATTTAGCATTGCCTTGGTCCTTCTCATGTTGGGGCTACTGGGCTTAATACTTGTACATGCCAAAAATTTATCCAACTACGTTAAGGAAAACATTGTTTTAAACATTATTGTAGATGAGGGCGCGAAAGAAACGGATATTTTGGCCTTTCAAAAAGAGTTGAATAGTAACCCCGCGGTTAAGCAAACGCAATACGTAAACAAAGAGCTCGCTGCAAGAAATTTAACGCAGGATTTAGGAGAAGATTTTGTTAATTTCCTAGGATACAACCCTTTAACATCAACATTTGATATTTATTTAAAAGCTGATTATGCCAATACCAAAAGTATTGATGCTTTGAAAGCAACCATTTCGCAAAATCCTGTTGTGAAAGAAGTAGTGTATCAAAGCTCTTTAATTGATATGGTTAATAAAAACATTCGAACCATAGGTTTAATTATTTTGGCCTTTGCTTCTATTTTATTGTTAATCTCCATTGCACTGATTAACAACACCATACGTCTAGCTATTTATTCGCAACGCTTTTTAATTAAAAGTATGCAATTGGTTGGTGCAACAAAAAACTTTATCAGACGTCCTTTCTTAATGTACGCCTTTTTACACGGTTTAATTGCAGCATTTATTTCAATTATTATTTTGCTGGCTACATTGATGTACGCACGAAAAGAAGTACCCGAAATCATCATCTTAAACAATGCCAAAGAATTTACCTTGGTATTTTTAAGTCTGGTAGCTATCGGCATGTTTATTACCGGTATTAGCACCTATTTTGCTGTTACCAAATATTTACGTTTAAAATCTTATCATTTATATAGATAATGGAAACAAAAAAAACAGCTCCTGTTACGAAGGAAGAAAAAAGTGAATTGGTTTTCACAAAAAAAAATTACCAATTATTATTAATTAGCATGGCCATTGTGGTGATTGGTTTTATTTTAATGATGGGTAAAGAGGGCGATATTTACGATTCAAGACGCACCTTAATTGCTCCATTAACGGTATTATTTGGCTTCGTATTTGGCATTTATGCCATTTTAAAGAAGTAAAAAACATCTCTTTCATCGGCTTTTAGCAACCTCTAAAAGCCGATTTACTTTAAAGACGTTTACGCATACACCCTACTCATGAATTATTTTCAAGCACTTGTTCTGGCCATTATTGAAGGATTAACGGAGTTTTTACCTGTATCAAGCACAGGACACATGATTATTGGCTCTTCTTTAATGGGAATTGCCAGCGATCCCTTTGTGAAACTTTTCACTGTTGCCATTCAGCTTGGAGCTATCCTCTCGGTAGTTGTGCTATATTTTAAACGATTCTTTAAAACGATACACTTTTACATCAAACTTTTGGTTGCGTTTATTCCGGCCGCTATTTTTGGTCTTTTGCTAAGCAAAAAAATTGATCAGCTTTTAGAAAGCCCATTAGCCGTTGGTATATCCCTTCTGGTAGGTGGTATTATTTTATTATTTGTAGATAAATGGTTTAACAAGCCAACCATTAACGAAGAAGAAGAGGTTAATTACCTCACGGCTTTGAAAATAGGATTCTTTCAGTGTATTGCCATGATTCCGGGTGTATCGCGTTCGGGCGCTACTATTGTGGGTGGTATGAGCCAAAAATTGAGCAGAAAAGTAGCCGCTGAATTTTCGTTCTTTCTGGCGGTACCAACCATGTTTGCAGCCACCGCAAAAAAACTATACGACTTTTATAAAGAAGGACATACCATTACACACGAGCAAACAAACCTTTTAATTGTCGGTAACATTGTTGCTTTTATTGTCGCTTTATTGGCCATTAAAAGTTTTATTGGATTCTTAAATAAACACGGCTTTAAAGTTTTTGGCTGGTACAGAATTGCTGTTGGCCTAATCATAATTGTTTTATTATTAGCCGGACACAACCTACAAATTATTTAATCCGTATCTTTGCGGAAAAAAGAGTTTGAGTACAGAAAATACAAAATTTAGAGACTTCAATTTTGCCGAAGGCGAATTATTATTAATCAATAAGCCCTTAACCTGGACTTCTTTTGATGTAGTAGGAAAAATCCGCAACTCGCTAAAGCCCTTAAAATTAAAAGTAGGTCATGCCGGAACGTTAGATCCGCTGGCTACGGGTCTTTTAATTATTTGCACCGGTAAATTAACCAAACAAATAGACACTTTTCAAGCCGAAGAAAAAGAGTACACAGGTACGATGATTTTAGGTGCCACCACCCCTTCTTTCGATTTAGAGACGGAGGTAGATCAAACCTTCGATATACAAGGCATTACCTCAGAAGCAATTTACGAAGCTTGTAAACCTTTTATTGGCGATATCGAACAGTATCCTCCGGCACATTCAGCCGTAAAAGTAAATGGAGAACGTTTATACGTAAAAGCACGATTAGGCGAAGAAGTTGAGCTCCGTAAACGCCATGTAACGGTTAACGAATTTGAAATTACCCGCATCGAACTTCCCGAAATTGATTTTAGAATCGTGTGTAGTAAAGGCACGTACATCCGTTCCCTAATTTCAGACTTTGGCAAACATTTAAACAACGGCGCCTACTTATCTAAACTAACACGAACCCGCAGCGGAAACTTTTTGCTTAAAGATGCGTTTGAGGTTTTAGAACTTGTTAATTATATTCGTAGCAAGAAAGAAGAAGCAAAAGCACAAAGCGAAATATGAATCACCTGAAAAGTGACCCTTCTCGTTTTTTAAAAGAAACCTTTTTAATTGCGGCAGGTATTACCTCTGCTTGTTTTGGATTAAAAAGCTTCTTAATGCCTAGCCATTTTATAGACGGTGGGGTTACAGGTATCTCCCTACTTGTTAGCACCTTAACAGGATGGAAACTTTCTTATTTAATTGTCCTCATCAACATTCCATTCGTACTTTTAGGCTTTAAACAAATTGGAAAAGGATTTGCCATTAAAACAGCCATTGCTATTCTGCTGTTATCTGTAGCGTTGATGGTGCTGCCTTTTAAACCAATTACGCACGACAAACTATTGATTGCATTTTTTGGTGGTTTCTTTTTAGGCGGAGGAATTGGCTTAGCCATGCGAGGTGGTTGTGTAATTGATGGCACCGAAGTACTGGCACTATATATTAGCAGAAACAGTGTTTTAACCGTTGGAAATATTATCCTCATCCTAAACATCGTTATTTTTGGTTTTGCTGCCTACTTTTTAAATATCGAAACCGCTTTGTATGCCATCCTAACCTATTTATCGGCCTCTAATACCATCGATTTTATTGTAAATGGATTAGAACAATATACTGGCGTAACTATCATCTCAGACAAGAAAGATGAAATACGCGCGTTTATTATCAACGATATGAAACGCGGTGTTACCGTTTATAAGGGCGAAGGCGGGTACGGAGAACACAAAGACATCGATATTTTATATACGGTGGTTACAAAACTCGAAATGAGCAAATTGCAAACCATGATTAGACAAATTGATAGCGAAGCTTTTGTCATTCAACAGCAAATTGCCGATTTAAAAGGAGGCGTAGTAAAACGCAACAATACTTTACATTAATATTTTATCAGTCAATACCTTGAAAATATACCATCATCTTTCAGATTTTAAGAAACTCGACAACGCCATTGTAACCATTGGCACTTTTGATGGTGTACATTTTGGCCATCAAAAAATTATAAAACAACTGGTAGCGAAGGCAAAAGCCGATGGCGGAGAAAGTGTTATTCTTACTTTTTTCCCGCATCCGCGGATGATTATTGATCCTGAAAATCAGCATCTAAAAATGATTAACACGATCAATGAGAAAGCGAGAATCCTACAATCATTGGGTGTTGATCACTTAATTATCACACCATTCACGCGCGATTTCTCAAACCAAAGCCCTGAGGATTATATCAAAAATATCTTGGTCAACACCATTGGCACCAAACACATCATCATCGGCTACGATCATCGTTTCGGGAAAGACCGTGCAGGAAATTTAACCGATTTAAAAGCCGCAGGCATACAGTATGGTTTTAGCGTAGAAGAAATTATGGAACAAGACATTCACGATGTGGCTGTCAGCTCAACGAAAATACGAGCCTCTTTACTTTCTGGTGATGTTAGCCTTGCTGCCGATTACTTAGGCTATCCTTTCTCTATTTTCGGTCGCGTAATTAAAGGCGACAAAATTGGCCGAACCATTGGTTTCCCAACGGCCAACATCTTTGTGGAAGAAACCTATAAACTAATTCCGGGCGATGGTATTTATGCTGTAACTGTTGAGTTAGAGGCCGAAAGCTTAAAGGTAAAAGATGAAAGCGAAAGACTGGAAAAGGAGGGTTTGCAACCCGCAACTCCTAATGCACAACAAGTAACCAGTAACACCCAGATCGTAACTTACAAAGGAATGGCCTACATCGGACAACGCCCAACCATAAACGGAATGACACGTAATATTGAAGTAAATATTTTTGATTTTAATCAAGAAATTTATGGGCAAGATATTCAAATGAATTTCTTAACATTTTTACGCGAAGACGTTAAATTCACCGGATTAGAAGCACTTACCTTGCAATTGCAAAAAGATAAAGAAGCCAGTTTGGTCTATTTTGATAGCCTTTAATCGGCTATAGTTTACTGCTCGGCCTTTAAAAAAAGTCTCATTTTCGTTATATTTACGGCAATGGGACTTTTTTATTGTGAACACATACTGGTTACAAATACAAGTCCTGTTTAACGCTTTTTAAGCTAAACAATCAATTTCTATCTAAAAGCAAGCGAATTTTACATGCATTTACCCAATTTAATAGCCGATTTAGGATTAATTCTCGCCGCAGCAGGAATTACTACCCTCATATTTAAAAAAATTAAACAACCGCTTGTTTTAGGATACATCCTTGCCGGACTTTTGGTTGGGCAACATTTAGATTATTTCCCTACGGTAACCGATACACAAAGCATCCAAATTTGGGGCGAAATTGGCGTAATCTTTCTTCTCTTTAGTTTGGGCTTAGAATTTAGTTTTAAGAAACTCGTAAAAGTGGGTGGATCGGCCTCTATAACGGCCATTATTAAAGTTGTTTGTTTGATTTTAGCAGGCTATGGCACCGGAAAATTAATGGGTTGGAAAGATATGGATAGCCTTTTTTTAGGAGGAATCCTATCCATTTCATCTACCATGATCACCATTAAAGCTTTTGAGGAACTCGGCTTAAAACATAAGAAATTTGCAGGCCTTGTATTTGGGATTTTAATTGTTGAAGATTTAGTGGCCATTTTACTTTTGGTGCTTTTTTCAACCCTAGCCGTTAGTCAGCAATCGGCAGGTACCGAAATGTTACTATCCATTTTAAAATTGGGTTTTTTCCTTGTTTTATGGTTTTTAGGGGGCATCTTTTTAGTTCCGACCTTTTTAAAAGCTTTTAAAAAATTTATGAACGACGAAACCATGTTAGTCGTTTCACTCGCTTTATGTTTAACCATGGTATTATTGGCCGATAAAGTAGGCTTTTCACCCGCGCTAGGCGCTTTTATTATGGGATCCATTTTAGCAGAAACTACCGAAGCTGAACGTATTGAACACTTAACAAAATCGGTAAAGGATTTATTTGCTGCCGTATTTTTTGTGTCGGTAGGTATGCTGATTAACCCAGTTATGTTGAGCAAATACCTATATCCGATCTTAATAATCACCTTCGTGATTATTTTTGGAAAGATTATTAGTACTGTTTTAGGCGCCTTACTTTCTGGTCAACCGTTAAAAACCTCGGTACAAACTGGGATGAGTTTGGCGCAAATAGGTGAATTTTCATTTATCATCGCCTCGCTAGGTCTAAGCTTAAAAGTTACCAGCGAATTCCTGTATCCCATTGCCGTGGCCACCTCAGCCATTACCACCTTTGCAAGTCCGTATTTAATTAAACTTGCTGAACCCTTTTATCAGTTTTTAAACAAAACCTTACCTAAAAAATGGCTCGATGGAATCGAACGCTATAGCTCCAGTACAGAGGGTATTACTACCAAAAGCGATTGGAAAATACTTTTACGGGCGTACATCATGAACACCATCATCCATTCGGTTATTATTATTGCTATTTTGTTTATCGCCTATCAAGTTGTGCAACCCTTTATTGAGCAAAATTTTGCCAGTAGCATTCTTTCTAAAAGCATTTCTTTAACCATTTCATTTATTCTGATGGCTCCTTTTTTATGGGCTTTATCGCTTCAACGTATCCAAAAAACGGCGTATTCGCATCTTTGGTTAAACAAAACGTATACTCGCGGACCTTTAATTGCCATTGAAATTTTCCGGGTAACTTTGGGCTTATTTTTTGTCGGCGCATTGCTGTTTACCTTTTTTAACACCTGGATTGCTGGCGTAATTGTCTTCGTAATCGTTTTTTTAGGGATGTTCATTTTCTCGCGCAAACTGCATTCATTTTATTCTAAACTCGAGCATAGATTTATCTACAATTTGAACGCAAGAGAGATGCAAAAACCCGCCATTTTACCCTGGGACACGCACTTAACAGAGATAAAAGTTGATCCGGAATCGGAAGTCATCGGAAAAACCTTATCCGAATTAATGATGCGTGAAAAATATGGTGTAAACATTGCCATGATTGAACGCGGACATAAAGCCATTCCAACTCCTGGCCGCGAAGAAAGGCTTTTCCCTTATGACAATCTACTCTTGATTGGTACCGACGATCAACTGGCCGATGTGAAAGCGCTCTTACAAGTTGAAACCCCTGCGACTGAACAGGAAAATAATTTCCCAAGTAAAGAAATGAATTTACAACAAATTAAAGTGCATGCCGATTCTCCCATTTACGGTTTAAGCATCCGCAATGCAGGAATTCGCGAAAAAGCACAAGCCTTAATTGTTGGTATTGAACGCGGAGAAGCAAAAATCCTCAATCCATCTTCCGATTTTGTTTTCGACACGGGCGATGTAATTTGGATAGTAGGAAATAATAAACGTATTAAAGAAATACTGTAGCTGCAGGAGCAAAGATAGCTGCAAACAGGAAATAACAATCTATAAACCAACAACCTATGCTTCAACTACCTCAAAATTGATTAGCAACCGGTAACGCGCAAAAAAATATGGTATAAATATTGTATCTTCCTTTTTAACAGAACGTTGAAATCGTAAAAAGAAATAAACGCCTATCGCTAAGCATGAAAATAGACAGAGAAAAAAGTGAGTTTTTAGATGATATGCTTGATCAATGGGAAACCGACGGTTTAATAAATGCCGAAACAGCAACCAAACTGCGTAAAAGTTATGAAACCAAAAATTTTGATTGGTTACGCTTAGCCCAATATGCCTTTTGGATTGCCTTAGGCTGTGGTTTTATTGCACTAGGCGCACTTTTAATTGATAAATCTATTCTAAACTATTTACAACGCTTATACGACACCCCTAATAGCATTATTTCTTTAATCTCGGCTGGTATAGCAGCATGGCTTTACATTATTGGTTTCCGTCGGAAAAAGAAACTACCGCAGTTTACCTTTAGCAACGAAGCAATTGTATTAGCCGCCATCTTATTTACCGCCAATGGAATTGCCTATTTCGGGAAAGCTTTAGGCAGCAGCACAGGCAATTTCTCTATCCTTATTTTACTCGCAGTAATGGTTTATGCCACTGTTGGCTACATATACCGTTCGCGTTTAATTTGGACATTCGCGGTAATCTCTTTAGGTGCGTGGTTTGGCACCGAAACCGGTTATCTAAGTCGTTGGAATTATTATTTCTTAGGAATGAATTACCCCCTACGTTTTGTGCTATTTGGAGCTACCTTAACCGCCGCTTCATGTATCATGAAACGAATAAAGAAAGTGGAACTATTTTTCCCTGTTACGTACCTCGCTGGTATGATTTACCTATTTGTATCACTTTGGCTTCTGTCTATTTTTGGCAATTTTGCCAGCTTAACAGAATGGTATGCTGTTCGACAGCTTCATCTCTTTTACTGGGCTATCTTTTCGGCCTTGGTATGTGTTGGCAGCATGCTATTTGGCTTAAAATACCACGATGCAATTGCCCGCGAATTTGGTATTACTTTTCTGCTTATAAATCTCTACACCCGCTATTTCGAGTATTTTTGGGATAGCTGGCACAAAGCATTGTTCTTTGCAGTATTAGCAGCCTCCTTTTGGCTTATTGGCCGTAAGGCCGAGAAGATTTGGCATCTCGATTTTTTGAAAAAGTAAGCTACTAAAAGATAGGGATAGTACTAACTTGAACTCGATTGTTAGTTACAATAAAATTTTCGAATGTCTATGAAATTGCCTTTCGAGAATGTACTAAAAAATCATCCCCCTGCCCCTTCAAAGGGGGAAATAGCCAGCGTCCAAACTGAAAACGTACACATCCTAGGCGTTTTGTCGGTGTCCCCTTTGAAGGAGGCAGAGGGATGACAACAACTCAAATACATATTAATTATTAAAAATACAATTTCCGAACTCCTACTATTTAGGAAAAAATCTTCTCGAAACAAGGGTATTACCTACCTTCATTATATTGAAAATCAACACTTTAACAAGCGTCAAGACAGATGAAAAATTGTCGAACTCCGGTTACTAGGAAATATTTGATGGTGATTTTCAACTTTTCTGCTCGAATGATGACAAGGAACTTTTTTTTGCAGGTTAGGGGAAACCCACATAATGGTATACTAATTAAAAGATAACGATTGTTGTTAACAGACCAGCTCGCAATCGATTGGTTTAATGATAGGTTCAAGCTCACGTTCACCTAGTACCTCTAGTTTGATTGGGACTACTCGATTCAAAAAACTAACATACGACCTTCACCAGCAGCATTAGACTATTGGTGAAGGAATAAACTATTTTATTTTAAATGGCATAAAATCAAACTTTGCTTCGTAATTAAATAAGCTGCCAAAACAAATAAGAAAATAGCAATCGATTTATTAATTAATAGGCTACTGAGTGCAAACTTTTCTTGAATATACCGGGCAAAATGGGCGTAACCATACAAGGCTAAAGCAGAGCCAAAACCCGATCCAATGCTAAAAACTACCAATGATAGGTAATTCGTTTCAATCCACTGATGTAAAATAACATAGTTTCCAAAAAACAACCAAAAAGGAATTTGAACAGGATTTAAAACGCCCAAAATTAAGCCATAAAAAACACTTCCACTGCGTTTATCATTGCTTTCATCTTTCGTTTTAGGCACTTTCTTCCGATTAATCCAAGTAAAAGTTCCCATTACGATAAACATAACAATCATAAAAGCATCAACCAAAGTGCCTAGTCGCACTTCGCTTACTGCTTCATTCGGATTAATATCACTCATGGCCCAACGCGCAAAGCGCATCATCCCAAACGTAAAAAATACTTCTACGCATGAAAAAGAGAGGATAAAATACCAAGCTTGACGCATACCTCTATTGATAGTACGTTGAGCGACCGTTAAATTTATGTTGCCTGGAGGAATGTATCCCATGGCGTTTAAGGATAGACCTAATAGAAACGTCAAAAATAGCATCGCCAAAATTATCGATTTAAATTCAAATGTGCAGCTAAATATTTTCCGGTATATGAATCAGGTTGCTTTGCCAACTCTTCAGGCAATCCTTCGAACACCAATGTTCCACCCCCATCGCCGCCTTCTGGACCAATATCAATTACCCAATCGGCACATTTAATCATATCCATATTATGTTCAATCACCAAAATGGTATTGCCTTGCTCAATTAAGGTATTCAGTGCTTTCAATAATTTTTTAATATCATGAAAATGCAATCCGGTAGTAGGTTCGTCAAAAATAAACACCGTTTTTTGCGCATTGTTTCCTTTAATCAGGAATGAAGCTAATTTAATTCTTTGCGCCTCGCCGCCTGATAGGGTATTCGACGATTGTCCCAAATGCACATAACCCAAACCAACATCAACCAATGGGTTCAGTTTATTTAAAATTTTAGGCTCATCTTTAAAGAAATCAACCGCCTCATCAATGGTCATGTCTAAAATTTGAGAAACATTTTTTTCTTTGTAGGTAATATCCAGAACCTGTTGCTTAAAGCGTTGTCCGCCACAAGCATCACAAGGCAGATAAATATCGGCCATAAACTGCATCTCAATTTTCACTTCACCTTCGCCTTGACAAACATCACAGCGACCACCTTCTACATTAAACGAAAATGCTGCAGGCTTTAAACCCGCCGCTTTTGCTGCTGCCTGCGATGAAAATAAGGCTCGAATATCGTCCCAAGCTTTCACATAGGTAACCGGATTTGACCGGCTTGATCGACCGATTGGATTTTGATCCACCAGCTCAACCCCCGACACTGAATCATAATTACCAAAAATACCATCGTAAATACCTGTTTGTTCGCCAGAATAATTCCCAATCGCCTTTTGCAGCGCCGGGTATAAAATCTTCTTCACTAAACTCGTTTTCCCTGAGCCTGACACGCCACTAACCGCGGTAAAAACACCTAAAGGAAACTTTACATCAATATTTTTCAAGTTATTCTCTCGAGCACCTTTAATCAGAATGTGGTCTTTCCATTTTCTGCGATGCTCTGGAATCGCTATGTGTTCAACACCGGCCAAATACCGACCTGTCAAACTATTTTTATCTTTTAGAATTTCTTCAAAATTGCCACTGAAAACCAAATTACCGCCATTGGTACCTGCTTCGGGACCAATATCAATAATGTGGTCGGCAGCACGCATCATCTCTTCTTCGTGCTCCACAACCAATACCGTATTTCCCACATTTCGCAACGAGAGCAATACTTCAATCAATTTATTGGTATCGCGTGGATGCAAACCAATACTTGGCTCATCCAATACATACACAGAACCAACCAAACTACTTCCCAAAGAAGTAGCCAAATTAATGCGTTGTGATTCTCCTCCTGACAACGTATTAGATAAACGATTTAAGGTTAAATAACCCAAACCAACGTTGTTTAAATACAAAAACCGGTTGCTAATTTCGGCCAACAAACGTTTGGCAATTTTCGCATCGTTGGGACTTAACGTTAATTCATCGAAAAATGGAAGTGCTATCGACAGAGGCATTAACACAACATCAATAATCGATTTATCTGCTATTTTAACATAGGAAGCATCTTTACGTAAGCGCGAGCCTTTACAATCTGGGCATTTTGTTTTTCCGCGGTAGCGCGATAACATGACCCGGTATTGAATTTTATAGGTTTGTTCTTCTAATTCTTTAAAAAAATCATCTAATCCAGCAAAATATTGATTGCCGGTCCACAATACTTTTTGTTCTGCCTCAGTTAATTGATTAAAAGGACGATGAATGGGGAAATCAAATTTCGACGAAGCCTTGATAAAATTTTGTAACCAAACGCCCATTTTTTCGCCGCGCCAAGGTGCAATCGCATTGTCGTAAACACTTTTACTTTTATCCGGAACCACCAAGTCTTCATCAATACCGATCACACTGCCATATCCTTCGCAGCGCTTACAAGCACCATACGGATTATTAAACGAGAAGAAATTTGGCGTAGGTTCTTCAAACTTAATTCCATCCAATTCAAAACGATCGCTAAAATGCTTGGTCTTCTTATTGGCTTCCACATAGCAATCGCCTTTCCCTTCAAAAAATGCCGTTTGTACAGAGTCTGCTAAACGGTTTAAAGTTTCTTCCTCCTGATTGGTAACAATACGGTCAATTAATATTTGAACTGTTTTTTCATCTGTGAGTTCTACATCAACAAAATCGGTATCATCTAAAATGGATTCAATTTTTTCAATTTTATTGTTGATTAAAACTCTTAAAAAGCCTTTTTGTAATAAAACCGCGAGTTCTTCTTTGATGGTTCTGTTGTTATGTGGAAAAAGCGGACAAAAAATGGTAACCGTAGTATCATCTTCCATTTTTTGGACATAATCAACCACCGTGCTAACAGTATCTTTTTTTACTACTTGGCCCGAAATAGGTGAAATCGTTTTCCCGATACGCGAGAAAAGTAATTTTAAGTAATCATAAATCTCCGTGCTCGTGCCAACAGTAGAGCGAGGATTGGAGGTAATAACCTTCTGTTCGATAGCAATTGCCGGTGCAATTCCTTTGATATAATCTACATCAGGCTTGTTCATACGCCCCATAAACTGACGGGCATAGGCCGATAAACTTTCCACGTATCTGCGCTGACCTTCGGCATACAGGGTATCAAAAGCAAGCGAAGATTTTCCCGAGCCCGACATGCCCGTTACAACTACCAATTTATTTTTAGGAATGGCAACATCTATATTTTTCAAATTGTGTACGCGGGCACCTTTTATAATAATATTTTTGTGCGGATCTTTTTCGGCCTCTTTTTTGCTCATAGATAATCAGACTATAAATAATTCCCTTCTACATCGAAAGGATTATTTTAATAGCAGACAAAAATAAGGTACTGTGACGGTTAATTTGTTTTTTAATATTCAAATTTTTGTTTTTTGATAAAAAAACACTTTCTTTGAATAATCACGCCCTCACAAACCAAACTAACAAGGACTCATAAACATAGGAGAGCAGCTATAGAAATTAAACCTCTACAAATTAATTTTTAGCAAATAGTACGGGATTAGTGTTAAGTACACCTATGAATTTACAATCATATAATGATCAGGATCTGGTAGTGATATACATTGCCGGAGATGAAAGCGGATTGCAAGAACTTTTACGTCGCCACAAAAGCAAAATATATACCTCTATATATTTATTGGTTAAAGACCAATATTTAGCCGAGGATATATTTCAAGATACCTTTATTAAGGTAATTAATACGGTACGCACCGGGCGATACAACGAAGAGGGAAAGTTTTTACCCTGGGTAATGAGAATTGCCCATAATTTGGTAATTGACCATTTCAGAAGAGAAAAACGAACCCCTATCATTACCAACTCGGAAGGATTAGATGTATTTAATACCCTACACTTTTACGATGAAAGTGCAGAAGACAAAATGTTGCGCGAACAAAGTCACACCGATTTAAAAGCCATGATTCATTTATTGCCTGATGAACAAAAAGAAGTGCTTTTAATGCGTCATTACGCCGACTTAAGTTTTAAGGAAATTGCAGAATTAACCGACGTCAGCATCAACACGGCCCTGGGTAGAATGCGGTATGCATTATCCAATCTGCGTAAAATGCTTAAAACAAAAGAAATAACTTTTAAAGGATAACATAATTGTTACAAAAAAGATGTAGGCGATTAAAATAAAACATATGGGCAATCGTTAAGTTTATAAAAAACTTTCGTTGCTTATGACAAAAACCTCTACATCAAAACACAATGCAAATTTATCCGGAACAATAGTGCATCAGTCATTCGCTGACGCTGAAAGGGATTTGGAGATTGCCTCATTCTACGACGGAATTAAAGGGCAATTGGATGAATTAGCAAAAGACCCGCAAGATGAAACCATCGCACGGATTTTAACACACAGCAGGTCCCTGTAAATTTTTATCACAAAGAAGAAGCTGCTTGCCATCCAAGCAGCTTTTTTTGTACCCCAAAATTCCCCAATCCTACACGACAATTAAAGTAACTTAGCTTTCAAATTACATTTCTCCTACAAAAAAGCTTTATCTTTGCATAGTGTATTTTTAACACTAAGCACCCATGAAAAAACACTTACTACCATTAACATTAGGCGGTTTAGGCATCGGAATTACTGAATTTGTAATGATGGGTTTATTGCCTGATATCGCAAAAGACTTATCCGTGAGTATTCCAAAAGCTGGTCATTTAATTTCAGCCTATGCATTAGGCGTTGTAATTGGCGCTCCCCTATTGGTAATGATTGCAGGAAAATATCCGCCCAAAAAAATTCTAATAGCCTTAATGGTGATGTTTACTGCTTTCAATGCATTTTCAGCCTTTGCTCCTACTTTTAACACCTTGTTTATTGCTCGTTTATTATCCGGCTTACCACATGGTGCTTTTTTTGGTGTAGGCTCGGTAGTAGCTAGTCGTATAGCCGAAAAAGGGAAAGAAGCACAAGCTGTTTCCATGATGTTTATGGGACTTACCATTGCCAACATTATCGGCGTACCGCTTGGAACATTTATTGGACATAATTTTTCATGGCGCATTTCATTTGCCGTAGTGGTATTGGTTGGTTTAGTTACACTACTTAGTTTAAAAGTATGGTTACCAGCTTTAGACGCTGCTAAAAACCGTGATTTAAAAGCAGAACTGAGCTTCTTTAAAAAGCTGGATGCATGGATTATCATTTTGATGATTTCGATTGGTACGGGTGGATTATTTACCTGGTACAGCTACATTGCTCCTTTGATGACAGAAGTAGCAGGCTTCAGTCCCAACGCTGTAACCTACATTTTAATGCTAGCCGGTTTAGGTATGATGGCCGGAAATTTCTCAGGTGGCATTTTGGCCGATAAATTTTCTCCAGCCAAAACTTCAGCCGCACTTTTAGTCATAATGGCAAGTACCTTAGTAATTGTTCACTTTACTTCAGCAAATCAATCGTTATCGCTAATCATGACTTTCATCACCGGCGCCATTTCATTTGCATTAGCTGCACCTATCCAAATGCTGATGATTCAAACGGCTAAAGGTTCAGAAATGTTAGCCGCTTCTGCCAGTCAAGCAAGTTTTAACATTGGGAATGCTTTAGGTGCTTTCTTTGGTGGATTACCTTTGGTGTATGGTTACGATTTTACTTCGCCTGCATACGTTGGTGCTGCTATGGCATTAGTAGGTTCATTATTTGCCTTTTGGTTGATAAAAAATAATCAAGGTGTTAAGGAAGAAGTTAAAATAACGGCCACGTCCTTTCATTAGCAACCTGCATTTTCTGTCTAGCGCAAAAGAAACTTTAATCACCAAAAAAACTGAGTGAATAAAATTCCTGTGCCCTCAATTACATATATTTGCCCATGCTTAAAAAAGAACGTTACAAACGCTTTGTAGAACACTTTTCGGCTAAACAGCCCGATGCTGAAACCGAATTACATTACAACAACCCCTATCAACTTTTAGTTGCGGTCATTCTATCTGCACAATGTACCGATAAGCGTGTAAACATGGTTACCCCGGCTCTTTTTCAACGTTTTCCGAATGCAAAGGCTTTGTCTGAAGTTACGTCTGACATTGTTTTTGATTACATTAAAAGCATTAGTTACCCCAACAATAAAGCGAAACATTTGGTAGGCATGGCCAATATATTGCTAAACGAATTTAATGATGTAGTACCTTCTAACATCGACGATTTACAAAAGATGCCTGGTGTTGGACGCAAAACCGCTAACGTAATTGCTTCGGTTATTTACAATGCACCGGCCATGGCTGTTGATACCCATGTGTTTCGCGTAGCCAACCGTTTAGGATTAACGAACGGAAAAACACCCTTGGCCGTAGAAAAAGATTTAGTAAAGAACTTACCAGAACACGATATTCACATTGCGCATCATTGGCTCATTTTGCATGGCCGATACGTATGTTTAGCGCGAAGCCCGAAATGCGATCAATGCGATATCACTCACATGTGCCGTTATTTTGAGCGACAAAGCAAAGTAAAAAACAGCGCACAGAGCTCCGAAAAGGCACATTCTTAAAAAAAAATTATTTTACTATTGACATTAGCTAAAAAACAATTAATTTAGCTAAATATTTTAGCAAAAAGAATTACTAGTTTTAAACATTTGGGCATTATAGCCGATAAACAATTATATTTACGATTATCAAAATAAATAAAGATGAGTACTGCAAATCCAGATAAATTAAAAGCCCTGCAACTAACCTTAGATAAGTTAGAAAAGTCTTATGGAAAAGGAACCATAATGAAACTTGGCGATACTGCTGTTGAACCCATTGAGTTCATTTCTACAGGTTCTATCGGTTTAGACATCGCATTGGGTATTGGTGGTATCCCGAAAGGGCGTATCATTGAAATTTATGGCCCTGAATCATCGGGTAAAACAACTTTGGCTACACACATTATTGCTGAAGCACAGAAAAAAGGTGGTATTGCAGCTTTTATTGATGCGGAACATGCTTTCGATCAATTTTACGCTAAAAAATTAGGTGTAGACACCGATAATTTACTCATCTCTCAACCCGACAATGGTGAACAAGCATTGGAAATTGCCGATAATTTAATTCGCTCAGGCGCTATTGATGTATTGGTAATTGACTCCGTAGCAGCTTTAGTTCCTAAAAGTGAAATTGAAGGCGAAATGGGCGACAGTAAAATGGGTTTACATGCTCGCTTGATGAGTCAGGCATTGCGTAAACTAACTGGAACCATCTCAAAAACGGGATGTTGCTGTATTTTCATTAACCAATTACGTGATAAAATTGGTGTAATGTTCGGTAACCCTGAAACCACAACAGGTGGTAATGCCTTAAAATTTTATGCCTCGGTGCGTTTAGATATCCGCCGTACTTCACAAATTAAAGATTCTGACGAAGTATCGGGTAATCGCGTGAAAGTTAAAATCGTAAAAAATAAAGTTGCTCCTCCTTTCCGAATTGCCGAGTTTGATGTCATGTTTGGAGAAGGTATTTCTAAAAATGGAGAAATTATCGACTTAGGGGTAGATTTTGGAATCATCAAAAAAGCAGGTTCATGGTTCTCTTATGGCGATACCAAATTAGGACAAGGAAGAGATGCTGTAAAACAACTCTTAAACGACAATCCTGAACTTGCCGAAGAGCTTGAAACAAAAATTAAAGCAGAAATTACAAGCGATATGCTAGAAGAAAAATAAATCTTACCATACCGCAGTTAAAAGGAAATCCCATCAAAAAATTAATATTTTGATGGGATTTTTTATAAGATGCTGTGTAGACGAAATGAATGATTAGTCACCTGAGCTAAAAACGGCATTAAAATCTTTGGTAACATATACAATTACCAAAAGCGCAGCGATTAATAACGCGCCTAAAATTAATACACCTATACTGCCTTTGAATTTATTTTTATCTTTTCGAATGAGGTAATACAACATACCGATAAGCGGTATTGCACATACTATCCAAAAAACTAATGATGCTCCTTTCATAATTTACTTTCTTTTAAAATTCCATTCTCGCCATTGGCGCTACCTCTTGCCCTACAAAATCTCCCTTCAAAAATTTCTGATACCCTGCAATGGCTATCATACCTGCGTTATCAGTACAGTATTGGAATGCTGGAATATAAACATTCCACCCTAATTCCTCTGCATATTGTTGCAAGGAATTGCGCAACCCCGAATTTGCAGACACGCCCCCAGCGATGGCAATTTCTTTAATGTTGTACTCCTTGGCCGCCTTTTTCACTTTGTTCATCAAAATTTGAATGATACTGTATTGCACTGAAGCACATATATCGTTCAAATTTTCTGCAATAAAATTCGGATTTTCCTTTTCTTGATTGCGAATAAAATATAAAATAGATGTTTTAAATCCGCTAAAACTAAAGTTTAATGCAGGAATTTGAGGTTCGGCAAACTTGAATGCTTTTGGATTTCCCAGCTGTGCATGCTTATCAATTAAAGGTCCGCCGGGATAAGGAAGATTTAAAATTTTTGCTGTTTTATCAAAAGCTTCGCCTGCCGCATCATCTAACGTTTCACCTACAATTTCCATATCAAAATAGTCCCTTACCAGGACAATTTGCGTATGACCGCCCGATACTGTTAAGCATAGAAAAGGGAAATTAGGTTTCGGATCATCAATAAAGTGCGCAAGAATATGCGCATGCATGTGATTTACAGATATAAGCGGTATATTTAAGCCTAAAGCAAACGATTTGGCAAAAGAAACCCCCACCAAAAGAGAGCCTAATAAACCCGGACCGCGTGTAAAAGCTACCGCAGTAAGGTCCTCTTTTGTTACCCCTGCATTGATTAATGCCTGATGTACAGCAGGTACAATGTTCTGCTGATGAACTCTCGAAGCCAATTCGGGAATTACACCACCATAATTTTGATGAATTGTTTGGTTTGCAATAACATTGGCAGTAATTTTGCCGTTGTTACATATTGCAACCGAAGTATCATCACAAGACGATTCAATAGCGAGTATGATTGACAATTTATTTAAATTTTAAAACGCAAAATTATTAAAAAACTATTTAAAATAATCCTTTGGATATTAGCATTCATAATTTTGCTATTTGCGTTGCTCATTTTTGTGCTTCAGTTTAAACCCGTTCAAACTTATTTTGCTCAAAAAGCCGCCGCATACCTATCGAAAGAATTAAAAACAACCGTATCCATTAAAAGTTTATACATTAAACCGTTTAAATCTATCGTTTTAGAAGATTTATTGGTTTTAGACTTACAAAAAGATACACTTTTAAATACTCCACAGTTAATGGTCGATATTAATAGACTCTCGATTAATCAGCGAGTTATTGACATTAACACCATTCAAATTAACAATGGAAATTTCTTCTTAAAAGATTTTAAAGGTAAGGCTTCTAACCTTGATTTTATTATAGATTATTTTGATTCTGGTAAGCCGGAAGTAAAAAAACCTAAGAAAAAACCTTACGACATTACATTAGACCGCGTTATTTTAAATAAACTTGCTTTTAAATACAAAAATTACGCTGCTAAAGACACCTTACAAGGAAGCAGTGTTAATTTCGAAAATGTGAGCGCCACAGATATAAGTGGAATTTTAGAAGACTTAGACACCAAAAGCCATCTCTTAAAGGCGCGTATTAAAAATCTTACCCTGCGAGAAAGGTCGGGCTTTTACCTCAAAAACTTAAGTGCTGATGCCATTATTGATAGTAATGCTATTGAATTAAAACAATTGTTGGTGTTAACCAATCAGAGTCGACTTACGGACTACTACAAAATGCAATTTAAAACATACCGCGATTTTAATCATTATGTAGCAAACGTTCGCATGAAGGCGAATTTCAAAAATAGCCACATCAGCTCGCGCGACGTCGCCTATTTTGCTCCAGAACTAACAGACATGCGCCTAAACATCGATGTGGACGGCCAAATAAGTGGTTTGGTGAACAATTTACGCGCAAAAAAATTATCGATTAAAACCGGAAAAGCGACGTATATAAAAGGCGATTTCAACATAAAAGGCTTGCCAAAGTGGCGAGAAACTTTTATGGATTTAAAAATTGAAATGGCTGGTACCAATAGAACAGATTTAGCTGAAGTGTTAGCGGGGATTACCAATAGTAAGAAGAAATTGCTACCTACCATCACAGAAAAATTTGGCAATGTAAACTTCAATGGCAACTTTACAGGCTTGCTAAATGATTTCATCGCCTATGGCGAATTTAAAACAAAGTTAGGTCGAGTAGTTTCAGATGTCAACATGAAAATTGGCAAAGACCAGGTCCCTACCTATTCAGGAACGGTTAAATCCTATGATTTCCACATTGGCCAGTTGGTTGACGAGCCACTATTGGGGCGTGTTACCTCAAAATTATATGTAAAAGGTAGAGGGACCGAGCTGAATGAACTAAAAGAAAACATTAAAGGAGACATTAGTTACATCGATGTAAACAAATACCGGTACAGCAATGTAAAAATTAATGGAAAGCTTGATAAAAAATTTTTTGACGGCGAGTTAGTGGTGAATGATAAGAATGTTCAACTAGACTTTAATGGAAGTGTTAATTTGAACCCCAAATTACCCATATTTAATTTCACCGCTGAAATCACAAAAGCGAAACTCAAAAAATTAAATCTTTTTAAAGATTCTTTAATTGTAAGTGCAAAGTTTAAAACTAATTTCTCGGGATATAACTTAGACAATATTGCAGGGAAACTGGCTATTCAAGAAATTCAATTTAAAAACCCGAATGGCAATTTCTTTGTAGACTCTATTCAAGTGAGCGCCCAAGGCACGGGAAGTAGCCGTTTTTTAAGCATTGAATCAGATATTTTAGAAGCCAGCATTCGTGGAGAATATGATTTAAATTCCATCGTTTCGTATTATAAATCGATGGCGAAGAACTACATACCTTCGCTCCAAACAAAGATTATTCAACACAAAGTGCAACTTTTTGAGTTTAACTTGAAGGTGAAAAAATTTGATCCCATGGCACAAATTATTGCTCCAGGTTTACAGATTGAAGAAGGGGCTAACTTTACCGGTTTATTTGATTCTCAAAACCAAAAGGCCAGTTTAAACGGTTTTATCAAAAACATTTCGTACAACGGTATTAAGGCCAATAACGTAATTATTGATCAGAACATGACGAAAGAAATGTTGCACTTAATTGTTACGACCGATAGGGCGCAACTCAATGATAGTTTGTACTTAGACGATATCAACATCTCGAACATCTTACGGAACGACAGTTTAGCTTTTAACGTTAAAATGTCTAATTCGGAAGCTGTAAATCAGCTCGACTTAAATGGCTTGGTTGAATTCACGAAAAACCAAGATACTACGGCACGCTTAAGTATTTTACCTTCGTTACTGAAGGTTAATAATGAAGAATGGCGCATTCAGGAAAAAGTTCGAATTATTTTCAATAACGGCAAAATTGAAATTAGGCATTTCGATTTAACCAACGGTCCACAGCAATTGATTGTTGATGGTTTTATTTCTGAAGATCCTAAAGATTTAATAAAAATCTCCTTAAATCAGTTTAATTTAAAAACTTTAACCCCTTTTACCAAAGGGATGGGGATTTCTTTGGGTGGTTATGCAAATGGTGAAACTAGTGTATATGGTATTCTAAAAGCGCCTAGAATAAATGACAACATTGAAATTGACTCGTTAAGCATCAATAAAATTTACATTGGAACCTTAATTGATACTTCTTCGTACAACCAAATCAGTAAAAAAATTGGGGTGTACACGCAAATCATGAACCGCGATACAGAGACGTTTAAGCTTACCGGCGAGCTTGACTTAAAAGAAAAGAAGCTGGATGTGAACGTAAAGATGGATGAGAGCGAGTTAACGATTTTGGAACCTTTCGTAGATGAACTGGTTTCGAATCTAAAAGGTAAAGTTTCAGCGGATTTAAAATTACAGGGTAATTTGGCGAAACCTGACATTAACGGTACACTTTCCTTTAACAAGGGGCAAGTAATGGTTAATTACCTAAAAACTACATACGTTATTACCGATGATGTGCAGGTGGAAAAAAGTATCGTAAAGCTTGATGATTTTAAGTTGAGCGACTTGGAAGACCATGAAGGGATTGCAAATGGAACTATCGATTTGAGTAACATTAACTATCCAAACCTCAATGTGGTTTTAAAAGCACAAAGCTTAATGGCGTTGAATACCACATCAAAAGATAATTCGCTATATTTTGGAACCGCATATGGAACCGGTACTTTCAGTTTTATTGGTCCTACAAATAAAATGAGGATTGATATTAAAGCGAAAACTGAAAAAGGAACGGTTTTTAATCTTCCATTAAACAGTGCTGAAACAGTGTCTGATAAGGATTTTATTAACTTTATTGGCCCTGATACCACGACAACTACCAACTTGAAATCGAGCTATTTCGACGGTCTAACCCTGAGTTTTAAATTGTCTATTGACCCCAATACAGTTGCCAACATTTACACCGTATTGGGAAATTTAAGCGGACGAGGAAATGCTGATTTAACATTAAACATTAATAGTTACGGCGATTTTGACATGTCTGGTGATTATATTATTGAATCCGGAAGTTTTGATTTTACCGCACAGGAGGTTATCAACAAAAAATTTGATATCAGGCAAGGAGGTACCATTCGGTGGACGGGTAATCCGAGTGCCGCTCAAATTAATTTAAAAGCCATTTATGCGTTACGAGCCAATTTGAGTGAATTATATAAAGCCGCTAACCGCGAGGTTACGAGTGATGCCAACCAACGGGTAAATACTGAGGTTGAGATGGGATTATCTGGCCTATTGGAACATCCAGACATTCGATTGGATATTAATTTCCCGAATCAGCCTTCGATTCGAGAGCAATTGCAATCGTACTTCGGCGATTACAACAACATGCAACTACAGGCATTTAGTTTAATCATTAGAAGAAGTTTTGCGCCAGGAACAGGCGGCGAATCGTTGGGAACGCAATTGAGTTCAACGGTTTCGAGTACGGCAACTGAATTGATATTTAACCAATTTAACAACGTACTTTCTTCGTTAAACTTAAACTTTGTTGATTTTAACGTGAAATCGTTAAGTGAAGCAAATGCTTCTTTTAAGCTTTTCGACAATCGATTGTTGATTAATGCCGGTTTCTCGGGAAGAAATACCTTGAACGATTTAGCGGTAGCCGATTTTACGAAAAGCAATATTGGCGGGGAAATAGAAGCTATCTATTTGATTCGAAAAGATGGCACGTTAACTGCCAAGGTGGCAAACAAACCGCCTTCGCAACAGAGTATTTTCTTAAACAGCGGTATTAGTACAACGGCCAATGTAACCTCATTTGGTTTAATGTATACCCAACAGTTTGACACTTTTAAAGAGTTTTTACGTAAAATTTCAGGTGCTTATCGTCGCGATTTAAAGCGCAAACAAGCCTCGGAACCTACCAAGAATACGAATAAAAACATGTCGAAAGAATTGATAAATCCGGGTGGAAAAACAGAGCCTAAAAAATAACCTTACTTATTTCTATTAAGGGATGAGATGAATTATGAGCGCTTTGCAACTTGGCCAAGAACTTCGCCCCTAAGGTGTTAAACCTGATTGACATGGAAAGCCCGCTGCCCGGTTTTTAATCCGGGGGAGGACTTGAAATAAAAAGCAGGGCTACAGTAGTCTAAGCGACTCCGAACCCTGCTTTTCAAATATTATTTTATGAAAATTTACCCTTTCATAATGGTGTGCCCCATTTTATCTCTTTTTGTTTTCAGGTATTTTTCGTTGTGTTGGTTGCTAGCAATTTCGATTGGAATGTTTTCGACAATCTCAAGACCGTAGCCGATTAATCCTGCTCTTTTGGTTGGGTTGTTGCTCATTAAACGCATTTTGGTTACGCCTTCTGAACGTAATATTTGAGCACCTACACCGTAATCGCGTTCATCGCCTTTGAAACCTAATTTAATGTTGGCTTCTACGGTATCGAATCCGGCATCTTGCAGGTTATAAGAACGCAATTTATTGATGAGCCCAATGCCACGACCTTCTTGATTCATGTACACGACAATTCCTTTACCTTCTTTTTCAATCATGGCCAAAGACTGGTGTAATTGCGGACCACAATCGCAGCGGCAAGAGCCAAAGATATCGCCTGTAACGCATGAGCTGTGCACACGTGTCAAGATAGGTTCATCGGCTTTCCACTCCCCTTTACTAATGGCTAAATGGGTTGCGTTGTTATCCAATTGCGTGTAGGCCGTCATTTTAAAGTTGCCCCATGCAGTTGGCAAATCGATGGTTACTTCTTGTTTTATTAGGCTATCTAAATTTAATCGGTAAGCAATTAAATCTTCGATTGAAATAATTTTTAATTGGTGTTGTTCTGCTATTTTAAACAAATCGGGTAAGCGGGCCATTTCGCCATCTTCTTTTAAGATTTCGACTAAAATACCTGCTGGTTTCATTCCTGCTAAACGCGCTAAATCGACTGCCGCTTCGGTATGACCGGCTCTTCTGATAACGCCACCGTCTTTTGCAATTAATGGAAAAATATGCCCTGGACGACCTAATTCTTCAGGGTTTGTTTTTGGATTTACCAAAGCCAACATGGTTTTTGAACGATCGCTGGCTGAGATACCCGTGGTACAACCGTGTCCTACCAAGTCTACCGATACAGTAAAGTTTGTTTCGTATGCGGCAGTGTTCTTGCCAACCATTAAGTTGAGGTTCAATTCTTTGCAACGCTCTTCTGTTAACGGGGCACAAATTAAACCACGACCATAGGTTGCCATAAAATTGATTACTTCGGGAGTGGCATTTTCTGCGGCGGTTAAGAAATCGCCTTCGTTTTCTCGTGCTTCATCGTCGACCACGATAATAACTTTACCAGCTTTGATATCTTCGATTGCCTCTTGTATAGTGTTTAATTTTGTTTGCATTGATATAAAATACTACGTATTTAACTAAAAAAACAGCTACACTTGCTTGGCGGTAGCTTTTTTGTTTGCTTGTACAAAGGTACAACCTTATTAAGCAATATGATATTTAAAATATCATTTATAAGTAAAGGTGTTAGCCTTGTTGTTTCTTATCTCTTCTAAACAGCTTGACAAAGAATTGCTTGTACTCATTTATGTCGAATAAGGCCGAATCGGCGGTTGCTTTATAGGTCAAGAATGCCGCTAAAGGGCTTAACACAATGGTAGCAAACCACATAGCTAATACCGGGTTCATGTTTCCTTCACGAGCCGATTTTTCAGAAACGGTGATGATGATGTGGTATATTAAAAAGAAAGATATGGCCGCTACAACGGGTAAACCCATCCCTCCTTTTCGGATAATGGCACCCAAGGGAGCTCCAATAAAAAACAATAAAATACAGGAAGCGGCCAAGGTGAATTTTCGTTGGTATTCTACCCGTGTGAAAATAAATTCGCCTGTTACATTGGTATGATTGGGCGCTGTACTTAACAAGCTTTGTTTTAGGCTTACTACTGCGTTGCTGGCATTTTCCAAGCTCTGTCTGCGGTATCCATTCGGTAAACTCAACAATATTTTATCGGAAATAACGATTGGTTTGGCTTTAACTTTTGTATAACCAAGGGCGCTATTGCTTTGCTTAAAATTAATAGCCAGGCTGGCTTTTGTACGAAGGTTGATGGTATCGAGCACCCGGCCCAAGGAATCGTGCTTTTTGGTTATCCCCTTTAAGTTTAGCATGGGCGTACTATTTCCAAAGGCGTTTGGATCGGTACGGTTCATTTGGAAGGACGATAAATCAAAACGTTGTTTGGTTTCTTTAAAACTTCTTCTGAAAAATAACTGACGGGGGTTGTAGGCTCCGGTTCCACTCGACTGCTCTTCGTATTGAACGCCATCTTTAAGTTCGATTACTAAAAATTTATCGTCCTTTGTTTTATTCATCACCCCTATTCTTGCCTTGATGATTCGCGGCACTGCTGAGGAAGATGAATTATTGGCTTTCAAATCGCTCATTCCTTTATGATCATAAATCATGATATTATGCAGGGTACCATCTTCATCTTTAGAATCTACACGGATAGCATAATTGGGAATACTATTATTGAAAACGCCAGGCTTAATTAAAAAAGATAATTTTTTGTTGCGGATATCGTACAGCAAAGAGCCAAATTTTAAATTGGCTTTTGGTAACATGTAATTTGAAAAAAGGAAGGAAGAAATGGTCAGCAGTAAAATTACAACAAACAAAGGCTGCATGGCTCTTTGAAGGGATATCCCTGCCGACTTAATGGCTACAAGTTCATAATTCTCGCCCAAACTCCCGAAAGTCATGATAGAAGATAGCAATACAGAGAGCGGTAATGCCATGGAAACGTTTGCTGCTGAGGCATACCACATCAATTCTAATATGGTATACCATTCAAAGCCCTTTCCTATTAAATCGTCGATCCATTTAAACAGGAAAAACATTAACAGAATGAACATTACCACAAAAAAAGTGGCAACGAAAGGTTTAACAAATGCCTTTATTAAAAGAAGATGTATTTTTTTCACCGTACAAAGGTAAACATTGGATGCAAATATTATGCACCCAAAACACCTATCAGGTAATCAATTTGATTATCCCAGATTAATTTCTTTTCAGCTAGAAGTTCGTCGGTTGTAAAATCGGTAATGGCTAGCGCTACATCGTTGGTTAATTCGTCTTGAACAATTTCCATTTCGAAATAACATTGCGGCTCGTCATCAATCCATTTGAACTTAATTGATTTATTCTCTTTTTGAGCGACTAGCTTTGCTTTTTGCTGTTCGTCATCCCAGGTAAATGTATATACTTGATCGCGATAGTGTACGTCATCTGCAAACCATTGTGATAATCCGTTTGGCTCGCTGATAAAACTATATAATATTCTTGGCGACGATTTAACCTCGTACTCTAACGTAAATTTTTTCTTATCTGCCATGTTCATTCATCTCCAGACCAAATTTCTGGATTATGTTTTTTAGTTATTTTTCTAAAGAAAGGAATTTAAATCTGTTTTTGCAAACGCTAAAAGCCACAAAAAAATATTTATCCTTTATTTTAAGCATTTCATTTTCGGTAAGTTAACCATTTTTAGCAAAACACAAATTATTCTTTTTCTTTTAAGACCATTTATATTTTATTCTGTAAAAGGAATGTTGCCTCAGTAGCCATAAACTTGCTTTTTAGGGTGTAAATTCGCTTCAATATAAAAGCCTAGTGTTGCGAACAAAGCCCAGCAAACAGATTTACAATGAGTTAAAATATATTTTAAATTATTTTTTCTCAGAATAAATTTAAATCCTATATTTGCAACTCCAAAAACGGACCATCCATAAATACGTATAGAAATATACAATTTTATACTCGGCGGGGTAGCTCAGATGGTTAGAGCGCAGGATTCATAACCCTGAGGTCGGCAGTTCGATCCTGCTCCCCGCTACTAGACAAAAGCTCATCGAAAGATGGGCTTTTATACTTTAAAGGCACTTCCGCTGCATTCCATCCTACCATCTAAAATCTTTTCTTTACTCTGAAAATAACCCCTGCTCTGCAAATGAGAAATTTTATTTCATTCTCTCGTGGGATTTTTAGAAAGAAAGATTAAATGCTTTATATGCACAATCGACAACATCGTGTATACAACCCCACAAATTTCAGCTAATGACAACTTAGCCTCACGTTCATACGTGTATTTCTACTATAACAAAAAACATTATAAATTTTATAATGGTAATAAACTGAATTTACCCATATTCCCTAATCATGCCAAAACGATTAAAGAAAGAGCCAAATTACTTCATAAGCTACAGCAGGAATATACAAAAGCCTTAAGTAATAATTGGAGTCCAACAGCATCACCTTTCTTAAACGAGATACTATCAACCAAAGCAGCCTTTAATAAAGTGCTAGAAGAAAAGCTGAAATCACCTTACAGTAAGTTTTATAAAAGAGATTTAAAAACTGTTTGTGACCAATTCCTTCAATCACTTCCTAAAGAATTTTTAGAAATGAATATCAATGAATTACCTAGTGGTGTAATTGAATCCTTTCTGAATCAATTTAAAAGCTCTGGGAGACACTACATGAACAAAAGACGTTCTTTATCAGTATTCTTTTCAGAACTTGTTAGAAAGGAATTAATAGGGAAAAATCCAGTCTTAAAAACTTCTAAACAAAAAATTAAAGCAAGACTACATGATATCTATAAGGATGACCAATTAAAAGAGGTATTAGCTTTTTTAGAAGATAAGTATTATAATCTCTATTTATGCGCATTAATAACCTATGGTTGTTTATTGAGACCCCATCAAGAGGTTAGATTTTTAAAGCGAAAACATCTAAATGATGATTTAACTCAAATTCAATTATCAGGTTCAGAAAATAAAAGTGGTAGAGTTAGAACCGTATTCATCCCTCCTTACTTACAACAAGTCTTAAGTAAACAATTAATAAGTGTAGAGGATTTAGACGTAAATATCTTTACTAAATCTAAAGAACCATTTAATGATGATTATTTTAAAACTCAATGGTCTAGGGCTAAAATGCAAATGATTAAATCCAATATTATCACAGCAAACCAAACGCTATACTCATTTAGACATACTGCTGTTGTGCAAATTTATAGAAAAACGAAGGATTTGAACATCTTGCAGCAACTTTTAGGGCATTCTAACATGATTGTAACACTCAATTATTTAAGAGGTCTTGGAGAGGCTACAAATGATGATTTGAAGAATGTCATGCCTGGATTATAACAAGTAAGGCTCCTTTAGTAAGGGAGCCTTATTTTTTTAAAACTTAATTAATTTCATCCCTAATTCATACCCTCTAACTGTATACCCATCAACGTTTTTATTAATCTCTTTCGCAAAGAAGAATTTCTCAATTTTCTTAGCCGTAACATGGACACCACAATCTAAAGAACTGTAAATCATTTGTAACTCTTTCTTTATAATAGAACTCGAATAGAAATGATATTCTTTAAAGTGTGCTTGAACTAATTTTGCAAGAGCTAACGACAGTTCAATCTTAGATGCAGTTTTAATAATATACTCCTTTTCAATAGCCTTGCTATTATATTTCAAAGCAACTATTTTTTCATATCCTAATATCTCATAATAATTAAAGTGCATAGGATAGTCATTTTTAATTTCCATCAATGAGCTATTGAACGAGATACCCTTAACTGAATTATTTGGTTCTGCGAGTTCATGGATTTTATCAATAATTATCTTATTCTTTTTATTTGAGCCGACCCTAACACTAGCTAATTTCTTTCTTTCTGCTGTAGTTAAATCTTCTAAATCAGATAATGCCTGATAGCTAAACCCAGTTTCACACCAAGCCTTTTTTAAAGCATCAATATTTAAATACTGCTCATAAGCAATATGTGAATTTATAATTGCATCTATTTTAGAATAATTGATATGTGCAGCACAATCTATGTTCTGAATATCTGCGTACCTATTAATCTCACTTGACAATTTAGGCATAAGTAAATCTCTAGTATTTTGAATCATTGGATGGTTATTAAATGCGTTATAAGTATTAATAGCGTCCTCTGCCTCAAAAATTACCTTATTTTTTATTTCTTCTACTTCTAATGGGCTAATCATTTTTTCTCTAGTGTTGGTGATGTGATATATATTTTTTTCTTTAAGACCTCTTACTCTCCCTATAATTTGTACACCTTTGGAAATTCCAAAACAGGTATGAGGTCTATTTATGTCGGATAGCATTATTATGATTGCATTGTCATCATACAAATCCCAGCCCTCATTATATTTAGAGGTATAAATATTTAGCTTTGAGTATTCTACATCTTCCTTGCCAATCTCTTTAAATAAACCAACATACTCTCCCAGTTTTTTCATATTCTCCTCACTTTTGGAACAAAAAACAGAAACATCAGTTAATCCAGCATAATCAATTAATTCTACTGCGCCATTAACTGTATTATAAAAAACATGTAGATTTTTATTGGGATTTTTATCTATTAGCTTTTTTAATGTAAAGAGAATGGAATTAGAAAATATTATATTTACTTTTTCTTTAAACTGCTCATCAAACTCAATTTTCACTCTCGTTAATGCCTCTATCTTTGGGTCTGAATATAAATAAGGAGTGGCAGATATTAATGCCTTGTTTTTAAATCTAAAAAAAATATCAAAAACACCTGAAATATCTCTATAAAGTCCTTCAGTAGCAACACAATGTGCCTCATCAAAAAGGAAGAAACAATGTTTGAAAATATTATAATCTATTCTACTACTAGCCTCAAGAATCTTCCAACAACTATCAGGAGTACTCATTATTTTTATACAAATTCCATTAACAAGACATTCTAAAAGGTATTCTGCAATTTCTTCAACCGTTGTAATGCCATAAACCTCAAATAGATGATTAAATATTTTCTTCTTTGCATGTATAATAGAAATATTTGGAACTACTATGAGCGAATCTCTATTGTCTGTTATTTCTAATGTTGTACCACCATTTCCACAGCGACCTTTATTAATATTTGTATTTGAGGGTATTCTCTCAAATGCTTTATCTATATAATCATTTATCCCAATCTTACATAATAGTGTATTTGAAATTTTATTTTCTGAAAGACCTATTCCTTCTTTTTCTTTTAACTCTTTTACTTCCATTCCTTAATCTGTTTTTTTTAAGTCCACAACCTTAATAGAAGAAATAAAATTGTATATCTATACAACAGCATTATTACTTTTTTATTTAAAATTTACTTGTATATACAGATAATGTAAACATTAAGAAAAAATGTAACTTTTTCAGCAAAAATAAAAGGGTGATGCAACTCCCTTTTACTATTGTGAATTAAAAAATGGCTGAATGAAAGGATAACTGGAATTGTTATCCTATAAGACATATCAAATAGAATTATCTCCTATTATAATTTGCAAAATTACATAAAATAATTTTAAAATCCTAATTTTTTTAGCAAAAAAAAATAATCTGGAGATATTCGCATTCCCTACCCAATATGCAAACCCCCGACCCAATTATGAAAGCGGTTAGCGGGGTGGCCTCTAATACAAAAGAAAATGATTTAGTGTTTGAATTTGAAAGGCTATCAATTCACCTTTTAAAAGAGATAATTTTCTTAAAAAACAATTCTCTTCACATTAAAAACTATTATAGCTATTAATCTACATCACCTCTACTAATCCCAAAAATTTCAATTTAATATACCTATCCTAATATCCATTTATAAACGTGTGCAAATAGGGCAAATCTGCTCTAATATAAAAAAAACCTTAAGTATACTTTTGAATCAATGCCTGTAAACAAGCAAGAATTGGTCAAGAAAGTAGGCCTAAACATCAGAACCTGTAGGAAAGAAAAAAACATTTCTATGGAACGGTTGGCGTTAGACACTGGACTTGATTATTCACAAATATGCAGGATTGAAAGAGGTGTAATAAATACAAGCCTTTACCAAATCTATCTCATTTCTAAATATCTTGATGTTCCAGTAATACATTTCTTCTCTGATATTTAGAATATCAACACCAATAATTAACTATTTTCTATTAAAAAACATTATAAGATGAAATGAAATTTATTTATAATCAGAAATCAAATAAATCTTTAATTGGTAGGTTTAATCCTTTAGCAATTGCAGAAGCAGTAGAAATTGTTGGATTAGTCTCACCTAATTCAACATATGAAAGCTGCCTATAATCGATACCAGATAATTCTGCAAGCTTTTCCATAGAAAGTTTTCTTTGCTTTCTAAGTAATCTAACCCTGCTACCAAAGGCTTTAATTAAGGCTTCATCCTTAGTATTTATCACATACCAAAGGAATAATAATATCATGCTAATTGTTATGAAATATATTTCATATTTTAATAAATTTGACTTAATTACTTCTAATAAAAAATTAAAATAATCACTCAATAAAAAAAATAATTATGAAAACACGTTCAATTTTATTAGCACTAACCATTATGCTATTTTACAGCTGTTCATCCATCTACCAATCTCAGGGTAATTCAAGTATTGAATTGATTGAGGAAACGAAAAATGATATTGCTAAAAGTGCAAAAAGCTTTGAAGGTCAACATAAAAGCATCTTACTTCAATCTTGGGGAGCACCAAAGTCAAAAACAGATGATGGTTTAGGAGGTGAGATTTATTATTACTCTAAATCTGTTAATCTAAGTGCTGGCACAATGGCTGTATACATAAATATGTATATAAATAAGGAAGGTAAAATTTATAAAACTGACGTTAAACATTTATTAATATAATTATGCGTATTAAATTATCTTTTTATATAAGTACATTACTATTTTTAATAATTAATTTTATTTGCACGATATCTTATTCGCAAAATGGCACGTACAGATGTGCCTCACAAGGATATTCCACATCAGACAATGCAGTCAATAAACTATATTCAGCAAAACAGCTTATTATTATAGATATTAACAATTTAAATGGCGGTGAAGTAACTATTAATACACCTGCTGATGAATATATAATTAAGTATTCTATTGCTAAAACACGAGAAGTACTAACAGATACTAAGGAAAGGACAATAACTAGAACTTACGACGTATATTTAGTAATGATGGGGGAAAAGATTAATAAGGCATTATTAGCAATTGTAGAAAATATGGATACCGAAAATATTAGTATGTGGATTTATAATGAAAAATATAAGGCATATAATACCTATTTAAATCTTAAAAGGATTACAAATTAATATTTCTAACTGAACATTAAATAAAGTAATTTCAAAATTAATTCTTAAATGAAAAAAATCATAATTATTATTTTACTAATAACAGGATTTTCAGCAAAAGGACAATCTACTTTATCTATTGAAAATCTGATACATCTACGAACGCTTGATTTAATTTCTGCCAACGATTATCTTGTTAAAAAAGGATGGACTTTTAAATCTTCCTCAGATATTCAAGAAGAAACAAGCCAAATAGCTAGTTGGATAAACTCAAAATTAGGCTGTCAAGTTTCTTTAATTGAAGATAGCGAAAATAAGAGGTCAAGTTCATTTCTCATCGTAAATAGCAAAGTTCTGTTTGATAAAGTCAAAGGTGATTTAATGCTAAAAAAGCCTAAGCTAGTTAAGTCATCAATTAATACTGGTAGCATAAGTACAGAATACACTTATAAAGATTTAAGAATACTGTTCTTTTTATCAAAAGAAGCGGATAAAACAAGCTATAATATAATTGTTTCAAACTAGAGTTAACCTACTTATCCTAAACAACATGAATGAAGATAAATCAGATAAAAAAATATGGAAGTATATTGGTTTAATGGCAGTAGGAGCAATAGGTATGTATCAGCTAATTAAAGGCCAAGAAACATGGATATATACAGTATTGACGATCCTAATAATAATTTGCTTTGTCAAATACTATAAAGATTAATGAATATCCAATGAGAAATGTATGAGAAATAACCCATAAAATTATTTATACTACCTACTAAACCCAAAACCACAGTTGATAACCTGCAAGGCAGATATATCATTTTAAACCATAAAAAATCTAATTTTTAACCTGCATGTAACGCATTAAAGGGATGAGATGGTTAGAGCGCAGGATTCATAACCCTGAGGTCGGCAGTTCGATCCTGCTCCCCGCTACTAGACAAAAGCTCATCGAAAGATGGGCTTTTTTGGTTTAAAAGGTTATTGAGTGTGATTTCGCAGATAATACGGCACTCCACCAATTGTTGTGGAGTGTTGCAAAAAAAAGGAGTAGCTCTTAAACCTAAACTCCTTTCCAAGAATGGCTAAAACTTATTGACTTTTAACACGAACATACTTCTCAATAATGGTATGATCAACGCCTGCAGCTTTTACTTTTTCAACACCTGTTTGCAATAAGGTATCCTTTTGGATATTGATTTTGAACACAAAGGTCTGACCTTCCCAATTTCGATCTTTAAAAAAATCTAGATGCTCCGTATATTCATCGCCTTTTAAGGTATACGAACCTCCCCCCGCATTAAACAAATTACTACTGTCTTTCACAACATCCACTTTGTGCGATAGAAAGGCAAAATGGGTGTCATTAATTATTTTAATCATTTTTTGGCCTTTGGTATAATCGGTCACTGTGCTTTTTCCATTCTCAATACTAGTAGCCGATACCAGCTGCCAGGTACCTTTTAGTTGGATGGAAAGTTCATTTTTGTAGAACGGATTCTGTTTACACGACGCAAGTATCACCATCGTAAAAAGGGGTAAAAATGTTTTAAATTTCATGGGTTTTTAGGGATTTGATTTTTATTTAAATTTGGCTAGAATCACTAAAATAAAAAAAACTAGCCCTCTACCAAAATTTGACATAACATTATTCGCAACCAAAATCAGCTCCTGAAAACTAAACGTTTAAGCACTGATATTGATTTATATGACAACCAAAAGCATACATATTTCGTTGCCTGCAAGTGCTTATTTTAGCCAAGCCATCCATCATGCTGTATAACACCTCTAGCCCCTGCAAAATCCTTTAATTTTTAATGCTTCTGATGCGCACTTGTGATTAAAAAAAGGCTAATTTTCTATTGAAAACTAGCCCTTACTTAATCGCATGATCGGTGTTTAATATTCCACCTTAAAGGTAGCGGCATATTTCAATATGCCTTCCGATTGCAATTCCTTTGGAATGCTGATAACAAGGTTATTACTAACAAGTTTCCAGCTGAGCGATTTATTAACACCCAAAAGGCTTACTTTTTTAACTTTTTTGATACCATTCAACTCCATCGTAATTTCTGCGGGAAGATGAACCGATTCTTTTTCAGATAAATAGAAAACATAGCGCTTGTTTTCTGCTACCGATTGTGTGTAGTATTGATTCTCTTTCGAATAAGGCGCTATAGCTTGCGATCCGTATATACCCTGTCCATTAATTTTCATCCAAGCACCGATATCTTTTAAACGTTCGTAGGCTACCGGATCCCAGTCTCCTGTTGGACCAGGACCAATGTTTAATAAAAAGTTTCCACCTCGAGATACAATTTTAACCAAGGTTTGAATCAAAGAAAGCGAGCTCTTGTAGGTGTCATTTGGTACGTAACTCCATGATTTTCCCATGGTCATACATGTTTCCCAAGGATAAGGAAGTGGTGCATCTGGCAATTGTTGTTCTGGCGTTTTATAATTCTCATACGGCCCAGAAACGGTTCTGTCTACCACAATTAAACCCGGTTGATGTTCACGCGCCATAGCAGCTATTTTTGGCATATCAATATCCTGATTAAATAAACCGCTTTGTTTTTCGTTGATACCTTTATTGTTTTTTACCGGACGTACTTGTCCCCCATCGAGCCATAAAATATCCACTTTTCCATAGTCAGACATTAACTCTTCAATTTGCTTGTAGGTAAAATCCTTAAATCGCTCCCACCGTTCGGGGTGTTTAGCCGGATTGTAGTTTGGATTTCGGTCTTTCGGTGGAAATTCTGGCCACCAATAATTTTCATTATGCCAGTCAGGTTTTGAAAAATAGGCGCCAATTTTAAAGTTATCTTTTCTAAAAACGTTAAAAATCTCTTTCGTTAGATTACTACGTGGGTTGCTCGAAAAAGGTGTTTTCGAATCCGTAATCTTATAGTCTGTTTGTTTGGTATCGAACATCGAGAAACCATCATGATGTTTCGTTGTAAATACCATGTAGCGCATACCAGCATCTTTAGCCGCCTTTGCCCATTTCTCTGGATTAAAATTTACCGGATTAAAAGTTGTTTGCAGGTTTTCATATGCTTTTTTGTAACCAAAGTAATCGTTTTCATACCCCGGTTTACGTCTAATCCAGTTTTCGTCTTCAGGACAAATGCTCCAACTTTCAACCACCCCCCATTGGCTATAAGTGCCCCAGTGCATAAAAAGTCCGAATTTTAAATCCTGCCATTGCTTTAAATTTTCTTTTACCTGTGGATCCGTTGGTTCTACATAATTGTTATCCATTTCATGAACCTGTGCAAAAGAAAAATTGCTTTGCAGTAGCAGCATAAACAATAAACAAAGCACACTATTAAATCGTTTTACTATTCTTACCATAATTTTCTCATTGATTCTATACAATTAACTTTCCTAGAGGGAGCACTAAGATAATCTAAAATTTAAAATATTAACAGGAAACATTTTTCATTTATATGAAACTTGCACGTAGCCGCATTTGCGTTGGATAATTTGCGCTTAATAACCACACAAAAATCCATCATTCATAGCAAACGTAGGCCTGTTCAAAAGACCAAAACGTAACAATAATACAATAATTTCTTAACCCTATTAACACACACAAAACCGTAAGTTTAACGTTAAGTCTTTAAAATATAAATAGAACTGTATTATCCATCATTCATCGTTTTATTCAGCTAAATAAGCGACCCCTGCAACTAAGACATCAAAAGCACCCCTTGTCCTTTCATGAAAACTAATCTTTATCATTTAGTCGATCTGCCTATGCGCAGAGAAATTGGCATCCATCCGCCTCGCGTGTACCAATACACACTTAAACAACCGGCAGATTGCTCGTTGCTAGAGCTTTTTTGCTTTTATCTATTGGTAACCAAAGGAGGTAAAGTATCACGCGCTGAATTACACCAGAAAATATACAGTTGCCAATTGCTTGCGTTCTGCTATTTGGGAGATACGTTGATTGCCATTTCGGCCATAAAACGTCCTTCTTCTGAATATATTAATCTTGTTCATCAAAAAGCAAAAATTGTTCAATCAAAAGAAGACTACTACCTTGAAATAGGATATTCGTACACCGAACCTGCTCACCGAAGAAAAGGAATAAGCAGCACACTTAAAGAAATGCTGCTAGATACCATTCGCGCGCACAAAGGGCCGGTATTTGCCACTACCGCCACTCCTAGCAGTCAACATTTTTTAGTCCGAAAAGGATTTGAAGCTGTAGGAATGCCTTACCAAGGGATTTTTGATGCTAATATTATTTACTATGAGAAAAAGTTATAAGCATGGCTAGAATGAACTACCCACTTTACTAGAGAAAATAATCATGACTAAGGAGGACTTATTAACTTACCGCTCCTGCTATGACCTCCAATTTTAACACGCCTTCTATATAAAACCCATACTCTCGCTACAAATCTTTTGCCCTCGAACTGTTGAAAGGTCATTTTTGTATAAGCCAATAAATTAATAATGGTATATTTAAACAATAAAACACTTCCCTATTCAAACCATGGAATACATTGACTATTACAAGATACTGGATATAAAAAAAGATGCATCAGCCGATGAAATAAAAAAAGCCTACCGAAAACTGGCGCGAAAATACCACCCCGATGTAAACCAAAATAATGCCGAAGCCAATAAGAAATTCCAACAAATTAACGAGGCGAATGAAGTATTAAGCGATCCTGAAAAACGCAAAAAATACGACCGCTATGGTAAAGATTGGCAACATGCCGATCAATTTGATGCTCAACAACGCCAACAACAATCTCGATCAGGAGGGAGAAGGTCTGCAGGAAATCCTTTTTCAGGTGGATTTTCCGGAGGCGATTTTTCTGATTTCTTTGCTTCCATGTTCGGTGGAGCAGGCAGTTCCAGTGGTTTTGACTCCCCCTTTAAAGGGCAAGATTACACCTCTGACATCCATTTAAGCCTATTAGACGCCTCTACCACGCATAAACAAACCCTTACCATAAACGGTAAACAAGTGCGTATTACCATTCCTGCGGGAGTAGAAAACGGACAAAAAATTAAACTTCCAGGATATGGAGCCCCAGGTCCTCATAACGGCCCTCCAGGAGATTTATACTTAACTTTTAGCATTGCCGAACACCCTAAATTTAAGCGCAAAGGCAACGATATTTACCTAAATGAACCCATCGATTTGTATACAGCGGTTTTAGGTGGCGAAAAAGTAATTGAAACCCTGAACGGGAAGGTAAAACTTCAAGTACCTGCCGGAACCCAACCTGAAACCAGCTTACGTCTGAAAGGTAAAGGCTTTCCTGTCTATAAAAAAGACGGCCATTTTGGAAATTTATATGTGAAATGGCAAATAAAAATACCAACCAACTTAAGTTCAGAACAACGAGAACTTTTTGAAAAACTGGCGAAAACCCACAAAACAAAACAGTAAACCATACCCATTTAGCTAGAACTTGTCCAATTTTAAACGGTTGTTTGCTTAAAGGTTACATTAATTTTATCCCAGTTAAAGAATAGTTTCTTAAATTCGAAAACCTAAAAAAAACTTTAATGAGTGATACATCTACCAAATTCATCGAAAAAATAAAATCAGCTTACACCCCAAGCGGTTCTTTTATTTATTTAGGAGCCGGCATTTTGGAGGGGCAAGTGTACGCAGATGCGGAAATCAATTTATCATTAAAAATGATGAACCGTCACGGCTTAATTGCGGGGGCCACAGGAACAGGCAAAACCCGTACACTTCAATTGGTTGCCGAACAATTATCCGATGCGGGAGTTCCCGTTTTTATGCTCGATGTGAAGGGCGATTTATCCGGAATCAATCAACCTGGTTCAAGCAATCCGAAAATTGAAGAACGAGCAACACAGCTCAATAAACCTTTTAATCCTTCAAGTTTTCCCACTGAAATATACTCGCTTTCAGGAACCTTAGGCTCTCAAATGCGTGCCACGGTATTAGAATTTGGACCAGTGCTTTTGGCTAAAATCTTAGATTTAAACGAAACGCAAACAGGTGTCTTAGCTGTTATCTTCAAGTATGCTGATGATAACAAAATGCCTATCATTGATTTAAACGACCTCAAAAAATTAGTTTCGTATTTATCAGAAGGTGCTGGAGCCGCTGAAATTAAAAGCAGCTATGGAAGTATTTCGGCTGCAACAGCCGGAACCATTTTACGTAAAATTGTAGCCATTGAACAACAAGGCTTAGGAGGAATGTTTGGCGAAAAATCTTTCGACATTGAGGATTTATTTGAGCGCATTGATGGAAAAGGGGTTATCAGTTTATTGAATATTTCAGACGTTCAAAATCAACCCGTATTGTACTCAACATTTTTGTTGAGCTTATTAGCAGAATTATTCAATACCCTTCCCGAGGTGGGCGACTTGGATAAACCTAAATTGATTTTCTTTTTTGATGAAGCGCATTTACTGTTCAAAAACTCATCGAAAGCATTCTTAGAACAAATTGAAACCATTATTCGGTTAATCCGATCAAAAGGTGTAGGTGTTTTCTTCTGCACACAATCGCCAACCGACGTACCAGAATCGGTATTAGGCCAACTCGGTAATCGCGTACAGCACGCACTTCGAGCCTTCACACCAAATGATGTGGATGCCCTTAAAAAAACAGTAAACACCTATCCAAAGTCGGATTTTTACGAAATCAATACCCTGTTAACTTCTTTAGGAACTGGCCAAGCATTAATTACAGTGCTGAATGAAAAAGGTATCCCAACTGAAGTGGCTGCAACTCTGCTAAGCCCACCAAGAGCCGTAATGGGCCCATTAACCGCAGCTGATTATACTAAATTGGTGGAAGGAAGTCCGATGTATGCTAAATATAAAGTACCCGTAGATCCGGAAAGTGCTTACGATATTTTAACCCAACGTATTAACGAGCAAAATGCTGTACTCGAAGAAGCCAAGCAACAAGCGGAAGAAAAAAAGCAAGAAGAAGCTGAAAACAGAAGAAAACCTGGGGAAAAAAGTTTAATTGAGGAGGTTATGGGCGCAACCATTACCCGTCAAATTGGAAAAGAAATTGTTAGAGGGATTTTCGGCATGCTGAAAGGCAAAAAAACACGTGGTGGTGGCGGACTTTTTGGATTTTAATTTTTTTCACAAAACAATTTACCCGTTTAAATACTTATAAATAAGTATTTTGCTTATTATTGATTGATATTACTCAAAAAAGTCAGACTTTACAGACATAATTATTATTTATTGAACTTTTGAATCACTATTTTCGTACAATGAAACCAACTCTACTAATATTGGCAGCAGGCATGGCTAGCCGCTATGGAAGCATGAAACAAATTGACGGTTTTGGCCCTAACGGAGAAACCATTATTGATTATTCTATATACGACGCAATTAAAGCTGGCTTTGGCAAAGTTGTATTCATCATTAAAGAAGAATTCGTTGATAACTTTAAAGCTATTTTTGAACCTAAGCTAAACGGAAAAATTGAAACAGATTACGTTTTTCAAAACTTCGATTTAAAGCAATTTGGTATCGATGAAGAAATTTATCGTGAAAAACCTTGGGGTACTGCGCATGCAATTCTTTCAGGCAGAAATGTTATTAAAGAACCTTTTTGCGTGATTAATGCAGACGATTATTACGGATACGATGCCTTCAAAAAAATGGTCGATTTCTTAACTACCGAAGCTACTGATAGCAATTATTCGATTATTGGCTATCAAATAGGTAAAACACTCTCTGATTTTGGGGCCGTTTCGCGCGGAGTATGTAAAGTAGACGACGCTGGTAACTTAACTGAAATTGTAGAACGTACCAAAGTATATAAAAAAGGTGAAAACATTGTGTTTGAAGAAGATGGCGAAGAATTTCCATTAACTTTTGAAACACCTGTTTCTATGAATTTCTGGGGATTCACTCCTGCAGTTTTCAAAATTACAGAGGATTTATTTAGAGTTTTTGCACTTGAAAATAAAGATAAACCAAAGGCTGAATTCTTCATTCCATTAATTGGTGAAAACCTCGTTAAAACTGGCACGGCTAAATTTCAAGTAGTACCAACCTCTAACCAATGGTTTGGTGTTACGTATAAAGAAGATAAACCTTTTGTACAAGCATGTATTGACGCCTTAGTAAAAGATGGAACGTATCCTGAGAAACTTTGGGATTAACATACATAATCTTATAGAAAAGCCGAGCTGAAGAAATTCAACTCGGCTTTTTTTTATGCCAAGAAACGAAACATCTCTAATACGAAATTTTTAGACCTACAACCGAGAATCATTTTTCTTCCAATCTTAAAATCAATCATCTGTAACCAGTATTTTATATTTGAGATCCTTCGCTACGCTCAACGATGACAACAAATAATTTGGGTGTAACATCAACCATGATGAAAATGGCCATACCCTATAAATTCAACATGGTCATTAAACCTTTAAAAAATTCTGCCACCAAAATCCGGAATCTTTAATAAAACGTTCTTGGCTTTTAAAATCCGTATAAATCAATCCAAAACGGGCATTAAATCCTTCGGCCCATTCAAAATTATCCATCAAGGTCCAAGCCATGTAACCTGTAACAGGGATGCCTTCATTTTTCGCTTTCAGCAAAGCTTCTAAGTACAATTTAAAATACTGTATCCGTTCCGAATCTAGTACTCTTCCCTCCTCTACTTTATCGTGGTAGGCAGCTCCATTCTCGGTAATCATGATACTTTTCACATTCGGATAAGAAGCAAATTGCTTCACAATGTTATAAAAGCTATCCGCATTAATCTCCCAGCCCATTGCCGTATGTGCTTTCTTACGATTTTTTGCTTTGACTTCCCAAGCCTGAATTACCGGAATAAAAGCATTGTATTTAACCGTTAAAGGAAAATAATTTTGAAGGCCAATAAAATCGAAATCAAATGTCATGCGCTTATTTAATCGCCAAGTTCCATACTCCATTTCAAATTTTTCCAAAACATCCCAATTCGCAGTAGGGAAACCCATGCCTAAAGCCGGCTCCACAAACAAACGGTTCATCAATGTATCAATTCGTTTTGCGGCTAAAATATCGGCATCACTCTGGGTGTAAGGTACAATTTCCGAGCACGAATAGGTAGTCCCAATAACGGCATTAGGAACCCAGGTACGCAAGATATTTCCTCCATCAGCTTGCGCCAAAGCAGTATGCAACACTGCTGGAAAAAAATTGCTCAAACCCGATCTACCAGGAGCATGAACACCCAGCATATACCCTAAAGAAGTGTACCCAAAAGGCTCGTTTAAAACAATCCAATGTTTAACCTTATCGCCATACTCTTTTGCACAAAGGGTTACAAACTCGTTAAAAGCCGCATTAATGCTAAAACTGGTCCATCCACCTTCATTTTCCAGTGCTTGTGGTAAATCCCAATGATAAAGTGTTACATAGGGCGTAATGCCTTCGCGTAAACAGGCATCAATGAGGTTATGATAAAAAAGGATTCCTTCCGGATTAACCTCTCCCTTTCCCAAAGGAATGACGCGCGACCAAGCAATAGAAAAACGAAAAACTTTAAAGCCAAGCATTTTTACCAAAGCAATATCATCCTCATAGCGATGATAAAAATCGCAGGCATCTGCCAACTTATGTCCTTTTTTTATTTTCCCGCTTTTAGCACTAAAAGTATCCCAAATAGAAGGACCTTTCCCGTAGGAGTTGGCGGCACCTTCAATTTGTGCTGCCGCAGCAGCGATACCCCATATAAAATCTGCGCCAAAATCGGTCGATTGTATCATTTTTTCCTTTGTTGACTGCAAATTGCTAATTTAATATGAAGTTAACGTTAACCTTTTCTCGCGCACGCGAAGCGCAATACATCCAAATCCTTTAGTCTAAAGACAAACCTATTTCTTTGAGTAGAATGGATGCATTAAAGGTACTGCACGGACCATGCTTTAATTTATAATCGAAAGCCATCTCTCCCGCTTCAATTTGAATATCAAAATGATAATTACGTACAGCATGTGGATAATCTTCACTCAAATCTGCCAATTGCAAATCATGGGTGGCAAACAGCGCAGGCGTTTTCTCCAAAATTAATTTCTCGATAAAAACCTTCGAGCCCAAGTATTTATCTTTACTATTCGTTCCTCTCAGCATTTCATCAATGAGGACAAATGCATCCGGCTGTTGAGCCACGTTGTTCAAAATCATTTTCAAACGGTTCAATTCTGCTTTAAACGTCGATGTACTTTCGTTCAGGGAATCTCTTATCCGCATGTAGGTATTTAGCGAGAACAAGGAGGCGGTCATTTCATCTGCACAAACTGGCGCCCCCAAATAGGCCAGTACCAAATTTATCCCTACAGTACGGAGAAAGGTGCTTTTTCCAGCCATGTTTGACCCCGTTACAATGTCTACCGTAGGCTGTTCGGTTAAACAAAAATTGTTGCTTATTCTTTTTTCCGTAGCGATAAGGGGATGACCCAATGTCGTAGCTTGTAAGCAGAAATCATCTTTAATGGTAGGAAAAACCCAATTAGGATGGTTGTAAGATAGTGTAGCTAATGAAATCAATTCTTCAAAATAGCCAATTCTATCCAAACCATTTTCAACGTTAGCGCTTGATTTTTTATGCCACTCATCCAATTGTATGCAACACCTTACATCCCAAAGTAAAAACAGATTCAAAATTGAACTAACCACGATATTCAATCGCGCATCAAAAGCAGCAATAATAGCCGAAAGCTGATTGATTTGCGCACTTACTTTTTCTCCATTCCCAAACAATGATTGAATATACCTGCTTTTCCATTCTTTATTCTCGGTCCAGGTAATGGCTTCGCCGTAGCTTTTTAAAGCATTTGCTCCACCTGTAAAACCGTGATACAGTTTATTTATTTGCTTGCTAAAATAAAACGTTAAGGCTCCATTAAAAATACCCATTAGCACAAAAAAGCGCCATAACACAGGATTCAACAAAGTAGCTCCCAAGGCTAGCCCTATCATGATAAAGGGCACTATTTTCACATAAAACCGCAAAAAAGACTTGTGTGTAAACACTAAATCGTGCTTTAAATTGGTGTTCAATTTTTGTTTTATACGATCTATCTGTGTGCTTTCATGTTCTCTCAAAATCGCCCGAAAATCAAAAGTCCTTTCAATGTCTAGATGAATTTCCTGCACTGCTTCCTGGCGGGATAAAATATCCATTTTGGAAGACAAAAAGCTTAGGTGATTCGCCAATATTTTTTCACCAAAAACCGTACTACATCGGTTAATGAGTGCATATAGAGATGATTTGCCAAGGATATCTAAATCACTCAAATACGGATGATTATCATCTTCAAACAAGCTCCCATCGGCATAACCATTCGCTTTATTTCCAAGCATATTCAATTCATTCTGATAGACCCAAATCAGACGATTTAAATAGGAGACGTTGCGATCTAACACACTTTGTTTTTTAACTACCCAAGCAAAAGCAATAACCGGAACAAATAGTAAGAAAAAACGAAAGGCAATCTCCTCTCCTGTTTCGGCTTTCGCAAAAAGCACGATAAAAAATATTTCCAGTGCAAATAAAGCCATGCGCAGCAGCGAGTAGCGGTCTATTTGTTTTTTAGCTATACCCAAATTCTTTTGGGCTTGCTTGGTTGTATTTTGATAGGTTGTGTGTAGTTCTTCTTGTGTTTTTAACATTATTTTTATCTTTGGACGGTATTGTGGGCACAAAGTAACGCAAATCACGCTATTTCCAAAATGGATTCTTTGCTGCCAGATAGAAAATGAGCGAACAGCCTTTTAAACAAATTTGAATGAAAATTACGTTAATCGCCATTGGCAAAACCGAAGATAAATATTTAATTGAAGGCATTGAAAAGTACATTAATCGCCTAAAGCACTACATTAATTTTACCTTCTTGGCCTTGCCCGATGTGAAGAACGTTAAAAATTTAAGCGAAGCACAACAAAAAGCCAAAGAAGCGGAACTTTTATTCAAGCACATTCAGAATGGCGATACAGTTATCTTATTAGATGAAAAAGGTAAAAAATATACTTCTGTAGCTTTTTCGGCGTTCTTAAATAAACAAATGGTGGGTAGTGTACAGCACCTGATATACATTATTGGTGGCCCATACGGATTTGATGAAAGCATTTATAAACGCGCAAATGGTCTTATTTCATTATCGGATATGACTTTCTCGCACCAAATGATTCGCCTATTTTTTGTAGAACAATTATACCGCGGATTCAGTATCTTAAAAGGCGAACCTTACCATCATGCTTAAATTTAACAAAAGTGTATGGAAAAATGCCGATTCAAACATCATTAAAGAAAAAATTACATTATGCTAATAGATAAATATAAACGAGATTATAAGTTCAAATCTGAACAAAGCAACAAGAGTATTTGGATTGCCGTTGTTATTTCGGCCATTGCCTTTACACTTTTGTGGTATTTTTTATAAGAAAAAAAAGAGGGTAATCTTTCGAAAACCCTCTTTTCAAATCTTTGTTATTTAAAACTTACACACCTTTTTTGCTGGTCATGTTTGCTTTTTTAGCTGGAGCTGAAGTTTTAGAAGTTGCCTTTGCATTTGCTGGTTTAGCAGTTGCTTTTGGTTTTTTCTCTACTTTTTCTTCTACAGCTTTCGTTTCAGTTTCTGTTCCTGCAAGTTCAGGAGCTTCTTCTGTAAACAATGGCAATTCTTTCAATAAGTTGTACCAAGTAATAATTTTTTTCATGTCTGAAGCATATACTTTTTCTTCATCATGAGCTGGAGCAACCTCTCTGAAATATCCGCGTAAATCGCCTTTTAAATCAGGTGTATTTCCTTTTGCGGTAATGTTATTGAAAATATCAATTAATTTAATTTCTTCTTCTTCGCCATAAACGGTAATGTCTTCTAACGAAGCAAGCTTAGTATTGGTCATGTTTGCCACAATTTTAAGCTTTTGAGCATCTAAGCTCTCTAGGATATAACCTACCTTATTTTGTCCAACTAATTTGAACAAACCTGGTCTGCCAGATACCGCTACAATTCCTCTTAAATTCATATTTGTATGTTTGAGGTTTAACAAGATAGATTTAAAACCGTCTTATAGTTTCAAATCTACCTGAATAAACAATTAATCTTCTACTACTTCGATGGTTAAAATTTTATCGCCTTGACGAATATCATCTACGATATCTACATTTTCAACCACTTTACCAAAACAAGTATGGTTACGGTCTAAATGCGCAGTATTGTTTCTGCTGTGGCAGATAAAAAACTGAGAACCACCTGTATTACGACCAGCATGTGCCATTGACAATACCCCACGGTCGTGGTATTGGTTTTCACCTGTTAATTCGCAATCAATTTTATAACCTGGGCCTCCAGTACCTGCTAAATGTGCTTTAGCTGGGTCTTTTGAATTCGGGCAACCGCCTTGAACTACAAAATCAGGAATAACACGGTGAAAAGTAACACCATCGTAAAAACCTTCTTTTGCCAATTTTTTAAAATTTGCAACTGCTTTTGGCGCATCATTATCGTAGAATTCTACAGTCATATCGCCTTTTTCTGTTTTTATTATTGCTTTGCTCATATTCGCTTTGCTACTTATTTAAATTTTAAACGTTCAAAAAACCTAATCGTTTTTAAACAGAGGGCAAAAATAACAAAATTGTGTAACTTCTAACATCATTAAATTTTTCTAAGCAGTTTAAATACGGTATTTTAGTAGTTTAAGCACGTAACAATTTTGACAAAGAAATTTTATATCCTACTTGCCTGCCTGTTCTGTAGCCTTGGGCTTAGGGCATCCTCTCTGTTGATTTATATGGATGAAGACCAGAAAAATCATTTAAAAGCTTACGGCATTGCCTATTGGACCATTAGTAAACAGGTAGAGGTTGATTGGCTACTCAACTACCGTGGAGGCAGTTTTTTAATTAAATATGCCAAAGCGGTTGAAGATGAATGTAAAATAAGAGGCGTATCCTACGAAGTGCTACCCGATACAAAAGTCATTAACCTATTGAATGAAATCAGCGACCCTTCCGTGAATATGGAAATGGTAAAATTGGAGAAAACACCTAAAATTGCCGTTTATTCGCCCAAAAGTAAATTACCTTGGGATGATGCCGTAACCATGGTTTTAACGTATGCTGAAATTCCGTATGATGTTATTTACGACGATGACATTCTTCAAGATAAACTGAGCAAATACGATTGGCTACACCTGCATCACGAAGATTTTACGGGCCAATATGGTCGTTTTTGGTCATCTTTTAGATATGCAAAATGGTATCAGGATGATGTAAGCAACCAAGAAGCAATGGCCAAAAAAATGGGCTTTAAAAAAGTATCAGAAATGAAATTGGCCGTCGCAAAGCGGATAAAGGAATATTGTGTAGGAGGCGGATTTATGTTTGCCATGTGTTCGGCCACCGATAGTTTCGACATAGCCCTCTCTGCTGAAGGTGTTGACATTTGTGCGGCCATGTTTGATGGTGATGCGGCCGACCCGAATGCACAATCGAAGTTAAATTTCTCCAAAACCTTTGCCTTTCAAAATTTTAATTTGGATACCAATCCCACTAATTATGAGTTCTCGAACATTGATGTTACCAATTTCCGCAACTTAAACCGTACCAACGACTTCTTTACCTTATTTGATTTTTCAGCAAAATGGGATTTAGTCCCTACCATGTTGACCCAAAATCACGAAAAAGTTATTAAAGGATTTATGGGACAAACCACCGCATTTAATAAAAACCTAGTGAAACCAAGTGTTACCGTATTGGGCGAAAACAAAGGCGCCAATGAGGTGCGGTATTTACATGGTGAAGTAGGAAAAGGTCAATTTACCTTTTATGGCGGCCACGATCCAGAGGATTACCAACATGCCGTAGGCGATCCGCAAACAGACTTAAATTTACACCCCAATTCGGCAGGGTATCGTTTAATTCTAAACAATGTATTGTTTCCGGCAGCCAAAAAGAAACCACAAAAAACATAGTCGAATTCACGCAAATAAGTGTATGGAATAATGAATTTCCATGCAAAAATCAGTTCTATTTGAACCTGTTGTTCGCTTTACACAAGGGTAATAAATACACTTGTAAACCAAGCAATTACACATCAAACCGTGTACAACTTTCTCACATTGGCATAGTTTTTGGCTATTGCCTCCCAAAATAAACATCAGATTTTTATTTCAGCAAATGATTTAAAAATCTTTATCCTAAGAAAAAAATTATGAAAAAGTTATTAATTGGAGCAACTGTATTATTATCATCCATTGGTGCGTTTGCACAGAACTCAATGAGCGGATCAAGCGCTAGAATTGGCGTGAAAGCCGGACTCAATTTATCAAGTTATAGCGGTTCAGGCTATGCTAATGCCGACTATAAAAACAATCCTGGTTACAATTTTACATTCTTTGGTGATTTTGGTGTTGGAAATAATTTCTTTATCCAGCCGGGTATTTCCTTACAAAACAAAGGAGCTAAAATTGAATCAACCTTTACAAATGGAAGCGCTGTTGTATCGGGTACCATTAAACAAAATGTTATGGTGGTAGAAATTCCGGTAAATGCAGTTTATCGTATCCCAACGGGCGATGCTGGTGCGGTGCAAATTAGTGCTGGTCCGTACATTGGTTTTAACGTAGCAGGTAAAAACAAATACTCTGCAGGTTATGTAGATGCTTCAGGCGTTGCTGTTACAGAAAACGAAAACGACCTTAGCTTTGGAAGTAAAACCGATAACGATTTAGGAAGTGTAGATTTTGGTGTTAACTTCGGATTAGCCTATCGCTTAAATAATGGATTTTTATTTGGTGCAAACTATGGTTTAGGTATTACGAACTTAATTCCTAATGACTTAAGAACAAACAATTCAGATTTAAAAAACAGAGTGCTAGGTTTTAGCATCGGATATTCGTTTTAAGTTTTATAATAACGCATGTAAAAAGCATTCAAACGTAGGTTTGGATGCTTTTTTTTTGAATTTTCCTATATTTAATCCCTCAAGCATCGCAAATGAAAAAATTATTTTTAAGTTCCTTATTACTTTTAATCGTTATTGGCGGAGTAATGGCTCAAAACAGCTCTGAAAAACTCAGCTTCGGGGTAAAAGCAGGCATAAATTTAGCGAATGTAAACACCGATATGTATTTATTGGGAGCAGATGCAGTGTATGAAAAAATTACCGATTACAACTTTGCCGCTTTAGTTAATTATAAAAAAGCAAAAAATTTTTCCATTCAAACCGGACTCTCTTTTCAAACGAAAGGGTACCAACTAAAGTTTGAAGAAGCCGATTATTACAAAAACAAAATTTCGGTACTCGAAATTCCGGTAAACGCCGTTTTTGATATTCCTGCAGGCCTCGGAGCCATCCAAATTAATGCCGGCCCTTATATAGGCTTTAACCTCAAAGGAAAGACCATATACGATTTGGGCTATGTATCTTCCACCCCATCGCTAATCGCCGAAAATAGAGATTTATCGTTCGGTAATACAGCAAATGACGATTACAATGTGCTCGATTACGGTTTTAATGTTGGACTGGGGTATCGCTTTAAAGATTTTGCAACGATTGGTACCAACTACGGCTTGGGCTTGGCAAACTTGGTTCCTGAGGAAAAAAGCAGTACAGCAAAAGTTAACTTTCGGGTTTGGAGCTTTTCTGTTGGTTATTGGTTTTAATTTACATGCACAAATTGCATATAGTTTACTTTGATACGTGTAAATTATATTCAATTTTATATCTTATATAGGCAATTTTAAAAAAATATAACAATTTTAAAATCAATCAATTAATAACAAAAAACATTCAACTAAACAAATAATTTGTCGCCAAATGAAGTTTCGTATATTTGGGAGTTAGCGGTAATTATACAGAATGACACAACCTAAAAGATAATTTGACAAATGCCATTTCCAGTAGACATAAAATATATCATCGAAACAGAACAAGAGTTAGGACTTTTCTTTCCCGACACTTTCAAGACGAAAATGACAAAAGAAAACGGAGGCGAAGTAATGACAGATGATGATGATTGGCAACTGTTTCCTTTCTTTGACAAGTCGGACAACAAAAGAATGAGCAGGACTTGCAACCACATTATTCTAGAAACCAAACAGGCAAAGTCGTGGGACAGTTTTCCTGCAAACGGAATTGCAATTGCTTCAAATGGTTCGGGCGACCTTTTAGTATTATTGCCGACCGAAGAAGACAATACAAAATTAAGTGACGAGATTTTTATGTGGTTTCACGAGACAGGAGAAACTGAAAAAGTAGCGTCTAACATTAACGAATTAAATGACAACTAAAAAATAACTACCGCTAACAAGGTATTGCCAAAAGCGGGGCTAAACAGCTTCGATTGGACATTTGTGCAAGGTTCAACGGTAGTTCTTCGATTGAACTTTTGTGCTACAAATCCCCGCCTTCGGCAATACCCAAAACGTTATAAGTAATGATATGACCGAACACGAACTTAAAAACATCGACGCCGAAGATATTGAAGACTTACTTGCTAAAGTTGAAGTTTCGTTCAATATAAAGTTCATGAATGACGAATTAAATCATATTAGAACTTTCGGACAACTATGCGCCCATATTTCAAATAAGATACAACTTGAAAATTCGGACGACTGCACAAGCCAACAAGCCTTTTATAAGCTACGAAAAGCAATTTCAACAACACTTCAAATCGAATATAATAAAATCACACCAGACACTTCACTTAACGACCTGTTCCCAAGAACTACAAGACGTTCAAAAGTGAAAATATTAGAACAACATTTAGCTTTTGACCTAGATATTTTACAACCACCTCATTGGATAACAAACGGACTTCTTATTACTCTATTTATATCCTTTGTCGGACTTTTTTTCAATTGGAAGTTCGGACTTTCGGGTCTTGGACTTTCTATACTTGGACTTTGGTTAGCAAATAAAGTGGCTAATGAACTGGACTTGCAAACTGTTGCACAAATTGCTAAAAAAATGACTTCAGAAAACTATTTCCAATCGAGGCGAAACCCAAAAACATGTAATAAGAACGAAATTGAAAATATTTTGAAAGACTGGTTTAGCAACAATTTAGCCTTGGATAAAGGAGAATTAACAAGGCACACCGAATTTGTATAGCGTACCTTTTTGACCAAACGATTTCATTTTAAATACCTCAGAAGTACATTTTTGTACTTCCGAGGTACCTTTTTGTACTCAGCTGCATAATATAAAATGTTGCGCCTACGCTTATGTTGAAACATAGGTCGAAACTGGCTGTTTCACAGTTACCAATTCACACACATTTTCTCAGTTCTCGCTTGCTGAGCGTACTTAAGCATGAGTATTTACGATCCCATTTATTGGAGTTTGAAATTAAATTTATACCTTAGGAAAACTAAATGTTTACGCTCGAACTTCTCTTTATTTTGCAACAGACTATCCGATTGTAAGCGTTTATAAACGTTTAATAAATATTAAACTATACGCATTCTAGGCAATTAAAAAGCTGCCTTAATGGATTTAATGGAGGTTTTTTGGTTTTGGAGTTGCGTATATTTGAGAGTTATGCCTAATTTTAAAAACACGAACAATAATGAAAATCTTTCCAGAAAGTGATTACAATTTTAAAATAACTGGAAGTGAAACAGAAGCTTTTGAACGTTTAAAAAGACGAACTGAGTTTTCCAAAAGTTTGACTTCTCAAATAACCGACAAATCCTTTCGTGGAATAATAAAAGAAAATACGTTTAGAATAATTTCATCTGAAATTGGGAAAGGTGCATTTTGTGTTTTAGAAGGCAAAGTCGACAATCAAAACGGACAACTGAACATTAGTATAAATAAAGTTTTTCAGATTTTATTAAGTATTATTCTATGTTTTCCAATTGCTCTATTAATTACCGACCTAATTGCACAAAAAGGACGATTTTCAATAATGACTCTTATTACAGTAATTATAATTTTCGTTTCTATTCGTTTCATATTTATAGAATTAGCGTTCAGACAATTATCAAAAAACAGTATAAAAAGATTATCTGACATATTGGACATTGAATCTATAGAAAAAAACTAGGCATAACAGCAAATTTGCATAAAAATGGCCGACGGTGGTTAACGTTAATTCATCTTTATTTACTTATCTTAGTGCTATGCGACAATGGTGCTGCAATTAACGCCATTTCTGCGCAAATTAGCCAACCGTTATGTAGCATTTTAAAAGACCGACTCTAATGACAAGAGAACTAACAATATTAACTTTCGTTTTGACAATCTGTTTGACCAGTTGCGGACAGACAAAAACCGAAAATAAAAATCAAGATGTGTAAGCTCCCCCAAAAACAGTACAGTTTGAAATTAGACAAAATGTTTAACTTTAATATCGTAAAAAATGAAAAAGAGCAATTTCAGTCCGCCACTGCCCCAAGCGCCAAACCGTTGTGTGTAAGCTAAAAAACAGAACGCTAGAAACTAAATTCAATGAGTAAAACCAAAATATATACAACCCGAAAACTGGAAAAAGTAGTTACTGAATTTATAACCGAATATGAAAAAATCGAAAATGAATATTTAGGAGACTGAACTTCCACCCTCTTTCACGTAAGTCACAAAAAATGTTGGCTTATTATAAATAAACTGACAAAATATGTTTTGATTTTACCGAATATAAAAAAAGTGGACTTAAAAAATATCTCGACAATATTTAAAAAATCTTTTCACGAACAACTTATCCACGACGGAATTAAAGTTGATTTTGAATTAATTGAAAAAATAATCGGAGAAATTAATCTTTACGAAACTGACAACGACAGAAGTATAAACGGAACTCTGAATAACATTTTGCCATATTTTGAGGACTGGAAATACGAGTTTGAAAATTATGAAAATATGCCATTTCGAGAATTAAATGGTCGACTAAACGGACAGCCAAATAAACAATTGAATTGGTTATTCCCGAAAGAAAAAATGAATGAAATGATAAAAACCTACACACAACACAGTGTATAATTAATTGCTAGCATCTTGCCTACTTGCGAAAATCCTCACGGATTTTCTTGGTTCGTTTTTTATTTGCTAAATTAGGTGCTTAAACCACGCAACTAATCATACCCAAAACGTTACCCTTCAATTTACCTGAACAAACGACTAAAAACGCAGGGAAGTTTCAAGGGTTAACCGACCTATTTAGGCTTCCGCTATTAATCATAAAAATTCCAGGTTACGCCAAACTTTAGCATGGAATCTTGCATTGGATATCGATTCACCGTATAATAGCCTTTGTTGAACCAACCTTGATTCAAGTAATCGTACTTCACAAACAAATTAGCTCTTTTCAAATTCGATTTTAAAAACACATCAATTACAGGAACCGTTTTAAACTCCGTTGCATCGCCCACATAAAACTGCGCGGTAGCTGGAGAATATGAATAATTTGCATAGGCTGTATTATAGCGAACATCAAAACCTAAATTGGTCTTTAGCACTTTAAACAAGGTATTATTAAAAGATAAACTGTTATAGGTGTAAAATTCTGGCGTTCTTAAAATGGCATTATTATCATTTTTTTGATATACCAAATAATTTTCAACGCTGAATCTTCCAATCTTCCATGTTTTTGATGCCTCAATACGAATTAAGCTAATATCGCTACCTTCTTGCATAGGTTTAATGGCATTGGGTCCACCAGTAGGGTCGACTCCAAAATATACATAATTTGTCGTAAGAAAATATTTTGCACCTGCACTAAAACCATATGCATCGTTCACATAATTGAAGGATAAATTAATAACTTTTGTGTTTTCTAAACCCACATTACTCCATTGATAATGATTGCCGTGATAATAATTATACAGCGCCGCAGGTGATTGATTTTGTGCGTATGCGCCCAATGCTACCTTACCTGCTTTTTTTCCTAAAAAGATGCTGCTGTTTGCTTCATACAAATAATCACCTGCATTTTCTCCTTGCAAAATTTGCTGAAGTTTCAAATTAAAATCCACATTCTGGCTAAAACGATAACCCAATGAACCTAAGAGTGTAATGTTTTGATAAAAGAATTGACTGCTTTCAAACGTTCCTCCATCGGGTCTATACCCCATAAATTGTTGTTTAAAATAATCGTGTCGAATTCCGGCATCAATTTTCAATTCATTTTTAACTGTTTTTGAGTTTTTTGCACGCAAGAAAAACCCATATAAAAACTCATTTTTCATATGTATCACACGCGTAGAATCACTCGTATATGTCGGATCTGAAAATCCGACAGGCATCACAGCATACCTATCAAGTTCATTTTTATAGAAATCGTACCGATTGGAATTGTATTCGAAATTGTAGGTAATTTTATTGGTTGGCAAAACTGAATTCGCTCCTGTTGCAGTCGAATCAATACGTCCCACGTAATAAGTTTGCTTTAAAAAAATGGTATTCTTACGATACAAATTTCGGGCTGTCATCAACTTTACTTGCTCTGCCTCACGCGGGATTTTACTGTAGTCATCGCCAAAGATATTTTCTTCTAACACCGAACCATTTTCATACGCACGCATGGTATTAAAAATAACCGATGCCCATAAATTATAGCGTTTGTTGGGCGATTGAAACCATGAAAACAAGGCAACATTCAAATTATCGCCCCGTTGGCGGGCATAAAATCCACGCGAATCTCCCCGATTAAAATTGAATCCGATGTTTAAATTTTTGTTCACATTTTGACTTAAGGTAGCTCTAAAAAGCTGCTCTTTTTGTCCAGCACTTACAAAGTACAAGCTCGTATAAGCCGCTCTAGCTTGATAAAAGATGATATCATCAGGCGTTAATGCATAATAATCTAAGGAATGAAAACCTTCATCGTACCCAATACGCTTACTAGGTTCATACAAAAGCGGTCGTGCCGACAAACCCATGTTTCCATTGCTAATGGTTGGATGCATAGGTTGCAATAAAGGACTGTAATTCTGAATATTTGTAGTAGAAGTGTCTAAAGGCAACAAAACGATACTGTCTTTACTTAAAGATAATTTAGTAAAGCGAATGTATTTGGCCGAGTAAACAACCGAATCTTGTCCTCCGTCCAATTGTTTACGTACAGAATCCAATTCTTTATTGGTACCAACAGTGGTTTTCAAATCTTGGGCAAAGGCTACACCAAAATTGGCAAATAGTAGGATAAAAAAACAAAGTTTAACTATTTTACCCATCTTATAATTCGGCTACTAAGCGCGTTAAAATTTCGGTCATTTTGGGTTCAGCTTTTGCTGCAGCTTCTAAAATTTCATCTAAATTAAAGGGTTGCAAATCTTCGGGGAAACCTTCATCGGTTAATACCGAAATAGCAAATACCGGTAAACTGGCATGATTGGCCACAATTACTTCCGGAACAGTACTCATGCCAACCGCATCGCCACCTATTAATCGCAAATATTTGTATTCGGCTTTCGTTTCTAAATTAGGTCCTGAAACGGCAACATATACCCCTTTATGGCAATTAATATCTACGTCTTTTGCAATTTCAATAGCCTTAGCAATAACCGAGCGTTTATACGGTTCGCTCATATCCGGGAAACGTGGGCCCAACGTATTTTCTATTATCCCGCGCAGCGGATTATCGGGTTGTAAATTAATGTGATCTTCAATAATCATTAAATCGCCCTTTTTGAATGCAGGATTTAAAGACCCCGCAGCGTTTGATACCAATAAATTTTGGATACCTAAGCCTTTCATTACGCGCACAGGAAAAGTAATTTGCTGCATACTATAACCTTCATAGTAATGTAAACGCCCTTGCATGGCGACAATTCTCTTTCCATTTAAAATACCAAAAATTAATTTCCCGCTATGAAACTCCAGTGTTGAAATCGGAAAATTCGGAATGTTGGAGTACATCAACTGGTATTTCACATCTATTTCTTTTACCAATCCACCCAATCCAGTACCCAAAACAATGCCTACTTCTGGCTCAAAGTTTTCGGTTTTAAGTTTTATATAATTAACGGTTTCTTCTATTGCTCTTAACATAATTTAAAATAAGTTCATCAAAGGTACCTTTATCTTGTGCAAAAAATGTGACCTCTATTGGTAAATAAAATACAGGCAAATCTAAAAGTAAATCTGCAAATTCAGTAGTTCTTAAACGTTGACTATCCTTTTCTGTTGTAAGGATTATTTTTTCGGCATCACCATAGGCAACAAAATCTTCTTTAAGCCTTAAAATATCGGCTCGTTTAAAGGAATAATGATCGGGATGTTCCTGATGTTTAATACTTTTTGTATGCTTGCTTAGTTCATGAAGCAAGGGTGCCGAATTAGCAATTCCCGTTAAAAGGAAAATCGTCTTATTTTGCAAGAAATTAAGGCCTTGCTTTTCCTCCGTATAAACGTGTTTTAAATCGCTATAGTTTATATACGTATGAAAAACATGTTGATTTTTGGTTGGACGTAAATGAGCGATGGATTCTTGCTGCTCTGAAAGCGATACTGAAATCGGCGATTTAGTAACCAGAGACACATCTGCGCGCCTACGCGATGAAAATACATCCCTTAAATTACCAGCAGGCAACAAAAACTGCATTTTCCGTAACTTTTCAAATTCAAAAAGCAATATATTGAAGCCCGCCTGTACCTTTCTATGCTGAAAAGCATCATCCAAAATAATTAAATCGTGCGTTGTGGCTAATTGCTGGATGCCAGTTCTTCTATCTTCGCAAACCGCAACACTAACCTGCTGCATAAATTTACGGTAATACTGTAAAGGTTCGTCGCCTATGCTTTCCGCAGTAGCAGCAGCATCGGCCAGTATAAACCCTTTTGTTTTTCGTCCGTATCCCCTGCTCAAAATGGCTACTTTATAGGTATCGGCCAACAACTGAACCAAATATTCGGTTGTTGGTGTTTTACCGGAACCCCCAACAGCCAAATTCCCGACACAAATGACCGGCAAATCAAATTTTTGAGAAACCAAAATACCCCAATCATACAGTTTATTTCTTAACAGGATAACAGCTCCATAGATGAGCGAAAACGGCAATAATAAAAGGCGTATTTTTTTGAGCATAGTGTATGCTTCAAAAATACAGATAATTTAAAAAAGAATTGCATTTGCTCCAGGCCTCGATTTTCGGTTTGCGAAACCTAGCAAAGAAACTCATCGGGTAATTCGAGGCATTCATCGGGCAATATTGCCTTTATACCTCGCTTCCCAACCCTACCACATGCCTTCAGATTACCTTTGCGCCATATTCATCGCTAAAAAGAATAAACATGATCACATTAAAAATATTTACAATCGCTTCCGTTTTAGTCATCTTTTATTTTAAACAAAAGAACACGGATGCTTTAAAAGCTTTCACATTGTTAGCCATTATTGCTTTGTTTTTCTTTTCAAAATCGAGTGATGATTTTAACCAAGATGAAAAAATAAAGGCTGCAGCGTTATCAGAAGAAAATACTTTATCTAAAAAAGATGTTGCTTCTAAGCAACAGATTTCAATTAATTTTTCAGGATTACAACTAAGGGTTGACTGAAACACTCTCACAAATTAATGACTCTTAATTATGGAGGGCCTTCGGAACGTTACGTACCGGAGGCTTTTTTTATTTATGCAATTTTTACAAACTAGCTGTTAGAATAATACTGTGGGCTAGCCATAAAAGCCTTATCTTTGCGGATATCATAAAAAATAACATCATGCTAAAAGGATTTTTTAATGTACCGATCCCGGTAAATGAACCAATATTAAATTATGGCCCAGGAAGCAAAGAACGTGTTCTTTTAAAAGAAGCACTAGCTGAAGGTCGCTCTCATCAACAAGATATTCCGATGTATATTGGAGGCGAACAAGTTTTCACTGATAAAAAAGGTAAAGTTGTTGCTCCACACGATCACCAACATATTCTAGCGCAATATAGTATTGGCAACAAAACGCATATAAAACAAGCTATTGATGCTGCATTAGCTGCAAAACAAGATTGGGAAAATTTAGCTTGGGAACACCGTGCTGCAATTTTTCTTAAAGCCGCTGATTTAATTGCGGGTAAATATCGCTACAAATTAAACGCAGCTACCATGCTTGGACAAAGCAAAAATGCGTATCAAGCGGAAATTGATGCGGCATGTGAGCTAATTGATTTCTTACGTTTCAACGTAAGTTATATGGCCGAAATTTACAAACAACAACCTCCGGTTTCACCACGTGGAAGCTGGAATCGTGTAGAGCAACGCCCTTTAGAAGGTTTTGTTTTTGCTTTAACTCCATTCAATTTTACCGCTATTGCGGCCAACTTACCTGCTTCGGCTGCCATGATGGGTAACGTAGTGGTTTGGAAACCTGCTGATACGCAAGTGTATGCTGCTAACCTATTAATGGAAATTTTCCGCGAAGCGGGATTACCAGACGGAGTTGTAAACTTAGTATACGCAGATGGACCAGAAACAGGTGAGGTAATTTTTAATCACCCTGATTTTGCTGGTATTCACTTTACAGGTTCTACAAAAGTATTCCAAGAAATTTGGAAAACCATTGGCACCAACATTCACAAGTACAAATCGTACCCGCGCATTGTTGGAGAAACAGGTGGTAAAGATTTTATTTTGGTTCACCCATCGGCGCAAATTGACATTGCCACTACCGCTATTGTTCGTGGTGCTTTCGAATATCAAGGACAAAAATGTTCTGCCGCTAGCCGCGTGTATATTCCGGAAAGTTTATGGCCAGAAATTAAAAAGAGCATGCTTCGTGATATCGCTACTTTTAAAATGGGTGGAACGGAAGATTTTACCAATTTCATCAACGCTGTTATCGATGAACGTTCATTTGATAAATTAGCCAAATACATCGATCAAGCTAAAAAAGATAAAGGTGTAGAAATTATTGCCGGTGGCAACTATGATAAGAGCAAAGGTTACTTTGTTGAGCCTACGGTTCTAGTGGTTGATGATCCAAAATATACCACCATGTGTGAAGAATTATTTGGCCCGGTATTAACGGTTTATGTGTATGCAGATAAAGATTTCGATCAAATTTTAGAAGTAATCGATACTACATCGCCTTATGCCTTAACCGGAGCAATTATTGCTCAAGATCGCTATGCAATCGACAAAGCAAGCCATGCTTTACGCAACTCGGCTGGTAACTTCTACATTAACGATAAATGTACCGGTGCGGTAGTAGGTCAACAACCATTTGGTGGAGCCAGAGGTTCGGGTACAAACGATAAAGCGGGCTCGATGATTAACTTATTACGTTGGGTTTCTCCGCGTACCATTAAGGAAGTATTCGAATCACCAACCGATTATCGTTATCCTTTCTTAGCAGAAGATTAATGCTGATTTAATTCATCAGACATAAAAAGTTTCGATTCATGTAGTTGAAACTATTAAAATAAAACCTCCAAGCAGTTGGGGGTTTTATTTTTTATGTGAGAAATCGGTCGCCGAATCCTTGCTATTCATCTTATCGAAAATGAACTGCAGAAGAGCTAAAATTTGCAAAACCTTTATAAACTTTTATCTTCGTTTATAAATGGTTAATAGCGCGTATCCGCTAGCTAGCAAAAACATAAAAACGCTCCTACAATGAAAAAATTCAAAAAAGTTGACTTGAAGGCTTCAGAAATCCATAAAATAAAACAAGAAATTTCCGAATGGAAAATAGGAATTTTGCGACCTTCTTTCAAGAATTGGAAAATCTTACTTTTTTTAATTCCTCCAATTTTAGCGGCCCTTTTTTTGTTAATTAAATATAACGTTGACATTGATTGGATATCAGTTTTGAAAATTATCTTACTTTTAACAATACTTTTTTCACTAAGTGTCATTTTACGACTAATTGAATTGAGGCTTGGATTTAAAAGAATTAGAAAATTTGAAATAACATACTCCGTTAGCCTCCTTGGATTTAAGATTTTTTTCCTGAAATGGTTTTTCCCTATAGTTGTTTCGACTAAGAATGAAAGTTATACTTTTTTAAAAATTCACGATACAGTTCAAATTGAATTGACAGGACTATTTCGATTCCTAAAATTGTCAATACGAGAGAATGCTAGCTTGTAATCGAGTAGATGACTGTAAAATAATTAGAATAACACACGGAAAATGACATAAGATAGGTGATGTTTTTTGAGCAATATGCTTTGAATACAACCTTTCAAAACAGCAGCCAGCAACCGAAGCACGCCCGTCAACCCCGAATGCTCGGGATGTACCCCCAGCAGCGGAAAAAAACAAAAACAGTTGCAGAAACATTCGAGTATGAACTACCGAGCATTGTTCTATTCAGTTTTGTGGTTACAATAAATATTGGTTACAAAACCAATCACCACAAAACCTAGCGAGACTGTTTTTGTTTTGCGCCAAAGCCAAGCGCGCAAAGCTGCCTAGCCGGATTGACAAAGGCTTTTGGCTACTTTTGGCCAACAAAAGTAGATGCCCTGCCGGCAAGAGGCAAGCAAGGGGAAAGTCTAGAAAATCAGAGATCAGAAAGTCGGAAAGTCAGGGGTGAAAGAATACTTTTTTACCACAGAGCACGCCAAGAATTTTCACAGAGGGCTTAGATATTTTTTTTGCAATAACACAAAAAAACCCCGGTGCATGACCGAGGTTTTTAAAAACTAATGTCTTACGTTATTAAATGAAATTTTAACTCACTTTAAAAGCAGGAGCAACATCATCAACACCTGAAGCTGTCACTTTTAAGTCGTTAATTAAACCTGTTTTTAAGCTGTATACCCAAGCATGAACCGATAATTCTTGCCCACTTGCCCAAGCGCTTTGAACAATAGAGGTATTCATTACATTTGCTGCACCTTCAATTGCATTCAATTCTACCAAACGATTGAATTTTTGTTCTTCATCTTGAATGGCTTCCATCTCAGTCTGATGCACACGATATACATCGCGAATATTGCGCAACCAGTTATCAATAATCCCAACCTGTTTATTTCCTAAAGCAGCTTTAACACCACCACAACCGTAGTGACCGCATACAATAATGTGTTTTACCTTTAAAACATTTACTGAATAATCCAATACCGATAGCAAATTCATATCCGTATGTACTACTACATTGGCAATGTTTCGGTGAACAAAAATATCGCCTGGCATGGTGTTAGTAATTTGGTTAGCAGGTACGCGACTATCTGAACAACCAATCCATAATACCGGTGGACTTTGACCTGCTGATAATTTATCAAAAAATGTCTCATCAGCCTGAATCATGTCCTCTACCCAGTCCTTATTTCCTTTTAAAAGGTTATCGTAGGTAATTTCTTTCGTTTCTAATGTTTTTGCACACATACTATTAATTTTTAATTTCGTCTACAATGGTCTTCGATAATTTAGGAACACTGTAGTGTTTTTGAATATTTTCTAAAGTTACAACAATACCTTTTGTAAAAGCATTGTGTTTAAAGTTAAAGATTGTTTCCAACACATCTTGATCAATAAAACGTGTGTTCGACCCATCTATTATTACATTTGTTTCTTTCGGAACATTTGTTAAAACGATTTGAATAGCAGCTTTGTTTAAGAAAGATACTTCCTCAGCTAGTTTAATTCGGATATTCTTTTTATCGCCCTCTTTTGTAATCGTGTAAAAATAAGGATTACGCATGTTGGTACGTAAAATAAAGAAAATAGAAACCAACATTCCTACACCTACTCCTTTCAACAAATCGGTTAAAAGAACGGCTACGATAGTTACCACAAAAGGAATAAACTGATCCCAACCTTTGTGATACATGTGTTTAAATAAGCTAATGCGCGCCAACTTATATCCGGTTACCAATAGAATTGCAGCTAAACAAGCATACGGAATCATATTAATGATGGTTGGAATAAAAAGGACTGACAGCAACAAGAAACAACCGTGTAAAATAGCCGAAACTTTTGTTCTACCACCTGCATTCACATTCGCTGAGCTTCGAACAATTACCGATGTCATGGGTAATCCCCCAATCATACCGCTAACCATGTTACCAATCCCTTGGGCAACCAATTCTCTGTTGGTTGGTGAAACACGTTTTATCGGATCAATTTTATCGATTGCTTCAATACTTAACAACGTTTCTAAACTAGCTACCACCGCAATGGTTACCGCTACTAGATATAGTTTTGGATTACTCAGAGCCGCAAAATTTGGCAAGGTAAACAAGCCAAAAAACTCAGATACATTCCCCACTACCGGAATTTTAACCATCTGATTTTCACGTAATGCATATTCGCTCGAAGCAAATATGATGGTACCCACAATACCGAGCACAACCACTAAAAGCGGTGCAGGAACAATGGCCATTTTTTTAAATTTAGGCCACATTACTAAAATGACTATCGATAAAACACTGATTACAACTGCAGCTAAACTTAAATGATTTATAGCGGCACTAATCGCCGTAAATGTATTCTCATGATCTTGTTGAAAGAAACCTTCATCCCCAAAAAAATCGCTATCAACGCCTAGAGCATGTGGTAACTGTTTCAAAATTAGCGTAATACCAATTGCTGCTAACATTCCTTCAATAACGCTTGAGGGGAAGTAATTACCAATGGTACCGGCTTTAATTAAGCCTAATACTAATTGAATTGCACCTGCAAGTACAACGGCCATTAAAAAGTTATTATATCCACCTAATGTGGCTATTGCACCCAGCACAATCACGGTTAAACCTGCGGCCGGTCCACTTACACTCAGCTGTGAACCACTACATGATGCAACAACGGTACCTCCAACTATTCCGGCAATTAAACCTGAAAATAACGGAGCACCAGAAGCTAGCGCAATACCTAAACAAAGTGGCAAGGCCACTAAAAACACCACAATACTTGAAGGAAAATCTTTCTTCAGATTCTTTTTAAGAAAATATTTTTTTACATCCGTGCCTGAAAAGGCCGGGTTTGACTTTTGCATAATACTATAATTATCTAATAAATTTAACGATTAAATCGCATTCTAAAAAGCATTGAACAGGAATGATCCACATTTCTGTAATTAAAGAAAGTATTCCTTTCTAAAAACTGAAACAAATGACTTTTATAAAAGGTTAGACAATGTTGGGTGGAGGTGTTGGAACAATGGGATGAAAAGGATCTACATACCGCTTAAAATGTTCTATAAAGCTGTTTTTCAGAATAAAGTGTCCAGAACCAAATTGGTAATCGAAAATTGGATGGTTTAGTTCTACCAATTTAATATCGCTACATTTATGCTGTTCTTTTGAAGTGTCTTTGCCATTTTCATGCTCTAATTCAAGTTGTGTAATAACCGCATTCATTAAATCTCGATTACTTTGAGGGAAACATAGCAAAGCAACTGATATACTCATCTTAACAACGAAGATGCTTATCAGAAGTGTAACAACCATATTTCTATATTTTCTAATCCTCATCTTAGAACATTCTAATACAAATTTAATGTCTAAAGCCATATTTCAAAGAACATGCCATAAATAATCTTTAGAAAACAGGTAAAATATTTAATTTAAAAAATTAGATTAAGTATTTTTGCGCGCTAATGAAAAAATACGTATTGCTTTTAATACTCAGTGCTCCTGTTTTAGTTTGGGCGCAGAACAACAACTCACCATCTAGTTACGACCCGCATGACATTGCGATTACGGGTTATTTTCAAACGCAATATCAAAAAGCACAGTCTCCAGGTATCACTTCGTTTTCTGGAGGTGATTTTAGTACAAACTCCGACAGTCGTTTTATGATTCGTCGCGGACGATTAAAAATCGATCGTGTAGATAAATATACCAGCATTGTATTTCAAATAGATGCCACACAAAACGGATTGCAATTAATGGATGGTTTTATCCAAGTTCGAGAGCCTAGCTTTAGAACAATCAAATTTACCGCAGGATTATTTAATCGCCCTTTTGGGCACGCCATTGTGTATTCTTCTGGCTATCGTGATTTTCCGGAAAGACCACGTATTTTTCAATTATTAATGCCGCGAGAACGTGATATTGGAGCCTTGTTAGGTTATCATCCGCATAAAGCGCTAAAATTTTTAACATTAGAACTTGCCATGGTAAATGGAAGTGGTTTAACCGCACGTGATTATGACTCCAAAAAAGATTTAATCGGAAACATGGGTTTCAAATTTGATAGTTTAGCGAATAAAAAATTTCACCTCGGTTTTGGGGCTTCTATCTATCAAGGGTATGTGCGTAGCGATACGAAAACTTTTTACGCACCAAGCGATAACGGCTTTATTGAACACACCAACGATAACATCAAGGGAAATTATTTAAACCGTGATTATTACGGGGTAAATTTACAACTACAATACGACAATAGTTTTGGAAAAACCACCATTAAAAGCGAATACCTTCAGGGCAAACAACCAGGTGTTGCCGGTACTAATGTCGTAAAAGGACCTTATGCGAGTCAAAGTTTTTCGGCTCAACCAACTACCAATCTGTATGCACGTAATTTTAACGGTTACTACATTTGGTTTATTCAAGAAGTAGGAAAAACTAAATTATCGGCCATTTGTGCATACGATGTATACGATCCTAATACCGACGTGAAAGGCATGCAAATTGGCAACAATAATTTAACAACTTCGGGCGATGTGCGTTATGCAACCTTGGGGTATGGCCTAACCTACCAGTTTAACAAGCGTTTAAAACTTACGCTTTACAACGAACATGTTAAAAACGAAAGCACCAGTTTAGCCGAAATTCCAGAAGACATAAAAGACAACGTATTTACCACACGTTTGCAATACCGCTGGTAATTTTATAATTTAAGGCTTCATGTCTAAATTATGGATAAAAAAATAGCCTTATTACACGATAAAATACAGCAAGCATCTCTTGGAGGTGGTCAATCGAGAATTGACAGTCAACATAAAAAAGGGAAACTTACTGCGCGCGAGCGTATTCATTTTCTACTGGACGAAGGAAGTTTTGAAGAAATTGGCATGTTGGTTACACACCGCAGCACCGATTTTGGGATGGAAAATGAAAAATATCTGGGCGATGGGGTTATAACAGGATATGGAAACATTGACGGTCGTTTAACCTATGTCTTCTCACAAGATTTTACGGTTTTTGGTGGTTCGCTTTCCGAAACGCATGCCGAAAAAATATGCAAATTAATGGAGATGGCGATGAAAAATGGCGCTCCCATAATTGGCTTAAACGATAGTGGAGGCGCACGCATTCAGGAGGGAGTTGTTTCCTTAGGTGGATATGCTGATATTTTTTATCGCAATGTACAAGCATCGGGAGTTATCCCCCAACTCTCTGCTATCATGGGGCCCTGCGCTGGAGGTGCCGTTTATTCCCCTGCCATTACCGACTTTATATTGATGGTAGAAAACACCTCGTATATGTTTGTAACAGGCCCAAATGTGGTTAAAACCGTTACACACGAAGAAGTAACTTCAGAAGAGTTGGGAGGAGCGAACACACATGCAACGAAATCAGGAGTGACGCATTTTGCCTGCAGCAACGAAATAGATGCCATTCAGCATCTGAAGAAATTGTTGAGCTATATGCCGCAAAATTGCGAGGAATTGCCCAACCATTTACCGTATACACAGCAGGATGAAAACCGCCCTGAATTGAATACTTTTTTACCAGAAAATGCCTCGCAACCTTATGACATGAGAGGGATAATTGAGCATGTCATTGATCAAGAAAGTTTCTTAGAAGTTCATAAAGATTTTGCCGAAAACATTGTGGTTGGCTTCGCCCGACTTGGCGGCAGAAGCATTGGTATTGTTGCCAATCAACCCGCTTATTTAGCCGGTGTTTTAGACAGCCATTCATCTACCAAAGCTGCGCGTTTTGTTCGCTTTTGCGATTGCTTTAATATCCCTTTATTGGTTTTTGAAGATGTTCCTGGATTTTTACCAGGTACAGATCAAGAATGGAACGGAATTATCACCCATGGTGCAAAATTATTGTATGCATTTAGCGAAGCGACCGTTCCGCGTATTACAGTCATCACGCGCAAGGCCTATGGCGGTGCCTATGACGTTATGAATAGTAAACACATTGGTGCCGATTTAAATTATGCCTGGCCAAGTGCCGAAATTGCCGTAATGGGGGCTAAAGGTGCCGCTGAAATCATCTTTAAAAAACAAATTGCATCGGCAGAAAACCCCGAAGAAAAATGGCTCGAGAAAGAAAAAGAGTATTCGGCTATTTTTGCCAATCCGTACCGCGCAGCGGAACGTGGTTTTATCGATGAAGTTATTGAACCTTCGCAAACCCGTATCAAATTAATGAAAGCATTTAAAATGCTCGAAAATAAAGTTGTGAATAATCCACGCAAAAAACATGGAAATATTCCACTTTAACAAATACCCCCCCCTAAATGGCCGTTGTAGAACAGATTTTTCCCTCACTTACCTGGCGCATCCGACAAACTGTAATGTACCCGGGTAAGGAGCTCGATCTTTCAAAATTAGCAGATGATTTTGAGGGAATTCATTTTGGTTTATATGTTAACCATCAATTAACGGGTGTAGTTTCTCTGTTTAACGAAAAAGACGTATACCAATTTAGGAAATTGGCCATATTGCCCGAAGCACAAAAAAAAGGACACGGTAGTCAATTACTCCAGCATTTAATAGATTTTTGTAAAATTCAGAAAGCAAGTATGCTATGGTGCAATGCGCGTATCAATGCTAAAGAATTTTATTTTAAATTTGGCTTTCATGAAACAGAAGATCGCTTCTTCAAAAACGGACATCACTATGTTATCATGGCAAAAAATTTTAACAATTAAAAAATCAATGCACCATAAAATCCTTTTTGTGCAATTGAAAATAATAAGTAGCTAATTTTACGAAAGACAATGAGTAAGAAAAAAGACGAAAACAAAAAAGAGCATATTCCGGTTGTAACCAAAAAATCGTTACAGTTTTTGGAAGAATACATTAATAATCCTGCTCCAACAGGGTATGAGTGGGCTGGTCAAAAGTTATGGTTAAATTACTTAAAACCTTATATTGACGAGCATTTTGTTGACAATTATGGTACCGCGGTTGGTGTCATTAATCCTAAAGCCGATTTTAAAGTAGTTATTGAAGCACATGCCGATGAAATTTCGTGGTATGTAAACTACATCACCTCAGATGGTTTAATTTATGTTATCCGTAATGGCGGTTCTGATCATCAAATTGCACCTTCAAAACGTGTAAACATCCATACTGAAAAAGGAATGGTGAAGGCTGTTTTTGGTTGGCCAGCAATCCACACGCGTCACGGTGAAAAAGAGCAGGCACCAGAATTAAAAAACATCTTTTTAGATTGTGGTTGCACAACCAAAGAAGAGGTAGAGGCATTAGGCATTCACGTAGGTTGTGTAATTACCTATGAGGATGAATTTATGGTGTTAAACGACCGCTATTATGTAGGCCGCGCATTGGATAACCGTGTGGGTGGTTTTATGATTGCTGAAGTTGCACGCTTACTGAAAGAAAACAAGAAAAAACTTCCATTTGCCTTGTATATCGTTAACTCGGTTCAAGAGGAAATTGGTTTACGTGGTGCCGAAATGATTGCGCAACGAATTAAACCCAATGTGGCAATTATTACCGATGTTACCCACGACACAACCACCCCAATGATAAATAAAAATACACAAGGGGATTTATCAGCTGGAAAAGGACCTGTTGTTTCATATGCTCCGGCAGTACAAACGAATTTGAACAAATTATTGATCAAAACCGCTGAGAAAAACGAAATTCCATTCCAACGTCAAGCATCATCACGTTCTACCGGTACCGATACTGATGCCTTTGCCTATTCAAACGGCGGTGTACCTTCGGCATTAATCTCATTGCCTTTGCGTTACATGCACACCACCGTAGAAATGGTGCACAAAGAAGATGTTGACAACGTAATTCGTTTAATTTACGAAAGCTTGTTAAACATTAAAAACGGACACGATTTTAGAGAATTCAAATAAGCGTTAACACGTATATTAAAAGCTAAAGCGAGGCATTTTTGAAAGAAAATCGCCTCGCTTTTTTTTATAAAATGATTGAATGGTCTGCCTCTCATAAAGATGCGCGTACATTTTTTTTGTAAATTAGCGTTAACTATTGTCTCCCACAAATCGCAAAAAACATGGCAAAGAACAAAACCACAGAAAATGATTTAAGCGTTGTTGATTTTCTAAATACAATTGCAGACGCATCTAAAAAGGAAGATTGCTTTAAACTCATCGAACTTTTTGAAGAAGCATCCGGATTTTCAGCTAAAATGTGGGGACCAGCAATTATTGGTTTTGGCAGCTATCATTATGTCTACGCCAGCAAACATGAAGGCGATGCTCCTTTGGCTGCATTTTCTCCCAGAAAAAACGCCATTTCATTGTATTTATCCGTACCAACTGAATTGAGAGAAATTCTATTAGCGAAATTTGGCAAGCATAAAACGGCAAAAAGCTGCTTGTATATAAACAAATTGGCAGATGTGGATACCGAGGTACTGAAAGAATTAATTTCAATTTCGGTTTCCAATATAAATCAATCATACTCCTAAACATTCTCTTTATAACCTGAACTCGATTACTAGTTACTATAAAATTTTCGAATGTCTATGAAATTGCCTCTCGAGAATGTACTAAAAAATAATCCCCCTGCCCCCCTTCAAAGGGAAATAGCCAGCGTCCAAACTGAAAACGTACACATCCTAGGCGTTTTGTCGGTGTCCCACTTTGAAGGGTGGCAGGGGGACAGCAACAACTCAAATGCATATTAATTATTAAAAATACAATTTCCGAACGCCTACTATTTAGGAAAAAACCTTCTCGAAATAAGGGCATTATCCAACTGCATTATATTGAAAATCAAAATATTAAACAAGAGTAAGACAGGTGAAAAATTATCGAACTCAGGCTTATAAGTCTTTTGATGCCTGCCGATGAATCCATGTAAATTAACGGTTACGCTAATTTAATGGGCCATGATTTTAGCATCTTTGAATGAAAATATCATCTCAACTGTAATTATGATTAAAAAACTAACTCTTCGCATTCTAGCGGGAGGTATCCTTTTCAGCTTGCAATCAAAGGCTCAGGATGCCATTAGCTATCAAACTCCTCCAAAAGAAATTTCTGATTTATTATTGGCAAAACCGACCCCAGGTTTAAGCATTAATGATAAAGCAGAGTGGATTTTATTTAGCGAACGAAATTCATATCCTTCGGTAGAAGAACTTGCAATGCCTGAGTATCGCATTGCTGGTATGCGTTTAAATCCTAACAACTATTCGTTAAGCAGACAATCTTATATCAACAATTTTAGCCTTAAAAATAGTAAAAGCAATCAAACATTTTCCATCACTGGCTTGCCTAGTCCTTTGTATGCGGGCAATTTAAGCTGGAATCCGAGCGAAAACAAAATTGCCTTTACCAACACCAGCCAAAAAGGGGTTGATTTATACATTATTGATCTTGCCACAAAAAAAGCTTCGAAAGTAAACAAAACCTTTTTGAATGTTATTTTAGGAAGCGGGCTAACTTGGTTGAACGATAATACGCTTTTATATCGCGTAGCAATAAAGCCGGCAAGCGCTGCCCCGGCTAAGCCTGTAATGCCTAAAGGGCCAACCATCCAACAAAATTTAGGTAAGGTGGCTCCGAGTATAACTTATCAAGATTTAATTAAATCGCCTTATGATGAACAGTTATTTGAATTCTTTGCTACTTCCCAATTAGTAAAGAATACAGCAGGTGTAGAAACGCCTATTGGAAAACCTGCTATCTATACATCGGTTAGTTTATCGCCTGACAAAAAATATATGATGGTTAGAACGCTTCGGAAGCCATTCTCGTATTTGGTGTCGGCCTACGGCTTTCCTTCGACGGTTAGCATCACCGATTTAACAGGAAAAGCAATTAAAACCCTTGCCATCTTGCCATCTTCAGAAGGCACACCTTCGGGTTACGACAACACACAAAATGTTGCACGTGGATTTGATTGGCGAGATGATGAACCAGCAACCGTCGTTTGGAGTAAACCTTTAGATAGCGGATTGATTAAAAAAGATGTACCTTTTCACGATGCAGTATTTGCTTTGAGCGCACCATTTAACGGAACGGAAAAGGAATTATTTAAAACCAAAAACCGTTTTCGCAATGTACAATGGGGCGATGCAACCTTTGCTTTGATTTCGGAGGGATTAAGAAGTAAACAAACCACTACCCTTAACCGATATAACCCAAGTACGGGGGAGATTCAAGAATTGATAACGCGTAACCAGACCGATGCATACGGAAATCCGGGTATTCCCGTAACCGTTAAAAACAAATATGGCCGTCAAGTGCTGCACCCGATAGAAAATGGCAGCAAACTTTTAATGAATAACACCGTAGGTTCATCTGATAAAGGCGATTTACCATTTTTAGCCAAATTTGATTTATCGACCAAAAAAAATGAAATTATTTGGCGCTGCCAACCGGGGACGTTCGAATACATCAGCGATGTAATTGATGCGGATAAATTAATTTTAGTTACCCGTAAAGAAAGTCAGAAACAGGTTCCAAATTACTACATCAAGAATTTATTGTTGCGCATTGCGGATCAACCCCTTACAAATTTTAGCAATCCATACCCATCATTAGAAGGTATTTCGAAAGAGAAAATCTCGTACAAACGTGCTGACGGAGTTGATTTAACGGGTGATTTATATTTGCCAAAAGGATACAACAAAGAAAAAGACGGCCCCTTACCAACCATCATTTGGGCTTATCCACGTGAATTTAACTCTGCCACAGACGCGGCACAAATTCGTGGTTCTGAGGCAAAATTTACCACCATTGGATGGGCAACACCTATTTATTGGGTAACCCGTGGCTATGCCGTTTTAGACAATGCTGAAATGCCAATTGTAGCCAAAGATGGTAAAAAACCAAACGATACCTTCGTAGAACAATTGCAATTAAATGCCGAAGCCGCCATTAATAAGTTAGTAGCCTTAGGCGTTAGCGACCGAAACCGCATGGCCGTTGGTGGCCATAGTTATGGGGCTTTTATGACGGCAAATTTATTGGCGCACACCAATCTTTTTGCTGCCGGTATTGCACGAAGTGGCGCATACAACCGTACCCTTACTCCTTTCGGATTCCAAAATGAAGAACGTACGTATTGGCAGGCTCCAAAACTGTATTATGAAATGAGTCCGTTTAGTTATGCCGATAAAATTAAAACGCCTCTTTTATTGATTCATGGTGATTCAGATGACAATCCAGGAACTTTCCCGATAAATAGCGAACGTTTATTCGCAGCTATCAAGGGCGCTGGGGGCACCACCCGATTTGTTTTTTTACCTTATGAAGCGCATAGCTATCGTGCAAAAGAAAATATTTTACACATGCTATGGGAACAAGACCAATGGCTTGAAAAATATGTGAAAAATAAAAAATAAAATCAGCCTTATTTTTGATAAATCTGAATTATTTATCGCCATGAGCGATAAATAATTCAGATTTTTTTTTATTTCCTTTTAAAAGACCAATATCCCTAACAAAAAAAAACAATTGAATAAAAATGAATTAATTCTTAATTTCATAAAAAAATCCCTATGAAACATTCATTCCTTTTTATTTTGTTAGCATTGCTCACTTTTAATTTAAAAGCTCAAACTTCGTCTGAAAAAGGCGATGTTGTACTAAAGACAAACGGAGAGCAAATGGTTGGCAAAGTGACCCAAGTTACAGACAACGATATCAGCTTCATTTACACAGGCGAAACAACCGTGTATGTTATTAAAAAAGCAGATGTTGCTAAAATTACCCATGCAAACGGTCGTGTTGAAACCTTTGCTACAGCAACACTTCCGGCTGAGGACAGAAAAAAAGACGCAGTAAGCATGCAAGCTACTCCGAATGATCATCATAACAAAATTGCTATTTTACCATTCACTTATTTATTTGACAATCAGCCAGGCGCACAAGAAATTGGATTAAAGGCACAAGAAGACACCTACCGTTATTTAAGCCAGCATGCTGCAGGATATACCATTATTGATCCGCGTACGACCAATGTGGCTTTAAACCAAGCTGGGGCCACGAAGGATAAAATCATGACCTTTACCATGAAAAATTTGTGCGACATACTGGGTGTTGAATACATTATTGATGGTTCTGTCATTCAAACAAAAGGTTATCAAACAACCAGCAACAGCGGAGGGAGCACCACTGATGTTAAGCGTGACGATAATGATAAGGTTAAAAAAGTTAATAACTACAACAACTCCTATACCAATACGGCCCAGCAATATAACGTGAAAGTAGACCTTCATATTTATATGGATAATAACGCCAGTATATACAACCAAAGTCATCAAGCACTCTTTAGCAATACCAACGGCGATTACAGCAGTCCACTGCAATATCTTTTAAAAAGATCTCCGTTGTACCGCAAATAACAAAAAACGTATCAAGCAAAAAGCCCACAAAATATCAATTCTGTGGGCTTTTCTTTTAACGATGAATGTTTAATTCATGAAACTTCCATCGCCTCTACGTCTGATGGGTGCTCCGTTACGTCCTTTTGCACCCGTCCATTTTTGCAAGTTTGCACTTACGCGAAACATAAAATAACGGCTTAAAGCATTCGATTTCGTATCGGTATAACTTCCGTCTACATTCGTATCGCGATTCACAAAATTATTCTGATTCAAAATATCAAACACCTGAATAGTAGTAGAAATTCGTCGGTGCCAGAAATCACGCTGTAGCGAACAATTTACCACGAAAGGATTGCTGGTGATATTGGCATTAATACCCGTAACAAAGTTCTTACTGGCACTGTATCCAAACTCAAATCCTTTTAAGAAATAAAACTTCCCATCGAGATTTAAAGCGGTGGTTTTGGTCTTATTGTCGGTTTTGGCATTGGTTGATAATGTACTCGCAGATTTTGTAAAATTAAACGAAGCAGATGGGTTTACTTCCATCCAATCGTTTGGTGTAATGCGTGGACCAAATTTTTCGTAAAAAACCCAGGTATTCGTCTCGTAAGAAATATTATTATTCATGGAAACACCATGGTTATATGAGAAATTCCCCCTAAAAGCCAAATTGTATTTTCGGTCGTTTAATTGTTTGTTAATGGAATAGTTTCCATTAACATTATAGTTCCCATCGATGTTTACATAGTGTGTTTCATTCAATTGACTATCATAAGGGCCGGCAATAACGACACGATTGGTTACCACTTTATTTTGAACGAATGTGGCGTTACCGTTAATAGAGTAATTTAATTTTAAGTTGGCAATGTAATTATTATAACTCGTATTAATAGAATGACTAAAAGCAACTTTCAAATCGGGGTTACCTACTACCGGATTTTGTGGATTAGACTCATCACGTACCGGCTGTATTTGATCAAAACTAGGTTCGTTTGCATTTCCTGAATAGTTTAACTGAACGCTGTGCTGTTTTGACCATAAATATTGGAAACGTGCAATTGGAATTAAATTAAAACTCTTACGTTGTGTGGTGGTTCCCAAACTGGCTTTGGTACCTTGCAAAATCGCAGGCACGGCTGTTAAGCCTGCAGAAAAACGAACTTTAGAATCGCTGTTTAACCCAGATCGATAATTTAACGCAATCCGCGATTGTGTAAACGAATATTCGTAAATATTACTTAATGAATCTACTAGTTGTTCCACTCCACCCGCATTAATATTGCTTGTAAGCGCCTTGTTGTCATACCCATTGTAATTTAACTGGGCGTTAAATTCAATTTGTGTGTTAAGGGTTAATGGTTCCACATAAGTAAAGCTACCGCGATAATTGCTCGTCATATTTTTACGTTCAATTAATCGATGTACCAATGAATCTTTCGTTGCCACATTTAAGGTATCGTAATATAAAATCCTGTTATTCTGTTCAGAAGTTGCATCCGACTCAGAATTTCCAAAAGTCAATTGGAATGACAAGTTTCTTCTCGGTTTTTTAAAAATATGTTGATAAAAAACGGTCGCGTTAATATTTGGACGTGAAGAAGTGCTTCTGCTCTCTCCATTGCGATCTTGACGTGTTTTGATGGTTTGAATGGTTTTCGAAATTGAACTGTTATAACTATCGCTCAATGTTATCCTAGGAGAAATGCGCAAAAAATTCGCACTATCAATATCATCCTCAAATTCAAAACTAAAATTATGCGATCGGGAAGTAGAGTTTCGCAAACTTTCACTTGAAGTATAGGTATTATAGGGAACGGTTGGACTAAAAGACTCGCTAAGGTTTGACGATTTATTGTTGTTATAATTAAAACTATAATTGGTATTAATTTTAATCTTTTTCCCCAATTGATCGCGATAAGAGAAAGAAGGACCAATAGATGTTGCAGTACCACCACTTCCACCAGAAGAACTGTTTCCACCACCTCCATTTCCGCCCCCGCGATTTCCTCCACCACGGCCACCGTTGCCACCTCCTCCAGAGTCGCCACCACTGTTTGCCACACCTGTTATAGTATTATTGGCACGTGCATTCACGCCGATTACTTGATCCTGATTTAATCGACTTGCAAATATTGATCCATCATACCGATTATTGTTTCCAACCCCAGCCCCTACTCGAAGTGTATTCCCTACCGACTTATCCGTTCGGGTTACAATATTTAATATCTTCTCAGGATCACCATCCTTTACACCTGTCCTGGCAGCCTCATCGCCATAATCATCTACAATTTGAATTTTATCTACGATTTCAGCTGGCAAGTTTTGAATAGCAGAACTTACATCGCCTCCCAAATACACTTTACCATTTATTTTTGCTTTTGCAATCGCATTTCCCTGATGGGTTAATGAACCGTCACTTCCGACTTCCATTCCTTCCATTTTTTTCAATAACTCATCAACTGTTGCATTTTCACGAACCACATAATCGCTCGCTTTGTATTCAACCGTATCGGTTTTATAAGTAATGGAAGGCGTTCCGTTAATGGTTACCTCGTTTAAGGTTTTCGAATCGTTCTTTAAAAAGATTGGGTCCATTATGATTCGTGGGGTCACATCGTTTTGCTTAAATTTTCCAACAAAAGTTTTATATCCCAGACTAGAAGCAGCCAACGTGTAGGTGGCATCTTTTACTTTTTTCAAGACAAAAATACCGTCATCGTTGGTAACAGTAGTCAATGTATCATGTGCAGAGGTTAAACGGATGGTAACTCCTGGCACCCCCAATTTGGAATCATCTTTAATAATTCCACTTACTTCACGTAGCGGAATAGGAGGAGGCGTTGTCTTCTTCGGTTGATTTTGGGCATATAGCGTAGAACCAAAACAAACCATTATCAGTACAGAAGCCAACAATTTGTAAAGATTAAAATTAGTTTTGGTAAATATTCTCTTCATATTTGGTTTTGGGGATAAATAAGGAATGAAAAGTCAAGCTTAGGTTATTCTATCAAGCTTGACTCCTTTTAGAATGGTTATTTTTTAAAAAGGGTGTATTTGTCCCAAAAATCAGTTGGTGACATTAAATCCTGGAAATCAGTACCTCCTCTAAATCCACCGCTACTTTGGAATCCTCCTCCACCTCCACGATTTCCGCCACCACCGTTTCCTCCGCCACCGCCGCGGTTTCCACCTCCAAATGAACCCATGGTTAAACCATTCAATTTAATTTGATAAGCCAGTTCTCTTGTATCGTCTTTCTTTAAACCTAACTTTGCAAGTGGCACCGCTAACTCATAGGTAAACAAGCCTGCGTCATCAAAAGAAGCCACTGTTTTAATGCTATACTCGTTGTAAATGGAAATGAGCGTATCTTGAATGCCTTTAAAATCTAAAACTTTTATTTCTTTAACAGTTTCGATTTGCGTTTTATGCAAAGCCAAAGCAATTGAGTCGCGCTGCTTCGCAGTTGTTTCCGTACGATTTTGACCTCCACCAAATGCACTACGGTTACTGCCACCTTGTCCTCCTCCGCGGCCAGCACGCTTAATCAGCGGATACGTAATAGATGGAACTTCCTTTTCCTTCTTCTTTCCATCAATATTGACGGTAAATGAAATCCCTCCCATCATAATTTTATTAATGGTAGCGGATTCTTTAGCTTTTACAATCAAATAAAGATTTTTATCGTCGTTTGCTAAAGCATAATCTAAGTTGGTACGTTTATTTTCTGTAAATGGTAAACTGGTCCATTCGTTAATATTTCCATCAATCCGGATTCCAGCAGGGGCTAAATTTCCTTTTTGGGCAGGCATTTTTTGTGCAAAAGCGCTGCAACATAAAATTGATGCAAAGACTGCTAAATACGTTTTTCTCATCGATCTTTTTTTAGGTTTCATTGGTTTGTTTTTACATAGACTATAAAATACACCAATGGCTTAACCATAAAAACAGCAGTTAAGCAAAAAACCAAGGCCAAATTTAAAAAACTTCTTAAAATCAACTCCTTACACGATTTCATAACTAAAATGTTACCCTAGAAAATCGAAAGAAGTACAAACGAGGACCAAATCCCTTAAAAATCAAGGCGCAGGATGGTCATCATCACCTTTGCTTTCAAAAAGAATGGTTTGTTTCGGATATGGAATGATAACTCCTTCTGCTTTAAAACAATCGTTTATCTTCATCATTAAATCACTTCTTACAGACTTATTCTCTCTGAAATTCTTAATCCAATAAACGAGTTCCAATTCAATGGCGGATTCACCAAAATTCATAAAAAACGCATTTGGTTCAGGGTGTTCAGCAATGCGGTCATCTTCAGTGGCAATTTTTTGTAGCAGGTTTTTGACTTTATCTAAATCGGAATTGTACTCGATAGTGATGGGTAATTTACAGCCCTTTCTATTTTTTCCTTTGCTCCAATTAATCAATTGATGGCTTAATAGTTCACCATTGGGTACAATTATATTGGGACCTTCAACACTAATAACCTCCGAACTTCTAAATCCGATGGATTTCATGGTGCAGAGTACTCCATTTACTTCAATTGTTTCACCTACATTTACAGTCCGCTCCAGCGAGATAATTAATCCGCTGATTAAATTATTCACCAAACCTTGTAATCCTAGGCCTATTCCCACACCTAAAGCACCAAATACAATAGTAAAACGATCTAACGGTATACCTGCTGCTGCACAGGCTAAAAACAATCCTCCAGAAATAATGAATATTCGAATCAACAACAACCAATTTCCCAAGGTTTTTGTTGGTTTAACATGTGTAGATCCATCCCCTATCGAATCAATTGCAAAATAAGAAATCAATTTTGATAGCACGACAGAGATAACCAGCACCATCATAAAGATGACGATACTCATAATTGAAAAACTATAATTGCCGATGGTACGATCATCATTCAAAAATGCTAGTAATGGTGCCGACAGACGGTTAAAGCCATAAAAATTACGGCCAACAACTAAGAACCATCCTAATACCAGTACCAAATAAAATGGCCAAGGAACCGTTTCTCCTATCTTTTCAAAATTCACATAAAACAATTTGTAATTTGGTTTTTTATAGGCCTTAAAAGCCATGCTTAATGTTTGATTTACCAAACGTAAATTCCACAAAAAAAGTAACGCGATTATCAGGCCCAGATAACCGGTAACCATTAATGTCTTCGCTAAATTAAATCTTCCGAATACATTTAAAAGAATTGCTAAAAACTGCATAATGGCCATGTAATAAATGGCGTAAACTAATTTTCGTTCTTTTAATTCATGAATAGGCCCTCGTGTAAGTACATTTATAGCGTAAATCAACCCAGAAAAAGATAGAGTCAGAATTAAATAACGCTCCAATCGGGATGCTTGAAGAATTAAGTTATCTAGTCCTGCAAATAAAAATAAGGTCACTACAATTAACCAAAATCTAAACCAATAACCGGTTATATGACCTTTCAGTATCTTGGTAAGGCAAACTATGCAAATAACCCATAAAGAGAAATCGAATACAAAAGGAATAAAGGGGAAAAAAAACTGAAACAAGCATATAAAAATCAACACGGTAGACAAAAAGGGGTGTTTAAAGACCAATTGTCCTTCAAAATTAGCGGCTAAAAGGTTATCTTCTTGAAGTTGATTTTTCAATGATTTTAAGAAATACCAGCCAATAAGGAGCCCTATAAGCATACAAAACAATTCCCAATTATGGTCTTGGCTATAATAATAAAATAAGAGCAATTCTTTCGAAATTGAAAATTTCATTATTTGACCTATTGGCCGCACATTTACGGCCTCGCCCCATAAATTAGAAAATTCGCGCTCCAATATTTTACCTGAAAGGGAAGCAGTAAGAATATCCAAATCTTCCGATTTAGATCGAATTTCTAACCCCAATAAATCAAACTTTTGCTGAAAATTCTCACTCCTTTTAGTAGCCAATTCCAAAGCACTATCAATTGGATTAATTTCTTTTGCCGTAACAACAATCCGTTTTAAAAAATTAATTACCGCAACAGAGTCTTTTGGAAAATATAATAAAGAAGGATCGAGAGAAGCTGAATCTATTTTGATTTTTATAGCTGTTATTCTATCAACATATTTGTCAACCACCAGCTTTTTCTCATTCACCCGTAATTCTAACTCTTCTAGAATGGATTTTGACACAGCTAAATTACGTTGTGTTTGGTAGGTGCCCACATTTACTAAAACCCCATCTTTCATCTCATTCAAGTTCGTATAACTTCGCTCAATGAATTTATTCAAATCAACCGTGTCGAGTTTTACTTTTAACAAGGTTTTGGCCTGCTCATTCAAAAGTTTTATGGTGCGCAAAACCTGGCGTTGTTTTATAAAAATACTTTCTTCTTTTAGCTTATTTATACTCCTAACAGACTCAGACTTCCATCCGGCTGCAACTCTTTTCATAAATTTTGATGAATCGTTTTGAGCAAATGAAATTTTACTTAGAAGAAGAAAAAGTAAAAACAAATAGTTTTTCATAGAATTTGATAGAGATTCAGATAACTAAATGTAAAGAAATATTCTATCAAATAATAATCACAACCCCTGTCCAATTTCAGTAAAGCTAAAAAATGCTTTGCCAAGATAGTAGCAGATTCTCCCTTGAATTGATAAATAAATTAGTATTTTCGACTATTGCTTATTTATTAATATCAAGGATACCGCAAATATCCATTACAAAAATTTTTGTATGCTCTTATCTAAATCCTCACTTGAAAAATTTTCAAAATTCATAGTAAGAAAAGAATGTATCGTAGGACTTTTCATCCTTTTGGCTTTTCTTTCAGGATTAAAGCAATATCTACATCATAGTTATAACAACTACCTCATTTTTAAATACGTTTACTGGCATACTGTCGATTTCAAAAACCTCTATGATGCGTATCCAGAATATCAAGATTCGAATCACTATGGGCCTTTGTTTTCAATTTTCATAGCACCATTTGCCCTACTTCCCGATAGTGTGGGTACTATTTTATGGAACATTGCGAATGTGCTTATATTGCTATGGGGCATTTATAGCTTACCGCTATCTTTAAAAAAACGCTCCTTAATTGCGTTAATTTCAGCCCACGAAACTCTTACCGCACTCTTTAGTTTCCAATTTAATGTAGCCTTAACAGGGCTCATTTTATTAAGTTTCTCGTATCTATACCAGAAAAAGGAAAGTAGGTCGGCATTTTTTATTGCGTTGGGCACGCTTATTAAATTGTATGGAATAGTGGGTTTGGCTTTTTTCTTTTTTAGTCAAAACAAGCTAAAGTTTATCCTCTTTGGCTTAGGAGCTTTGGCTGTACTCTTTATTTTGCCGATGGCAATTTCATCGCCACAATTTATTATTCAATCGTATGCAGATTGGTATCATTCGCTGGTGCATAAAAATGAAATAAATGCATCGCTTGTATCCTTTCAAGATATTTCTGTTATGGGCATGGCACGTCGAATTTCCGGAAATATTAACCTTCCCAATGGCCCTTTTTTGCTCGTTGGCATACTTTTATTCGCATTACCGTATTGTCGAATCCAGCAATTTAAACACCTAGGTTTTCAATTGATGCTTGTTGCTTCAACCCTTATTTTTACGGTAATTTTTAGCAGTGGATCAGAATCACCCACGTATGTAATCGCTTTTGTAGGTGTTGCTATTTGGTTCATCATCCAGCCAAATCCGAAATCCAAATGGAGCATCGCCTTGTTTATTTTTGCATTTTTTTTAACAAGTTTATCGCCTACCGATGTTTTTCCACGTTCTGTAAAAGAATTTATTCGGTTACATTCGCTTAAAGCCTTACCTTGCACCATTATTTGGCTAACGATTGTATATCAAATGATGAAAACCGACTTCAAATCTTATCTGAGTACCGAATAAATGAAAAAATTAGTTTCAATTATTATCCCTGCCTACAACGAAGCCGATAATATTTTGGTTATTACCGAAAACATTAAACAAATTTTTGAGTCAGTTCCCTACGCATATGAAATTATTTTAGTGGATGACGGCAGTTCAGATGCTACGATCGAAAACATCAAAAAATTAGCCAGCGAACACGAAAACATTTTTTTTCTCGAATTTTCAAGAAATTTCGGTCATCAGCTTGCGGTAAAAGCGGGTTTAGATCATGCCTATGGAGATTGTGTCATTTCGATGGATTGCGATATGCAACATCCCCCTGAGTTAATCCCTACATTACTCGAAAAATGGGAAGCAGGGTATGAAGTAGTTTACACAGTAAGAGAAGAAGATAAAGCACTTTCTAAGGGTAAAAGAAGCTCTTCCAACTTGTTTTATTCCATTCTTAATTGGTTATCAGACATTGATTTAGAAAAAGGTGCCGCCGATTTTCGTTTAATGGATCAAAAAGTTGTAAACGTTTTTAGGAACTTTCATGAAAACGAACCTTTTTTACGGGGTTTGGTAAAGTGGTTAGGTTTTAAACAGTATGCTGTTCAGTATTTTCCGGCTGCTCGTTTCTCTGGAAAAAGTAAATATACCCTAAAAAAAATGTTTCGCTTGGCCCTGCAAGGGGTAACCTCTTTCAGTATTAAACCACTGTATTCGGCCGTTTATTTAGGTTTTATCTTTTCTTTGGCATCTGTTTTATACATTCCGTATGTTATCTTTGCCTTTATCAATCATGTGGAGGTTTCAGGCTGGGCATCGGTTATCATGACCATTGTTTTCTTTGGAGGTTTACAACTCATCATTTTGGGAATCATTGGCATTTATGTGGGCAAAATGTTCATGCAGAGTAAAAATCGCCCAAATTATATTATACGCAACACCAACATTTCCGCTAAATAATGATCCTTTTAAGTTTTGATATTGAAGAGTTCGACATGCCATTTGAATATGGAAAAGATATTTCTTTTGCTGATCAAATTGCTATTTCACGAGCTGGAACCATTGAAATTTTAAATTTACTCGATAAGCATCAGGTAAAAGCAACCTTTTTTTGCACCGTAACATTTGCCGAAAATATCCCCGACTTAATTAAGCGAATCACTTCCTCGGGGCATGAATTGGCTTCGCATGGATATTATCACTCCGATTTTAAGCCAGAACATTTACTTCAATCTAAACGCAAATTAGAAGAACTATCTGGCGAAGAAATTATCGGTTATCGGATGGCCCGTATGATGCCTGTTGACGAAAAAGAAATTAATCAAGCAGGTTACCAATACAACACTTCTATTAACCCTACCTATTTACCAGGTCGCTATAATAATTTAGGCATTTCACGCCGCTACTTTAAAAAAGAAAATGTTTGGCAAATTCCGGCATCTGTAAGCCCTATTTTTCGCTTCCCATTGTTTTGGTTATCTTTTCATAATTTGCCTTTAGCAGTGTATAAATTTTTTGCTAAATGGACCTATTCACACGATAATTACTTGAATATTTATTTCCACCCTTGGGAATTTACTGATTTAAGTGATTTCGACCGATTTGGTTTCCCTGGCTATGTACGCAAAAACACGGGCAAGGAAATGATTGCAAGAATGGATAATTTCATTGCTTGGATGAAACAAAAAGAGTATCCTTTTGGCACCTTTAAACAGTTCATCAAAAAATTTCTTTCCGAAACAAAATAAAATCCTTTTCGCCATTTTATTTGTATAAAAACGAATACAAGATTGAACACGTTATTTTTCAAATATCGGAAATAAGTACCAATCAAACGTTTGACTTATATTTTAATCAGATAATTTAGATATACTTTCTTTCCTGTTGATGGGGCAAGATTCAAGCCCTAAAGAATACATCCACACCCTATTTTCTGTGCAGAAGATATTCAAAATAAATCAAACGTTTGCGCATTTAATTGAAATTCGAATTCAATACATTAGATAAAAAGAAAATATCATTTGCCTAACTTCTATCCTTACCTAAGCAACTGATTTTGTACCTTTTAAACTAATTAACAAAAATACATAACTAATCTAATTATCCTTATTATGAAGAAAAGACTAATGCTTGCTTCAGGAGTCATGCTGTGCTTTGGCTTACTCAACGGTTGTAAAAAATCAAACAGTAGCGAAGAATCTACAACGAGTACATTCTCTACAAAAAATCGTAATCTAGCGGTTAACTCCAATCCGAATCTCTTAACCACTGTGGGTACAAACGTTCAAGAATTTAACGAACTTAAAGATGCAGCACAAGAAACGACTCGATTACGCATAAAAGAACATCATTGGACAGATTTTGATCCAACCGGCTTCTATGTGCCTGCCAACACTACGCTTAATATTACTGTTGATCAACTCGCTGGAAGTAACCTACCGAAACTGATTATCGGGACCTACTATCGGTACAGAGGTACACAAAATAATGGGGTTCCAACCATCGTACAATTAACAGCCGGCGTAAATACCATCAATTCTGGAACATACGGAGGTATTCTTTGGGTACGTTACACCACTACCGGAACGCCAAGCAGCAGTGCCCGCTTAACGTTCAATAGCGGTCATGTGAAAGTCCCTATGTTTATTAAAAATCAAACAACTCCAACCGACTGGAGCAATCAATTAACAACGTACACAACACCTGATGTTTTACTCATTGGCGATTATGTATACCAAGTATATGCACGTACACGAGCCATTAACTATCTTCCACAAGACAATAATTTTGTTTTAAGCATTGCAGATAGCGTTTGGAAAGGACAAAGCGATTATAGCGGCATAGATAATTCAGCAGCTCAACACATGGATAATGTTCATAATAGAATGTTAGTATGCGAAACCGATTATTCAACCGGAACTGGGGGTGCCTATGCCGATCATTACGCCGTGTACTTTAAACCCTCAAACATTGCAAATGCATTTACTCCCGCAATAGCTACTGGCTGGGGAATGTGGCACGAATTTGGGCACCAGCATCAATCAAATAATTGGACCTGGAACGGATTGGAAGAGGTAACGGTTAATGTTTATTCACTTTATAGCGAACGTATGCTAGGCATCACACCTTCACGCTTAAAAACAGATAATAGATGGCCTGCTATTTTAAGCTACGTTAACAACCCAAGTACTACAAAAAACTACAACTCAGGACCTGATGCATGGGTGCGCTTAGGGATGTTTCAACAATTATGGTTGGCATACGGCGATTCATTTTTCACAACTTTAGACAAAAAAGCACGCAATGAACCGTACCTAACACAAACCCCTACAACCAAAATGCGTTGGTTTTTACTTTCTGCAAGTATTATTGCGGGTGAAAACTTAGGCCCTTTCTTTAAAAAATGGGGCATTCCAGTTACCGCAAGTGTTTACACCGAAGTAGATAACCTTGGTTTACCTGCTCCTGCTGTAGACCCAAGTACATTAAGCGAATAACTCCACTTCAATAAATAAAAAAGGCTTGCTATGAAAAATCATAACAAGCCTTTTTCTGTTGAAGCATTTACCTATTGTTTATAGGTTTCAGCTAATTTAAGTGCGTTGTATACATTTACAATTCCACCACTTACACATATCTCTAAAAAAGGAACGCGCATAGTTTCATCACGCTCATTTTTGTATTTAACCTTATGAAATACTTTTGAGGCCGAACGAATTAAAATTGTTCGTACATCCTCCGGTGATAACTCTGGGTAATAACTTAAAAGTAATGCTGCTACTCCGGCAACTACCGGCGATGCCATACTTGTACCGTCCTCTTCTTTATATTTATTCTCCGGAACAGTTGAATTGATCATAAAACCCGGAGCAAAAATATCCACATTGTATTTCCCATAATTCGAAAAATCAGCTTTTAAATTTTCATCGTCCTTGTATGCACTAGCTCCTACCTCAATCCAGTTATTAACATGCGGCAACGCAAACTGAGCCAAATCCACCGTAGGAGCCTTTGGAGTAGCTGTGCGCGAATCCATAGGAGGACGCATACCATTCTGATTCATTCTTAATTGTTGCGGATCAAAATCAGCCTTTTCCGGTTTCTTATGTGTCTTATTATACGCATCGGATTCTTTACTATCCAAATATTTAGTAGGATAATTTGCCGTTAAATCATTATCCTGATTATCATTTCCAGCAGCATGAACCAACAAAACCTGTTTGCTCTCTGCATATTTAATAGCCTCATCAACAACTTTCTTATCCCACTTATACGCCTTACCAAAACTCATATTGATAACTTTGGCTCCATTATCAACCGCATACCGAATTCCATTGGCAACATCCTTATCCCTTTCATCCCCTGTCGGCACTACACGAATTGCCATAATTTCAACAGCATTGGCTATCCCTTTAATTCCAATGTTATTCACTCTATTGGCCGCAATAATACCCGAAACATGTGTACCATGCAAAGCATCGGGTCCTTTTACATCTGGATTTCCATAAACCGTTTCGTTTGAATTTGAATAATCGTCTCCAACCAATTCCGCGCGCATGTCATATTTAGGGTTTAAGTTATACCTCAGCATGGCATCATACTGCTCGTAGCCATCCTTTATATTTTGATAAAACTTGTCAAAACTACCATCTTCTCTAGAGCCTTTTCTAATAATTGATTTAATCGCTTCTTCCCGTTCGTCAGTAGGTTCATACTTATCAATATCAGCTAATGTAGGATGTGCATTTCCTCGAACCTTCAAAACAGAATCCACTATCTTGGTAATACTTTGTAAAATTGAAAAAGTCTCACTTGCATCGTTATACTTCTGACCAAAATCACTAACTAATTTTTTGTAAAGTTTATATTCATCCTTTTCTGCACTATCCAAAGGAGTTAAATTCGTTACCGCTTGATACTTCGGACGATAAATACGCAGCAACCTCACCATTTCCAAGTTATCAAATTGCAAATTACCTTTCTTAGAGCCAATAAAATTCCAGCCATGAATATCATCCACATAGCCGTTTCCATCATCGTCAATACCATTATTAGGAATCTCTTTAGTATTGGTCCACAAAACATCCTTTAAATCTTCATGAGCGATATCAACACCACCATCAATTACAGCCACTACCACCTTCTGTTTAGGCTTTTTATCTTTTAGCAACTCACGATAAGCCTTATCTGCGCTAATTCCAAAAAAGCCATTCTCTTGCAAATCCAAATTATACCAATTCGCAGGCAAAACGATGTCTTTACTCTGAGCAAAAGAAAATAAATGATAACAACAGAAAGCTACGAGAATAAATAAGCGTCTAAAAATCATATGTAGGAAAAAAATAAGTACTCAAAATACAATAATACACAATTCTAAAAGCAGGGAATAAAATTTAGCATATTTTAACAAAGAATAGTATCATCCTTTTTCGTAAAGCAAGGCTTTTGCTACTATCAACGTTCGTCCCGCTTTCCGTTCCAATCTTTTTGTGGAAGCCGGTCGCGCCATTCCATTTGGTACTACAAAAAGGATTTCCACAACAATCGGGTTTAAAGCCGAAGGTATCTGCTAATCTTTAAAGGTATCGTGTCCTAAGCGCAGCGAAACAACCATATTAACGATGCTGCTTACCAATAATTGATTGAAGGAGGAATACTCCGTGGTTACGGAGCTAAAAGTATTCTTTATAAGAGATACTTTCCGAATAATCGGAACACGTTGTGCCGCAGTAGGACAGATTTTTTGAGAAACATGCTATTAAAACAAACGTTCAAAAAGCAGCCAGTAACCGAAGGACGCCTGTCAATCCCAAGCAGCGGGAGAAAACAAAAACAGGAGCAGAAACATTCAATTGAGTACCACCAAGCATTGTTCCATTCAGTTTTGTGGCAATAATTAATATTGGTTACAAAACCAATCGCCACAAAACCAGCGATCTTGTTTTTGCTTTGAGTAGTGGCCTCGCGGGTAAAGCTGCCTAGCCGGAACTACAAAGGCTTTTGGTTACTTTTGGCCCACAAAAGTAAATGCCCTGCCGGCAAGAGGCAAGCAAAGGAAATAGGAAGGGTAAAAGTCAATGGTTACCAAAAGGTTTAACATTTATGAAAAGAGAAGCTTCCTTCCTCAGCCTTCAGCAAGGTGTGTTAAGTTTCGTTTAGAAATGCTTATAAACAAGAATACCCTTCAGCTTTCGCTAAAGGGTATCTTTAAGATTTGGCACCGACCTACTCTCCCACGTGTTACCGCAGTACCATTGGCTCTGGTGGGCTTAACTTCTCTGTTCGGAATGGGAAGAGGTGGACACCACCGATATAGGCACCTAAATGTTTTTATATAAGGTGTAAGGGGTTTAGCTTTAAGGTATAAGGTATTTTATTTCCTTATATCTCTAGCTTTTCCTTATGCCTTAAATGACATAGTATTGAAAGAAGTTAGTTTGAAGAACAAACAACAGTATGTTGCTTTTGAAAGCTTCGGATGATTAGTACTACTCGACTGTGCTGTCACCAGCTTTACATCTGTAGCCTATCAACGTAGTAGTCTGCTACGATCCTATATGGAATTCTCATCTCGTGGCTAGTTTCGCACTTAGATGCTTTCAGCGCTTATCTATTCCCAGCGTAGCTACTCTGCAATGCCCCTGGCGGAACAACAGATTCACTAGAGGCTAGTCCAACCCGGTCCTCTCGTACTAAGGTCAGCCCCACTCAAAATTCCTACGCCCACAACAGATAGGGACCGAACTGTCTCGCGACGTTCTGAACCCAGCTCGCGTGCCACTTTAATCGGCGAACAGCCGAACCCTTGGGACCTTCTCCAGCCCCAGGATGTGACGAGCCGACATCGAGGTGCCAAACCTCCCCGTCGATATGAGCTCTTGGGGGAGATCAGCCTGTTATCCCCAGCGTACCTTTTATCCTTTGAGCGATGGCCCTTCCATGCAGAACCACCGGATCACTATATCCGTCTTTCGACCCTGATCGACTTGTCTGTCTCACAGTCAAGCAAGCTTATGCTATTGCACTCCTCATACGGTTACCAAGCGTATTGAGCTTACCTTTGAAAGCCTCCGTTACCTTTTTGGAGGCGACCACCCCAGTCAAACTACCCATCAAACAATGTCTCCCTACTAGAAGGATTAGACACCGAATACAGAAAGGGTGGTATTTCAACGTTGGCTCCTCGAATCCTAGCGAACCCGATTCATAGCCTCCCACCTATCCTACACATCCTGTATCCAATGTCAATGTTAAACTGTAGTGAAGGTGCATGGGGTCTTTCCGTCCCGTTGCGGGTACCCGGCGTCTTCACCGGGACCACAATTTCACCGAGCTCATGGCTGAGACAGCGCCCAGATCGTTACACCATTCGTGCAGGTCGGAACTTACCCGACAAGGAATTTCGCTACCTTAGGACCGTTATAGTTACGGCCGCCGTTTACTGGGGCTTCGATTCAATGCTTCGCAATTGCTCACTAACATCCCCTCTTAACCTTCCAGCACCGGGCAGGTGTCAGGCCTTATACTTCATCTTTCGATTTTGCAAAGCCATGTGTTTTTGTTAAACAGTCGCCTGGGCCTTTTCACTGCGGCTCTCGTTGCCGAGAGCGCCCCTTCTCCCGAAGTTACAGGGCCATTTTGCCGAGTTCCTTAGCCATGATTCACTCGAGCACCTTAGAATCCTCTTCCCGGATACCTGTGTCGGTTTGCGGTACGGGTATTCATAATCTGAAGCTTAGCGGTTTTTCTTGGAAGTCTGATTACCTGCGCTATCCACTCAACCGAAGTCTCGCGGTACTATCAGCTCTCAGCAAGACCGGCGGATTTGCCTACCAGTCCTATACCTACAGCCTTTAACGAACTATTCCGTCAGTTCGCGGCAGTGTCACTACTCCGTCCCCACATCGCAATTATAAATAGTACTAGAATATTAACTAGTTGTCCATCGAATTTCCCCTTCGGGTTCTCCTTAGGTCCCGACTAACCCTGATCCGATTAGCGTTGATCAGGAAACCTTATCCTTTCGGTGGGCAGGTTTCTCGCCTGCCTTATCGTTACTTATGCCTACATTTGCTTTTCTAGCCGCTCCAGCACCCATTACCAGATACCTTCGCCGCAACTAGAATGCTCCCCTACCGATATATTTCAATCCCATAGCTTCGGTGTACAATTTAATGCCCGTTTATTATCCATGCCCGATCGCTCGACTAGTGAGCTGTTACGCACTCTTTAAATGAATGGCTGCTTCCAAGCCAACATCCTAGCTGTCTATGCAATCGGACCTCGTTAGTTCAACTTAACTGTAACTTGGGGACCTTAGCTGATGGTCTGGGTTCTTTCCCTCTCGGCGCGTGACCTTAGCACCCCGCGCCTCACTGCAGATCATATTTAATAGCATTCGGAGTTTGTCTGGATTTGGTAGGATTTGACTCCCCCGCACCCAATCAGTAGCTCTACCTCTATTAAACTTTATATCCACGCTGTTCCTAAAAACATTTCGGGGAGTACGAGCTATTTCCCAGTTTGATTAGCCTTTCACCCCTACCCACAGATCATCCGGAAACTTTTCAACGTTTATCGGTTCGGTCCTCCAGTACGTGTTACCGCACCTTCAACCTGTCCATGGGTAGATCACAAGGTTTCGCGTCTACCTCCTCTGACTATACGCCCTATTCAGACTCGCTTTCGCTTCGGATCCGTTCCTTAAAAACTTAACCTTGCCAGAGAAGAGTAACTCGTAGGCTCATTATGCAAAAGGCACGCCGTCACTGGACTTGCCAGCTCCGACCGCTTGTAAGTACACGGTTTCAGGTTCTATTTCACTCCCCTGTTCGGGGTTCTTTTCACCTTTCCCTCACGGTACTGGTTCACTATCGGTCTCTCAGGAGTATTTAGCCTTACCGGATGGTGCCGGCAGATTCCCACAAGGCGTCTCCGACCTCGCAGTACTCAGGATACTACTAGGCTAACATTCTATACGTGTACTGGGCTATCACCATGTATCGCCGGGCTTCCCATCCCGTTCCACTTCTGTTTGTTATACCACATCGTAGTCCTACAACCCCCATTTTGCCGTAACAAAATAGGTTTGGGCTCTTTCCCTTTCGCTCGCCACTACTCAGGAAATCATTGTTATTTTCTCTTCCTCTGCTTACTTAGATGTTTCAGTTCGGCAGGTTTGCTCTATTTAGTGCTATGTCTTCAACATAGCGGGTTGCCCCATTCGGAAATCTTCGGATCTATTCCTATTTGCAAATACCCGAAGCTTATCGCAGCTTATCACGTCCTTCATCGCCTCTGAGAGCCAAGGCATCCCCCGTGTACTCTTTATTACTTTCTTCTACTTGTACGCCTTTTGCGCCGTACAGTATGCTTTTTTGCTCTTGTTATGATGTCTCATACCTCCATTCGTATTGCTACTCCTGTGGGTGAGCACAAACACAACAGTCGCCTATTGTTGTTTGCTCTTCTTTATTTAACTTCTTCCAATATGTCAAAGAACTTTATTAAGATTAGGGTGCAGGGTAGTAAGGTAGAAGGTTTTATCCTTCAGCCTTAGACCTTTCAGCCGTAAACCTTATTAGTGGAGAATAACGGAGTCGAACCGTTGACCTCCTGCGTGCAAGGCAGGCGCTCTAGCCAGCTGAGCTAATTCCCCAAAAAGATGTCACTGCGTTTTGCTTTTTAATCAGTATACTATACTAATCTTTAACAATCACTTTCCTATGTAGTCCCGTCCAGATTTGAACTGGAGACCCCTACATTATCAGTGTAGTGCTCTAACCAGGCTGAGCTACGGGACTATTTGTATCGCCCCCTCAAAGACTTGTTAATGCCACTAACCGTGGTTGATCTTTTGGGTTTCGTGTGTTTCTTCTTTTTTTCTATTTAGAGTATCATGTTGCGCAGAAGAGTAGTCAGCTCTGCTCCAGAAAGGAGGTATTCCAGCCGCACCTTCCGGTACGGCTACCTTGTTACGACTTAGCCCCAGTTATCGGTTTTACCCTAGGACGCTCCTTTCGGTTACATACTTTAGGTACCCCCAACTTCCATGGCTTGACGGGCGGTGTGTACAAGGCCCGGGAACGTATTCACCGCGTCATTGCTGATACGCGATTACTAGCGAATCCAACTTCATGGGGTCGAGTTGCAGACCCCAATCCGAACTGTGAATGGCTTTATGAGATTCGCATACTATTGCTAGCTAGCTGCCCTCTGTACCATCCATTGTAGCACGTGTGTAGCCCCGGACGTAAGGGCCATGATGACTTGACGTCGTCCCCTCCTTCCTCTCTGTTTGCACAGGCAGTCTGTTTAGAGTCCCCATCTTTACATGCTGGCAACTAAACATAGGGGTTGCGCTCGTTGCGGGACTTAACCCAACACCTCACGGCACGAGCTGACGACAGCCATGCAGCACCTAGTTTCGTGTGATTGCTCACTTATCTATCTCTAGATAATTCACTAACTTTCAAGCCCGGGTAAGGTTCCTCGCGTATCATCGAATTAAACCACATGCTCCTCCGCTTGTGCGGGCCCCCGTCAATTCCTTTGAGTTTCACTCTTGCGAGCGTACTCCCCAGGTGGAACACTTAACGCTTTCGCTTAGCCGCTAACTGTGTATCGCTAACAGCGAGTGTTCATCGTTTAGGGCGTGGACTACCAGGGTATCTAATCCTGTTTGATCCCCACGCTTTCGTGCCTCAGCGTCAATTAAACCATAGTAAGCTGCCTTCGCAATCGGTGTTCTGAGACATATCTATGCATTTCACCGCTACTTGTCTCATTCCGCCTACCTCTAGTTCATTCAAGCCCATCAGTATCAAAGGCACTGCGATAGTTGAGCTACCGTCTTTCACCTCTGACTTAATAGGCCGCCTACGCACCCTTTAAACCCAATAAATCCGGATAACGCTTGGATCCTCCGTATTACCGCGGCTGCTGGCACGGAGTTAGCCGATCCTTATTCTTCTAGTACATTCAGCTATTTACACGTAAATAGGTTTATTCCTAGATAAAAGCAGTTTACAACCCATAGGGCAGTCTTCCTGCACGCGGCATGGCTGGTTCAGAGTTGCCTCCATTGACCAATATTCCTTACTGCTGCCTCCCGTAGGAGTCTGGTCCGTGTCTCAGTACCAGTGTGGGGGGTCATCCTCTCAGATCCCCTAGTCATCGTCGCCTTGGTGGGCCGTTACCCCGCCAACTAGCTAATGACACGCATGCCCATCTTAATCCTATAAATATTTGATCATTGAATAATGCTATCCTGTGATTTTATGCGGTGTTAATCCGAATTTCTTCGGGCTATCCCCCTGATTAAGGTAGGTTGCATACGCGTTACGCACCCGTGCGCCACTTTCATATCCAGCAAGCTGGATAATATCGTTCGACTTGCATGTATTAGGCCTGCCGCTAGCGTTCATCCTGAGCCAGGATCAAACTCTCCATTGTAAAATGTTGTATTTGATTCTGACTAGTTTTTAACTATTGTTAAAAATAGTCTCTTTTTTAATTTTGTCTGTCAGTATTCTGACCCAAAAAATCAGTCTGGTATTCTGTACTTGAATCCGTACTTCTTTACCTCGACTGCGCTACATTGACATCTCTTTTAAGAACTTCTCGACTGTTATAACCTCGCGGCTCGTCTGTATATTTTTGCTACGCTTCCGTAGTTTAAATCTTTTTTCTAACTTCCCGACATCCGCCGTTCCGCTCATTTACCCCTTCCTTTCGGTTGGGAGTGCAAAGGTAGAAATCTTTTTCTTATTCGCAAAAAAAATATTTTTTTTATTTCTAAGCTGATTCCAAATCCTTTCAATTCCTCTTCTCTTCCCCCTCTCACTCAATCACCCCTTCCTCCGAAGCGGAGTGCAAAGGTAGCAATCTTTTTCTCTATCGCAAATTTTATTTGAAATAATTTCTGCTCCCTCTCACTACTCTTTTTTACTCCATCGCTATCATCCGAAGCGGGATGCAAAAGTAGAACTTTTTAATACGCCACACAACTCTTTTGTGAATATATTTTGAATTTAATGTTAAGTTATTGATTCATTGAATATTATTTTTTGGAAAGCGCTCCGGAAAGGCACCCCCAAGAACCACCAAACGCAAAAAAATAAACCCGGGTAAAGTGGAAAACACCGCGAAACGACCTAGGAGTAGCGGTTTTGAAACGAAAAACGGGACGAACGTGCATACTTGCCCGACACTTGCTTTGCGAATAAAAACGAATTACCCCCTGTTTTGAGTCAATTTTAATACTGGCCGGTGGTTAAAAGCACCAAAGTACAGGCTTCGAGGGCTTCTATATTATGCTGTTCTAATAATTCTTCTAGCTCCGGATTTTCGGTTCCAGGGTTAAAAATTACTCTTTTAGGTTTGGTTTGCAAGATATATTGCTGGTATTGCGCTTGCAAAGCAGGACGTATATAGAGGGTGATGGTATGGATATCGGAATGAATTTTTTCGGGCAATTCTATTTCTACCCCCGCTATTGGTCCTTTTTTTACGCCTACATTCACAATTGGATGCTGGAAACGACTCAGCATATGCGCCGCTTTATAGGCATAACTTTCGGGTTTGGGGGTTGCTCCTATTATTAATGTCTTTTTCATGAATAGTTAAAACAATACGGATGCTTGTTTAGTTTTTCGAAATTGCATTTGCACAATTAATTCCATCGATAGCGGCAGAAACGATTCCTCCGGCATAGCCTGCACCTTCTGCACAGGGATACAGTCCTTTTATTTGGGGATGCTGAAATGTCTCTTTATCTCGTGGAATACGCACTGGAGAAGATGTTCTACTTTCTACACCTACCAAAATGGCTTCGTTGCTGTAGTATCCTTTTATTTTTTTTCCGAAATGCGGCAATGCTGTTTTTAAACTATCGGCCACAAAATCGGGTAAAATTGTGTCGAGCATGCTGCTTTTTGTTCCCGGGAGGTATGAATTTTTTGGTAAATCGATGGATAATCTGTTGTTTACAAAATCGACCATCCGCTGTGCCGGCGCTACTAGATTTCCGCCTCCTAATTGAAAAGCTGCTTTTTCTATTTCAGACTGAAAGTTTAGCATGCGTAAAGGATCGTAACCTAACACATCGTTTAAAGTAATTTGCACCACTGTGCCTGAGTTGGCGTATGGATTGTTACGTTTTGAGGGCGACCAGCCATTTACGACAATTTCTTCTTCGCCGGTGGCGCAAGGTGCAATAATACCGCCAGGGCACATGCAAAATGAAAATACGCCCCTTGCTCCTACTTGCTCTACTAAACTATAATAGGCGGGTGGCAAAAATTCGGAACGTACATCGCAATGATATTGTGCGGCATCGATAATTTCTTGTGGATGTTCTATGCGAACACCTAAAGCAAAGGGTTTGGCTTCGATTAAAATATTCTTGGCATTTAACAACTCGTATACATCTCTAGCTGAATGTCCGGTTGCTAATATTACATGCTCTGCTTCTATTTTATGTTGAAAATTAACTTCTATTCCTTTTACTTTACTAAAGTCGACCAAAATATCGGTCATTTTGCTATCGAAATGCACTTCACCACCAGCATTTAAGATGGTTTCTTTAATAGCTGAAATTATGTGCGGCAATTTGTTTGTACCAATATGTGGACGGGCATCTACTTTTATGTCGGGTTCTGCTCCGTGATTGACAAAAATTTGGAGCACATTGTTGATGTCGCCACGCTTATTTGAACGGGTAAATAGTTTTCCGTCAGAATACGTGCCGGCTCCACCCTCGCCATAACAATAATTTGATTCTATATTTACGACTCCTTGCTTATTAATAGCAGCCAAATCTCTTCTCCGCTGTTTTACATCTTTGCCTCGTTCTACAATAATGGGCTTTAATCCATTTTCTATACATTGTAGGGCTGCAAATAAACCTGCAGGACCAGCCCCCACGATGATTACTGGTTTTGCATCTTTTACATGCGGGTATTTTACAGTAAAGTCTTCTGCAACACGTTCTTCGTCGATGTATGCGCGAACTTGAAGGCGATAAATTACTTTTCTTGAACGGGCGTCGATGGATCTTTTCAGAATTTCATATGCCTTTATGCGTGCAACAGGCACTTTCAAAGCTTCGGCAATTTTTTGATGAATAATTTCTGACTGCTCTACCTGATGCGGGAGCAAAGTAATTTCGATTTCCTTTTGCATATATGTCGGGGTTTTATCCCAAAGTGATACAAAGATACGGCTATTTCGTTTATGCACATAGTTTAGAGAATGAAAGTGCAAATCTTTGCATTTCACTGATAGTATTTTGTAACATAGGCATAGGTTTTGCTATCTAATGCGTAAATTAGAGTATAATTCAATTTTGATTTAAGACAAATTATAAAAAATGAAAAGATTCGTATTTGGAATTATTACTGCCATTGTTGCGGTAACGACCTTAAGCTCATGCGGCTATAACAAAATGGTTGACTTGGATGAAGATGTAAAATCGAAATGGGGTCAGGTTCAAACGCAATATCAAAGAAGAGCTGATTTAATTCCTAATTTGGTTGCAACAGTTAAAGGCGCTGCTAAATTTGAGCAAGGAACCCTAACTGCTGTAACAGAAGCACGTGCAAAAGCCACACAGATGACGGTTAAAGCAGATGATTTATCGCCAGAAAACATTAAAAAGTTTCAGGAAGCACAGGGTCAATTGAGCCAAGCTTTGGGTAAATTATTATCGATCACAGAAAACTATCCTGAATTGAGAGCTACACAACAATTCAGCGATTTATCAGCTCAATTAGAAGGTACCGAAAATAGAATTACGGTTGCTCGTAAAGATTTTAATGATGCCGTACAAACGTACAACAGTAAAATCAGATCGTTTCCAACCAATCTTACCGCAGGCATGTTTGGCTTTAAACAAAAAGGATATTTTGAAGCAGATGCTGCCGCTAAAGACGCGCCTAAAGTAGAATTTTAGTAGGGATCTCCAACATTTAAGGGTAATAAATGTTTAGCAATAATCATTTATTACCCTTTTTACTTCAACAGAATAAAAAACATGTCATTATTTTCAGAAAATGAACAAGATAGAATAGCAGCCGCTATTGAAATTGCCGAGAAAGGCACATCAGGTGAAATTAGAATTGCCATCGAAAAACATTGCAAAAACGACCCCATTGAAAGCGCGGTTAAATATTTTAATGAGCTTGGAATGGACAAAACCGCGAATAGAAACGGCGTACTCATTTATTTAGCTCATGCTGATCACAAGTTTGCCATTATTGGCGATGCAGGAATCAATAGCCGTGTGCCAACAGATTTTTGGGAAACAACCAAAGTTGCCATGACTGCACATTTTGCAACGGGCAATCTTGCAGACGGCATTGTGGCAGGGGTTTCACTTGCTGGCGAAAAACTAGCATTATTTTTCCCGCCGGAAAGCGGAGATATAAATGAATTGCCAAACGACATAATTTATTTAAACAATACAGATCACTAACAATGAGAAAACTATTTCTATTGTTTACCTTTTTGGGGATATTTTGCACATTCTCTTTTGCTCAAGATTTCCCTGAGAAACCAAACACCTTAGTAAACGATTACACGGGTACATTATCTCTCGAGCAGAAAAAAGCTCTTGAAGATAAACTTGTTGCTTTTGATGATACTTCTTCTACACAAATTGCCATAGCAATTGTAAAATCGGTTGAACCGTACGACATCAATGAATATGCATTGGGATTGGGCCGTAAATGGGGTGTTGGTCAAGCCAAAAAGAACAATGGTATTATCATTGTTGCCGCTCTCGGCGATAGAAAAATTTCCATCCAAACGGGCTATGGCGTTGAAGGTGCATTGCCTGATATTTACGCGAAACGAATTATCGATAACGACATCAAGCCTTTTTTCAGACAAGGGGAATACTACGAGGGTTTAGATGCGGCAACTACGTCGATTATAAAATATACAAAGGGTGAATACAAAAATGAAAATCCGCGCAAATCCGCTTCTAAAAAAGGAGGTGGGATAGGCAGTGGAATTATTGTTTTAATCATCATCGTGATTATTTTAATCCTCATGCGTAGAGGAGGTGGCGGCGGCAACCAAATTATTGGTGGCCGAGGAGCTTCAAATGCCTTGTTTTGGGCGATGTTATTTGGTGGAAACAGCGGAGGCTGGAGAGGAGGAGGCGGAAACTGGGGCGGCGGAGGCTCTTCCGGAGGAGGGGGATTTGGTGGATTTGGCGGAGGTAGTTTCGGCGGTGGCGGTTCTAGCGGAAGCTGGTAACAACATACAAAGGAATCAAAGATTATCACACCTATCAGGCTTTAAAAACTTGATAGGTGTTTTTTTTCTCCTAAGCTTTTCATTTAAAGATTTCCTGTCTAAAAACTTTAGTATCTTTATGGCTGTATGTTGAGAAAAGATTTAATTACTGCAGAGCTGCAACGGTTATCTGAAATTTTAGCCAAAATAATGGGATTAAAATTAGAAGGGCAATTTACAAAAGCGCAAGAAATACTAAATACCACCTTGGCTGAACGTTTTGGTTTACCTTTAGAAATTTTAGAACAAACAGATGTTTCAGTCTTCGAGAATTGGTTAGAGGAACAAAATTTAAGTCCTGAAAAATTAGATTCCCTTAGTGAATTTCTCTATTATGAATTAGGAATTAGCGCAGAGCGAAATAAACTAATTGCTACAAAGCTTGACCTCGTTTACAACTTTTTAAGCGATCAACATAAAATCGTGCATTTGGTTAATATGCATCGCCAAAAAAATATACAGCAATATTTGTAGTTTGTACATTATACAATTATCCTTTTTATTATGATTATAGAAAAGTGGCGCAAAATTGCCTCTAAATACTTGGTTCGGGCACAATGGGCTACGTTACGCGTTGATACTTGCCAATTACAAACAGGTGTAATAAAAGATGATTATTATGTACTTGAATATCCAAATTGGGTTAATGCCATCGCTTTAACAGAAGAAGGAAAAGTTATTTTAGTCCGCCAGTATCGCCACGCCGCCGATATTATTTCTTTAGAAGTTCCTGGAGGAGTAATAGATGGGGATGAGGCGCCGGAAGCTGCTGTAAAACGCGAACTGCTTGAAGAAACAGGTTATAGCTTTAAAACCTGCAAATTTATTACCGAGCTTTATCCCAATCCTGCCACCTCAAACAACAAAACCTTTACGTACCTTTTAACGGGAGGCGTAAAAACCCATGAGCAACATTTAGACGAACACGAAATCTTAATTGTTGAAGAATACACGGTTGATGAGGTAAAACAATTACTCAAAGACAATAAAATTGCACAAGCCCTGCATGTTGCGGCCCTGCACTATGGCTTGTCCGAGATAGAAAACTAATTGGCATCCTGCATAAAACAAGAAAGCCTCAAATGATATCATTTGAGGCTTTCTTGTTTAGGAGCTTTCGATTAACTCATTTTCAATTTTTTCTGGATGTCTTGCACGTAGGCTTTGAATTTTTTATCGGTATCGATTAAATCTTCAACTGTTTGACAAGCATAGATTACAGTACTGTGATCGCGGCCGCCAAAGAATGCCCCAATGGTTTTCAAAGAAGACTTGGTATGACTTTTTGATAAGTACATAGAAATTTGACGTGCTTGAACAATTTCACGTTTACGTGTTTGCGATTTCACCATATCAACCGGTACTTCAAAATATTCGCACACCAATTTTTGGATGTACTCCATTGAAATTTCTTTTGAGGTATTTTTGATAAAGTTTTTCAGCATTTGTTTTGCTAAGCCTAAATCAATTTCTTTTTTATTCAAGGTGGCCTGTGCCAATAATGAAACCATTGCACCTTCTAGCTCACGTACGTTGTTGTCGATGTTGTGCGCTACGTACTCTACCACTTCCCCTGGCAATTCAATACCATCGGCATACATTTTCTTTCTCAGAATAGCAATACGGGTTTCCAAATCAGGGATTTGTAAATCTGCCGATAAACCCCACTTGAATCGGCTTAACAAACGTTCTTCTAAACCAGCTAAATCTTTTGGAGCTTTATCTGATGTTAAAATAACCTGTTTACCCGATTGGTGTAAATGGTTAAAAATGTGGAAGAAAATATCTTGTGTTTTTTCTTTACCAGCAAAGTTGTGTACATCATCCATGATGATTACATCCATTGCTTGATAAAAATTCACAAAATCGTTAATCGTGTTGTTCTTTAATGAATCTACAAATTGTTGACAAAATTTCTCACAGCTTACATAAATAACCAATTTATCTGGCATGCTACGTTTAATTTCGTTACCAATTGCTTGTGCTAAGTGGGTTTTACCCAAGCCCACACCGCCATAAATCATTAAAGGGTTAAACGATGTTCCTCCTGGTTTAGCCGCAACAGCATAACCTGCTGATCGTGCTAAACGATTGCAGTCTCCTTCAATGTAATTTTCGAATGTATAATTCGAATTTAATTGAGGATCTACATTTAATTTTTTTAGGCCAGGTATTATAAAAGGATTTTTAATATCCTTATTGATCGAAACAGGAATTGGCATCGATTGCACTTTCGCTTCTGCCCCGTTCCCGTTCGAAGGCATATTCGTTGTGTATGGACTACCACTGTTTGACGATTTATCTACTACGATATTATATTCTAACCTGCCATCTTCTCCTAACTGCTTCTTAACTGTCTTACGTAGCAGGCCTACATAATGCTCCTCTAGCCATTCGTAAAAGAACAAACTCGGCACTTGAATAGTCAAAACCTTACCTTCCAATTTAAGGGCTGTAATAGGCTCGAACCAAGTCTTGAAACTTTGGCTCGGAATGTTATCCTTAATAATTTGAAGACAGTTCTTCCATACTTCTGTACAAGTTTTTTCCATTGCGATTTCTTTAATTTATTGGTTTCCAGTGTCGATTCGAAGTAACGGGATCGTTCGTTTCGGGATTACGAATATTGAGAAAATTATCAACATTTTAAACAAAAATTTCAAATATTTTGTAACAACCTAATAAGCAACAATCTACATAACTTAACCTAAATTTTTAGTGTTGATAACTATTTATTAACATAGTTTTTCCACACTTAAATACTTTTTAGTGGAGCTTTAATTTTTCCAGCTAAAAAACACGCTCCAAAACGCAAATTCCGCGCCATTAATGGCATAAAAGCTATTTTTACAGTAAATAATCAGTAGATACAAACGTTAACAAACTGAAAATCAACAGCATTATTATTAAATAATTGTAAAGACGTTGCATTATTCGGACATATCAAAAGAAATTGGTTTCTTTCTTTAGCTAAATTGTGAAAATTTGACATTCCCGAAAGGAATTAAATATAAAAAAATTCACATGGATTTCCCTAGGTTTTTACTTTAGAATTCGCCAAAAACTTTTCGAAATACATTTGACACTTCTCCAAGTGTGCAATATTTTTCAACGGCATCGATAATTAATGGCATGAGATTTTCATCAGTTTTCGCAGCACGCTCCAATTCTTGTAGCGATTTAAATACAGCATCATTATTCCTTGTCAACTTTAGTTGCTCGAGATTCTTTTTTTGAAGCAATCTTACCGACTCATCAACATTAAAAACTTCGCCAGTAAAGGATTCATCTTCTGCAAAAATATTTACTCCTACAATAGGTCGTTCACCATTTTCTATTTCTGTTTGGTAACGATAGGCGGCGGCGGCAATTTCATTTTGCATGTATCCGTTTTCAATAGCCTGCACTGCCCCGCCCATTGCATCAATTTTGTCGATGTATTTCCAAGCAGCAGCTTCTACTTCATCAGTTAAATTTTCTACAAAGAAGGAGCCGGCTAATGGATCCACTGTATCGGTTACTCCTGTTTCAAAGGCAATAATTTGTTGGGTTCGGAGTGCAATTTTTGCCGCCGCTTCTGTTGGCAACGAAAGTGCTTCGTCAAAACCATTAGTATGTAAGGACTGCGTTCCGCCTAAAACTGCTGCCATCGCTTGATTGCTTACCCGCATCACATTGTTTAAAGGTTGTTGTCCTACTAATGTTGATCCGCCCGTTTGCGTATGAAAACGAAGCATCTGTGCCTTTTCATGTGTCGCGCCTAAGTTTTTCGTTATTTTTGCCCACATTCGTCGCGCGGCTCTAAATTTTGCAATCTCTTCAAAGAAATTATTATGGCAATTAAAGAAAAAAGAGACTCTTTTTGCAAAAACATTGATATCCAATCCTTTCTGAGTAGCGGCGCTCAAATAAGCCTTACCATTGGCTAAGGTAAAAGCTAATTCCTGAACAGCCGTAGAACCCGCCTCGCGAATATGATAGCCAGAAATTGAAATGGTATTCCACTTGGGCAGTTCTCGACTACAATAGTCAAAAATATCGGTAATAAGTCGCATGGAAGGTTTTGGAGGATAAATATAGGTTCCTCTTGCCGCATACTCCTTTAATATGTCGTTTTGAATGGTTCCTGCTAGTTGAGCAATATCCGCATTTTGCTTTTTAGCCAAAGCAATATACATCGCTAATAGAATAGATGCAGTTGCATTAATGGTCATAGAAGTACTTATGTTTTGCAATTCAATCCCCGCAAAAAGAAGCTCTATATCCTTCAGAGAATCAATGGCTACGCCTACCTTTCCTACCTCCCCATCAGCCATTTCATCATCCGAATCATATCCTATTTGCGTGGGTAAATCAAATGCTACGGATAAACCGGTTGTCCCCTGACTCAATAAATAATGGTATCGTTTATTGGATTCTTCGGCGGTAGAGAATCCGGCATATTGCCTCATGGTTCACAATTGGCCACGATACATGTTCTTTTTAATGCCTCTAGTGAATGGGAATTCTCCGGGTAATTCATGCATCGGCTTTGCCGAAGTATAAATTTCCTTTATTTCTATGCCGGATGATGTAGTATGTTTTTTATGGCTCATAGTTAGATAGGTGCTGGTGCTTCAAAACTTCGCACACCCGCACTTACCACTAAAATAGCAATTGAATATCCTTTTTCACTAATTCTATGGTTAAATCGTATGGATTTTCTTCAATGGTAGCCATATGTTGTAGAATTACTTTGCTTAAATCGATACCGGTCGCATCTTTGGGCAAACCTTGCACCGCATTGGTAAACATAGCTATGCTGTCGTCTTTTAATTTACGAACAACTTGCCAAGTTTCAGAATTTACATACAGTTGTTGCGTGATGTTGTGTTGGTATTCTGAACGGATATCTGTTAGAATTAAACTCTGTAAAACCGAAAGCTCTATACCTGGTTGATGTAAACGGAGCAATAAATTTGCCGGGTTAATCCTTTCCGTAAACAATATTAACCGTTCATGCGCCTGCAATTTAAGCGGTATTATTTGCGCGCGATTTTCCTTTTTCAGCTCCGCATCTTTTAAACTAAAGTAGCGTTGTATATCCATCTTTAATACTTGATAAAGCGCAAATAAGGCTATAAAAATGCCCGCCGATAGGGTAATTAAGTTTATCAAAATTTGTTCAATACTCATTACATTGTTTAATTAGGGTAATATTCGAGAATGTATAGGCGCAAAAATGTGCATTATTATTTATATTTGTAACAGTTAAAATTATTAATAACATGAGCACAGCGGTTGATACATCATTTGCACCAGTTACTTTTTCAGAAGGAGCAGCAAAAGAATTAAACAAATTAAAGAATCAACAAGAAATTAGCGAAGATTACGGTTTACGTGTTGGCGTAGAGGGCGGTGGCTGCGCTGGTATGAATTACATTTTAGGTTTTGACCAGAAAAAAGAAGGTGACCAAGAATTCTTAATCGATGGCATTAAAGTTTTCATGAATAAAGCCCATCAAATGTATTTAATGGGCATGATGATTGATTGGCAAGACGGACTTAACTCAAGAGGTTTCACTTTCATCAACCCGAATGCAACCAGCACATGTGGTTGTGGAACGAGTTTTTCGGCTTAAAGTAAAATATACTGTAACATATTGTAAGGTCCCTTTGTCTAAACATCGGGACTTTTTTTATTTTTACACAATTAGCGAATTAAAATTTTACCCGAACCACTTTTCTTTATCGAATACCCAGAATGAATTACAGAGAAAATATCAGGCTTGCCATCGAATCAATTAAGGGCAATAGATTACGTACCATGCTTACGGCTTTAATTATTGCAATTGGTTTAATGGCTTTAGTTGGTATTTTAACTACCCTAGATGCGGTAAAGAAAAGCATGACCGACGCTTTCAGTAGCATGGGCTCGAATGCATTTACCATTCGGAATCGCGGTACGGGAATTCGAATTGGTGGGCAGGGGAAACGCCCGCAAGCTTTCAAATCAATCCGGTATGAAGATGCTTTAAATTTTAAAGACAGTCTCAATACTCCAGCTACGGTAGCTATCAGTGTATTTGCAACCAGAGGTTCCACTGTTAAATATGGGAGTTTAAAGACCAATCCGAACATTACTATTCAAGGCATTGATGAAAATGGTTTAAATGCACAAGGCTTTAATTTATCGGAAGGAAGAAACTTTAGTATTTCCGAAGTTAATTTAGGCAGCAATGTTTGTATAGTGGGTGGCGACGTAGTTGACAAGTTGTTTAAAGGAAATGACCCGATGGACAAGCTTATTAATGTGGGCAATAATCGCTTTAAAATTATAGGTATTTTGGCCAAAAAAGGAGCGAGCATGGGATTTAGTGGAGACCGGGCTGTTTATGTTCCGTTGTTAAAAGCGAAACAAATCAATAGTTCGGGAAATCCATCCTATACCATTACGGTAATGGTACCGAATAATGAAATTATGGAAGGTGTAATTGGCGAATCGACTGCGCTTTTCCGCAACATTCGAAAAGTAAAAGTAAATCAACCCAATAATTTTGAAATAACCAAGAGTGACGCTGTTGCACAAACATTATTTGAAAACCTTCAATTTGTAGTTATTGGCGGAGTTGCCATTGGGATTATTACTTTAATTGGGGCTTCTATTGGCTTAATGAATATTATGCTGGTATCTGTAACAGAGCGCACGCGCGAAATTGGTATCCGTAAAGCCATCGGTGCGAATCCGAAAGTAATCCGTCGCCAGTTTTTAATTGAAGCAATCGTAATTTGTTTAATGGGGGGAACTTTAGGTATTTTCTTAGGGATTTTACTCGGGAACCTCATTTCGTTCTCCATGGGAGGAACCTTCATTATTCCATGGTTATTCATCATTTTAGGCTTTATTATTTGCGTGGCTGTTGGTATCCTTTCGGGATTTTATCCAGCTAAAAAAGCATCGAAATTAGACCCTGTTGAGGCTTTACGATACGAATAAGGAATCCTTTAAGCTTTTAGATTAAACTGGCATTTTTTAAAAAATGCTGCCCTAAAAGTTGTTGCATACCCACCGTAGACAAACTCTCTTCCAATGCTTTGGCGTGTTTTAAATGATGCATGTCGCTGCCGATGAAATCGATTAAATGCGTTTCCACTAAATTCTGTGCGATTTTCTTTGCTCCTGCGCCATAATAGCCCGTAAGGGCAATAGAATTAAGCTGCAACAAACATCCGGTTTCGCGGATTTGATGATAGTGTTCAAGAGATGCATAAAAATACGGATAGCGCTCAGGGTGAGCTAAAACTGGCTGATATCCGGCATCTTGTATTTTTTTTATAAAATCTAGTAGATTTTGAGGTGTATTGATGAATGAAAGCTCAAACAACAAATACTGTTGACCAAATGTGAGCACCTCTTTATTGGCAACTTTTTTCTCAAGTGTTTCATCGAGATAATACTCTGCGGCTGCCTGAACCTCCAATCGAATCTGGTGTTTATCTAAGGCTTCGCGTAAAATATCTAAAGCTTTATTTATCGTATCGGGGGTATTACGGTAATAATCGGCCATGATATGTGGTGTTGCTATAAGTTTTTCAAAGCCTAAGGACACCAATCGATTTGCAAGAAGCAATGAATCGTTCACATTTTGCGCTCCATCATCTATTCCTGGTAAAATATGCGAATGCATATCTACCCGAATATTCGAAAACGTAAATTCTGGAACGATGGTTTTCTTTTTAAACAATCCGAACATGGCAGGAATAACTATTCTATATGTTTTGGTAATTCACTTAAATGAGGCTGAGCATCCCAATTAGCCGAATGAATTCTTTTCAATAACGCATTGGTATCCGTAGATAAATCAAACTTTAAATCTTCATGAAGTTTATTCAATTTGCTCAGCGTAGCCTGCGTAGTTTTAATAAAATAAGCAGCAAATAAAAAATTAAAATCCCGATAGCTAAAAACATTGCGTTTATAACTAAGCGGGATTGTATTCAAAATGAATATTTTTAGTTCAACCTCTCCAAAAGCATCTTTTGTTACTTTATAAAAGTGATTGACTAAGGCAATCATTTTACGAACCTTTACTAAAGCCTCCTTGGTGGTTAGCTTTTTAAGTTCCGTTAACTGATCTTCTATATTCAATTTTATGCTTTCTTTCCGCAATTCCAAATCGGAATCGTCTTCCAGCAATTTGTAGTGAAGGTGTTCGGTAAGCACTTTATCTTTGGCTATCAAGCGCAATAACAACTTATCTTTTTCCTTTATAGGCAAATCTGTTATAGCGATTTTTAAGTCTTTGTGCTCCGATAGCTTCATTTAAAAGGGATTTGCTTTGATGTATTTCTCCCATTCCCAGGCAGAGCGCATCATTTCATTGATATCTAGTTCGGCTTTCCAACCCAATACTTCGTTTGATTTTTGTACATCACCAAATATCTGCTCTATGTCGCCCGCTCGACGAGGACCAATTTGGAAATTCAATTTTTCACCTGTTGATTGCTCAAAGGCTGAAATTGCCTCTAGCACAGATGTTCCCTTTCCGGTTCCAATGTTAAACACTTCGTATTTAGCAGTATTACCTGAATTTTCAAGTCTTTTTACCGCCGCCACGTGTGCTTTTGCCAAATCAACTACGTGAATATAATCACGGATTGCAGAACCATCAGGGGTATTGTAATCATTTCCATAAACCGTAATCGCACCTCTTTTACCAATGGCTGATTGGGTAATAAATGGAACTAAATTAGCTGGAACTCCTAAAGGTAATTCACCTATTAAAGCTGTTTCATGCGCCCCTACCGGATTAAAATAACGCAAAGCGATTACTTTCAAATCAGGAGTTACATTAGCCGTTTCAAGTAAAATTTCTTCGGCAATTTGTTTCGTATTGCCATATGGCGATTCTGCAGTTTTTACCTGAGCGGCTTCCGTTACCGGTAAAGAATCTGGTTGGCCGTATACTGTACACGATGAAGAAAAAACAAAATTAATGGCTTTATTAAACGAGGTTAACAAATTAATTAAGCTATAAAAATTGTTCTTATAATATTTTAAGGGTTGCTCTACAGATTCTCCTACTGCTTTATAGGCAGCAAAGTGAATAATTCCGGCGATATCTGTATGATTTTGAGCAAAAGAAAGCACAGCATTTTCATCTTGCAAATCAATTTCATGAAATTCGTGCCATTTACCTGTTATGGCATGTAATTGATCTAAAATTTTGATGTTTGAATTTGAAAGATTATCAACAATAACTACTTCATATCCTGCATTGTGTAATTCTACTACCGTGTGAGAACCTATATAACCTGTTCCTCCTGTTACTAATATCTTGCTCATTTTAACGATTAAATGTTGTAAAGTCTTTGTGCTCTATTTTTGCCAATGCTTCTGCAGGAAGAGATTTAAAGTACTCGTAGGTAATTTTTAATCCTTCCGCTCTTCCTACTTTGGGCTCCCAGTTTAACAACGCTTTTGCTTTTGTAATATCTGGGCGACGTTGTTTTGGATCGTCCTGCGGCAATTCTTTATATATAATTTTTTGCGAAGTACCCGTTAATTTAATAATCTCCTCGCAAAATTGTTTAATGGTGATTTCATCCGGATTTCCAATGTTTACGGGCTCGGCATAATCTGCATGCAATAGACGATAAATTCCTTCAATTAGATCATCTACATAACAAAATGAACGGGTTTGACTTCCATCCCCAAAAACAGTTAAATCTTCACCGCGCAAAGCTTGACCTATAAAGGCAGGTAATACACGTCCATCATTTAGACGCATTCTTGGTCCGTAGGTATTAAAAATACGTACAATGCGCGTTTCTACTCCGTGAAAAGTATGGTAAGCCATTGTGATGGCTTCCTGGAAACGCTTGGCTTCGTCGTATACCCCGCGTGGCCCAACTGGATTTACATTGCCCCAGTATTCTTCGGGTTGTGGATTTACACTTGGATCGCCATAAACTTCTGAAGTGGAAGCAATTAACATTCTAGCTTTTTTAGCTCGCGCCAAACCCAGCAGATTGTGTGTACCTAAGGAACCCACTTTTAAGGTCTGGATAGGTATTTTTAAATAATCTATTGGGCTTGCCGGAGAAGCGAAATGCAGAATATAATCCAATTCTCCAGGGATGTGTACAAATTTTGAAACATCGTGATTATAAAACTCAAAGTTTTCTAATTTGAAAAGGTGTTCAATATTTACTAAATCACCTGTAATTAGATTATCCATGCCAATAACATGATAATCTTCCGCTATAAAGCGATCACAAAGGTGCGAGCCTAAAAAGCCTGCGGCACCAGTTATCAGTATTCTTTTACGCTCCATATTAGTCTACTAGTTTTCTTCCAATACTATTGTAATAATATCCTAAGTCAATCATCTTTTCTAAATCGTATAAATTACGTCCATCAAAAATCACTTTATTTTTTAGGATTGATTCAATCTTGTCAAAATCCGGATTACGGAATACCGACCACTCAGTTGCAATTAACAATGCATCAGCGCCTTCCAATGCTTCGTATTGATTTTGCGCATAGTTTACCGCATCACCAATTACGCCTTTCACATTGCTCATTCCCTCTGGGTCGAAAACGGTTACGGTCGCGCCATTTTTCAGCAAAGCGTCGATAATATACAAAGCTGGTGCTTCGCGAATATCATCGGTTTCAGGTTTAAAAGCCAAGCCCCACAATGCAAAATGCTTGCCTTGGATATTGTTTTTATAGTATTTTAATACTTTATCTACCAAAATTGTTTTTTGGCGTTCGTTTACATCCATTACAGATTTCAAAATTTGAAAGTCGTAGGTGTTTTCATCCGCAGCTTTTACCAATGCTTGTACGTCTTTAGGAAAACATGAGCCTCCATAGCCAATGCCTGGGAATAAGAATCTTTTTCCGATTCTATCGTCAGAACCAATACCTTTTCTAACAGCATCTACATCGGCACCAACCAACTCGCAAAGATTTGCGATTTCATTCATGAACGTAATTTTTGTTGCTAAGAAAGAATTTGCTGCATACTTGGTTAATTCCGAAGAACGCTCATCCATAAAGATAATCGGATTCCCTTGACGAACATATGGCCCATACAATTCGATCATTAACTTTTTAGCTTTTTCACTTCTTGTACCCAATACTACTCTATCAGGTTTCATAAAATCATCTACAGCTACCCCTTCGCGTAAGAATTCAGGATTTGAAATTACATCTACTTCAATAGCCGTATTTTCCTTAAAAACAGCCCTTACCTTGTCGGCGGTACCTACTGGAACAGTCGACTTGTTGACAATAATTTTATATTCTGTGATTAACTTAGAGATGTCCTTTGCTGCCCCTAAAATATAAGATAAATCGGCTGCACCATCACCTCCAGGAGGAGTTGGAAGAGCCATAAAAATGATCGTTGCTTCTTTAACGGCTTCGGCAAGGTTTGTGGTAAAGGTTAACCTACCCTGCTCAATATTTCTATGAAACAAAAGATCAAGACCTGGTTCGTAAATTGGAACTTCGCCATTTTGCATCTTTTTAACTTTTGCTTCATTAATATCAACGCAAATAACATCATTTCCAGTTTCTGCTAAACATGTTCCGGTTACCAATCCAACGTATCCGGTACCAACTACGGCTATTTTCATAAACTATTTAGGGGCTTTTAAAGATTTTCGTTTTATCTTGCAACGAAGATAACAAATTACATTCAATGCGTGGCTTTTACTCCTTAGGAATTAAATTATATAGTACTATTATTTACATTTTTTCATTTTTTAATAAAAAGGCAAAATTATTTCGCGAGGGCAGAAAAAATATTTTCGAACATATAGCCAGTAAAATTGATGCCCGCGAAACGCATGTTTGGTTCCATTTTGCTTCGCTTGGTGAGTTTGAGCAAGGTAGACCGGTGCTAGAAAAATTAAAAATGTTTCATCCCGAAAAGAAAATTGTGGTTACATTCTTTTCCCCTTCGGGATATGAAATTCGAAAAAATTATGCCCTTGCCGATGTTTTTTATCTTCCGTTGGATAGTAAAAAAAATGCAAAACGATTTATTGAACTGGTTAATCCTGAAATGGCCATTTTTACGAAATACGAATTTTGGCATTTCTATTTTCAAGAGCTAGCAAAAAAACAAATCCCATTGTTTCTAATTTCTGGAATTTTTAGAGAAAATCAGGTCTTCTTTAAGTGGTATGGTAATTTTTACCGCGGCATTTTAAACTGTGTGCAGCATTTTTTTGTTCAGAATGAGGAAAGTGTCCGTTTATTGAACTCGATTGGCATTACCCACGTGAGTTTAAGTGGTGATACCCGTTTCGACCGTGTTTTTGAGAATGCTCAATCGCCTAAAAAGTTGCCTCAAATCGAGAATTTTATTGGCTCTTCGCCTGTTTTTGTTGGAGGCAGTACTTGGCCTGAGGATGAGAAATTAATTGCTAGCCTAATACAACACTATCCCGATTGGAAATTTATTTTAGCTCCACACGAAATTCATGAAGGCCATATTGAAAGTATTGTAAAACTTTTTGCTAATCAAGGTGGAAGTGTACGCTATTCTAAAATGAATGCTTCGGATGTAGATTTCAACAGCAATGTGCTCATTATTGATAACATTGGTATGCTCTCTTCTTTGTATCAATATGGCAAAGTGGCCTACATTGGCGGTGGTTTTGGGGTAGGCATCCACAATACACTCGAAGCCGCAGCATTTGGGTTACCCGTATTATTCGGACCGAACTATGCGAAATTTCAAGAAGCGAAAGATTTAATTGCCAAAGGTGCAGCAAAAAGCATCACGAATGCCTCTGAATTGGAAGCTGGCTTTGCGCTCTTTAAAGATTCTGTAGAAGCAGCAGAAAGCGCCAAAAATTATGTAGAAAGTAAAAAAGGGGCTACGGATGCTATTTTAAAAATGATTGGTTAAGGATTTTATCCAGACTAGTCATTTTGTTAAAAAATGACTAGTCCGTTGGTGTTTTATTTTATCATCCCTACCAAAGCATCTATAAAAATTGGATTATCATTTAAACTTTCTACCAATTGCACCTTTTCTCCACCAAGGGCTTTAAATTCTTCTTGGTATTCGACGGTAATTTCATAGACGGTTTCCAAACAATCAGCCACAAATGCTGGACTAAACACCAACAAACGTTTTTTCCCTTCTGAGGCTAATTTCTTCAATACATCGGTGGTGTAAGGTTGTACCCATGGTTCTTTCCCTAAACGCGATTGAAAACAAACGGTATAATCCTCTTTATTAATGGATAATTCTTTTGCGATTAAACGTGCCGTATCATACGATTGTGCCAAATAGCAGAAACGATTTCCATCGTTATAATTTTCGCGTTGAGCAATATCTCTAAAATTATAATCGGCAGAAACGTAATTGCTCTTATCGAATTGTCTTTCAGGTAAACCGTGAAAACTAAACAACACATGATCAAATTCCTCAACATTGTGTTTACGGGCATTATCTGCAAAAACTTTAATCATTAAAGCGTTGTCGTGAAAAGAGTTCACAAAACTAATAGGCGGAATGGTGTTCCATTTACTGATTAATTGCATCACCATTTGCATAACCGAACCGGTGCTGGCAGATGCATATTGTGGGAACAAAGGTATCACTTGAATACTTTTAACCAGACCTTTGTTCAATTTTTCTAAAGCGGATTCGATGGATGGGCTTTGATAACGCATGGCTAATTCTACCTGATATCCTTCTCCTAATTTCTCTTGAAGCATTTTAGCTTGCAATTTGCTGTAATGCAACAAAGGAGAGCCGTTTTCATTCCATATTTCTTGGTACAATTTAGCCGTTTTGGGACTGCGGAAAGGAACAATTGCCCCTTTTACTAACAGCGTACGATTCAGTTTAGGGATATCAATTACCCTTTCATCCATTAAAAACTGATCTAAATATTTTTTAACGTCAGCTACCTTCGGACTATCAGGTGTTCCTAAATTTACCAGTAAAATTCCCTTTTTGCTCATTTAATTACAGCTATATGTTTATCCGCAAATATCGGTTTTTCAAGATAAGTAGCAAGCTGCAAACTATCAAGATTAGGTAAAAAAGGAAGCAATTTTAAAGCGATTCCAATACCGACTTTACTTTCTCCATTAACCACATAGGGGTTGAGGTTGCTCCGCAAATACCCACTTTGTCGTTGGCTTTAAACCACGTTGAGTCTAACTCTTCTACATTGGAGATGAAATATGATTGGTCGTTGTATTTTTTGCATACATCGTATAACACTTTTCCGTTGGATGATTTTTTACCTGAAACGAAAACAATTTTATCGAAGTTTTGAACAAATTTTTCCAATTCTTCATAACGATTAGATACTTGTCGGCAAATGGTATCGTTTGCTTTAACATCGTATCCACGACTCAACAATTGCTCTTTTATGTGGTAAAATTTATCGGTACTTTTTGTCGTTTGGCTGTACAGGGTAAATTTAGAAGGCAATTCTACCGTATCTAATTCGGCTAAATCTTGAAAAACAATTGCTTTTCCATCGGTCTGCCCTTGCAATCCGATTACCTCGGCATGTCCATGCTTTCCAAAAATTAAAATTTGCTCGTCGTCATCGTGCGAATTTTTAATTCTATTTTGAAGTTTTAACACCACCGGACAAGAAGCATCAATAAGTGTTAAATTATTTTCTAAAGCCAGTTGATAGGTAGAAGGAGCCTCACCGTGTGCGCGAATTAATACCTTTTCATTTTTCAAACCTTTTAGCACTTCGTGATCAATAATTTTTAGCCCTCTAGAGGTTAAGCGCTCCACTTCTTCATCGTTGTGTACAATATCTCCTAAACAGTATAAATAACCTTCGGTATCTAAAATATCTTCGGCCATTTCTATTGCGTACACTACCCCAAAACAGAATCCTGAGGACTTATCGATTGTAACTTCTAAATTATTGCTCATTTGACTGCAAAATTAAGCAAAAATATTTGTTGAAATGGTCAGGTACAGCACAACAAAAAATATCAATTGTGTCACAAATAGTGTTGGACCGATGTATTTCTGTTGTTTTAGGCCAAGTGCGTAGTAAAATTTTAGAAAAATTAATGACACAAAAAACCAAGCGATGTAATTTTGAACTGGAACTTCGTGCCAATCCCATTGCCAATAATTTAATTTCATAGCTACAGGTTCTAGAAAATAATCCAATACAACCAAGCTAAGCGCACCCAAAAAAGAGGCTAATTTACTATCGCGAATTTTGAGCGCCTTCATGGTTTGTCCAGCGCCAAAAATAAGTAGTACCCAATGCAGCCCCATTAACAAGGGAACAGCTGCAATTTTATATCCGAGGGTATCTCCATAATAAAAACTTCCAAATATTTTTCCGGTATGAACGCCCAATGCATCGACCAAAAATCCGCAAACAAAGACGCCCACCGAAAACAGCAACAGTCTTTTCATAGTTCCGGTGTAGCTTAATACTAGTATCGAAAATAAAGTCAGAATGTGGATGGGAATAAGTCGAATGAAATAAGGCTGTGTAGTAGGAATAAGCAGTCCGGTTAAGGTAATTGTGCTGAAAAGCACAATTAACAAAGCAAAAAACTTCTTAACTTTTAAATCGGGGGTTGACGAATTGCTCATACAATTTTTATTCTGCGTTAATTTGATTTTTAAAATCAAATGTGAGTAAATTAGCAATAATCTGTTGTTATTCCCAATAATAGTGAAGATTACCGACTGGTTAAAATGGAACTTTAAGGGATGTGTTTTTTTAGTCGGGTGACAGGCAAGTTATTAGAAGGAAAAGGATATGTATTTGCCCAGTCGATTTGGCTACAGGTAATAGGCACAGAAACTCAGAAATCAAGTGCATAAAGTAATATCCATTCAATTCAATCTTCTTATGCACAATTTTGGTTGAATAAAGGCGATATGGCGGGAACTTAAACTTTTGAACTATTACCATTAATTTTTCGCTGATAATAAATCCGATAGAAAGACCTGAGCTAACTAAATCTGTTACTTTTGCTCTATTGTTGTGCATTATCAATGCATCCATATCGGGGGAAACTGCTTTTTCCATAACAGCTTTTACGCTTATTTCTTCAAAAGCAGACAATAATCAAACCTTTGTTAAAAGTCTTTCGTCTATATCAATATTTTTTCTCATCTCTGTTAAACTAATTACACCAAATACGCATTATATACACTATAATAAATAACTATTTTTAAAATTTTTGCAGGAGAAGGTTCAAGCGAGACGCTTTCGCAAGATTTTCATGCGCACAACAAGGGCCGCCTCTTATTTGAAACGACCCTTTTGTGTTGAAATTCTTCTTTTGATGAAAACCTAGCTTCCGTGAAAGTGATTTTCAACCTTAACTGGTTTGTGCTGCAAAATAACGATGTCGCGCAGTTTGGCTGAATCGAAAAATTTATGCGCAAAGTCTTTGATTGAAACAGCGGTACAATTTTTAATTCGTTCCTCAAGCGGTACAGTTACGGTTACGTCTATACCCACTTCTTGGTAACTGGATAATACACTCAACCAATAAGCGGCTCCTTTTTCTTTCTTTGCGGCTTGCTCGCTCGATTTTTGGATAAAGTTGATAGCTTCGGTTAATTCGGTAGTTGAAATTCCATTCGTTGAGATATCTGTGATTTCTTTATATACCAATGGTTTTAACTCGTTTACACGGTTTACATCGCTTTGAAAATTAATCGACAATTGTTGTTTATCTACCGGAAAAATGCTTACAATTGGGCTCACAGTTACGCCGTACGTACCGCTGGCATTCTCGCGAATCGAACGGAAATAGCGGTTACGCAAGGTATACACCAATACGTCCATTGCCAACTTTTCTTGGTCGCTCAGTTTTAAATTATTTACGTAACTAATTTCAATCAAGCCTTTGTTCTCCGCCATCACGACATCAAATTTTTTGCGTATTTCTTTGTCCTTTTTTGCAAAGTTATACAGCTTATATTCGTTGGCTTTGTTCTTTGGATTTGCAGGAAGTGTAGCAATGTATTTTGTAAGCAATTCTTTTGCCTTTTGCTCATCTAAATTACCCACGATGTAAAATGTAAAGTCGCTTGTATTGCTAAATGCTTTCGTAAAAACAGCTTTCATCGTTTCAAAATTCATGGCATCAAAATACTTTTGATCCACTTTCATGCTACGATCATTTGCGACCATTGTTGCTTGCATCACCGAATCTGACACCGCGTCCATTGGATTTTTCTCTTCTGAATGATATTTAAACGCTAGTTTTTGTTTGTAGGCATCAAAATCCGCTTTATCGAACTTTGGTTTCGTGAAAAACAAATGAACAAATTCAAACAGCACTTGCGCGTCCCTTTCAGTAGATGCTCCTTTTAAGGTTTCGTTGAGTTCATCTATGCTTAAATTTATGCTAATCTTTTTATTACGCAAATATCCCGTTAATTCATTGCTGCTATATTTATACAGGCCTGATCTGGTTGCTAATTTAAGCAAAGCATTTGCAGATGGAATTTCATTGCTTTTTAGAACTGATTTTCCACCGAAACTATGCATATTCATTGAAAATTCGCCCGTTTCGCCTTTTATGTGTTTATAAATTACCTTAACACCATTAGAAAGTGTCCATTCTTTTGCATCGAATCGATTCAGTGGCTTTTCAGAAACTATTGTACCCGGCTTAATATCAAAATCAACTAGTTTATTTATCGAAGTAACCGCTACTTTTTGATTGATTGTTCCTTTACTAGCTTCGTTGAGTATCGATAAAATCTCCATTTTTGAAAGGATATTTTTTTGATTTTCATTTGCATCTACTTCTAAAACCAAATTTTTATTCAAATCAATCGTTCTTACCCAAGCATTTATTTCATCTGCTTCTAATTCTAAAAGCGAGCTCATTAAATTAGTAATTCCTTCTTTAATGGTGCTCATGGGTACGTCATTAAAGTAATTAGCCTTAATTTTATTGATATAGATAGAATTTTTAAATTGTGTTGTACTTTTTGTGGCTGATTCCATTTTTTCATACATCACCGTTTTTTGCTTTTCTATTTCTTCCTTAGTAAAGCCATACCTTTTGATTTGTTCAAACACACCCAGAATTTGTTTCAATGCAATTGCTTCCTTCCCGGGCAAAGGGGTTACTGAAACCGTGTTTGCATAAAAATTACCCAGCAGCTTACTGATTGCAATATTACCGGTAAAAAATTGCTCTTCATCGGCGTTCATAAACTCTACCAACCTTCTGTATGCCATGGCATTGAACAATTCTCTCAATTGGCCTTCTTTACGAATTTTAGCGTAGTCGCCATCCATTTCAGATTCAAATCGCGAGAAAAGTTGAATGGTTGTTTGTTTTAATTCCTTATCTTTAAATACTACATACGCAGGTTCCTGATTTGAAACTAAGTGTATTTTAGCAGGCAATTTAGGTGCAGTTGGGCTTACTTTTAAATCGCCAAAGATGGTTTTTATTTTTTGTTCAATTTCATTTGCATCAATATCACCTACAATAATTACGGCTTGCATATCGGCTCTATACCAATCACTATAGAAACTTTTTAAGGCACTTGGAGAGAAATTTCTTATAATGTCCATATCGCCAATTACATCTCTTTCTACATATTTTGTTTTGTAGAATAAAGATGGCGCAACCGCATTTTGTCTTCTCTTTTGAACATTTAACCGTGATCTCCACTCCGATTCAATTACTCCTCTTTCTTTGTTTATTTCTTCGGTACTTAAAGCTAAATTACCACACCAATCTCTCAACAAATAAATACAGGTATCAACATTGCTTTTATTTGCCGTACGAACGTCGTCTATATTGTAAACTGTTTCATCGTAACTGGTATACGCGTTAAATTTGGTTATTCCTTGACTTTTCAGATAATCACTTACGCCATTTGGAAAATGCTTGCTTCCGTTAAAAGCCATGTGTTCTAAAAAGTGAGCTAAACCTTTCTGCTGATCGTTTTCGAGTAATGAGCCTGCTTTTTGAGCTAGGTAAAAACTTGCTTCACCTTTTTGAAGCGGAGAATTTAAAATATAATAACTGAGTCCATTTGGTAATTTTCCTTGAACAAGTCCTTTTAATGGCGCATTGCTTTGTGCAAACAAGGCAGCTGGCACCAAGTATAAAAGAATACTTAGGAATTTGAATTTAGGCATTTCGGTAAAATTTGTGTGTGGTGTTTTTTGATCTCTAAAAAAATAAGCAGGACCGCTATTGGCCATCCTGCTTATTATTACTTGTTAGATGTTTTCTTACTCTAACTTGAGTAGTTCAATTTTCTTTGTTAGCGCTGCTTGAAAATATTTTCTATTTCGTTCTTGCTCTATTTGCAACGTTTCGGCATATGCTTGGTTATATGCTTTTTTTGCTTCGTCGATATTTCCTAATTTCTTATTTACGTCGCCTAACAAGGTTGTGATATTGATTCTTTGCATCAGTGGCATGCTTGCACCACTCAACGATGAAATAATCCATTCTTTTGCTGCCAAATGATTTTCTTTTGTAATGGTTACACCTGGAGCAGTATACATCGTTTGCACAGCCATCGCTTTTGATACAGGAGAAATTGAATCGCCTTCAGCAGTAAATAATTCATTTTTTAATTGAATGAATTTATTTACATCTTTTTCTTTGTTCAAGGCATAAAGGGCATCGCAGTTATATTTTTCAACATCATACATCGGCAATTTGTGGCGTTCTACTAATGCATACGCTGAGCGCATATCGCCTTTAATACGATCTAATTTGGCTAAATATTTTTTATCGCCGTTTTTAGCATATTCCTCAGCCAATTCAGTATTGTATTTAACTACATAAAATGCGGCACCTTTCCCTACATTTTTGATGTATTTATCCATGTTTTTCACCATAAACTCGATAAAAACATCGTTTTCTTTTTCAGGTCTATGGAACGTTTTAGCAATGCGATAATCATTTGCGTTGATAAATTCATCGCCTTTTGCCATTTTTTCAGCAGCATAATCATTAAAGATTTTCTCAACACGCACAATCCATTTCTTTTTTTCCATTCCGGTTTGAATGGTTACGAAACCCGGAGCGGCGGTTAAAAGCTCTTGCGTTACTTTAAAATTGCTTTTATCTTTTTGGTACTCGTCGTACAAAGCTTCAAAGCTTTTTAGATCGCCTACTACTGTTTTACCGTGTTTCATTAAATCTTCAGCTGGCATCGAGCTACTTACGCGAAACAATACTTCGCCATCTGCATCGATAAACATCAAGGTTGGCATGGCGCTTATTTGGTATTTTTTTACCAACTCAAGGTTTTCCTTTTGCTCGGTATTTAATTTTACGGAAACAAAATGTTGATTAAAGTAATCGCCCAATTTTTTATCTACAAAAACCTCTTTATCCATCATTTTACACGGCACGCACCAATCAGCATACCAGTCGATAAATATTGGCAACTTACGTTCCTTTGCTTTTTCAATCGCTTCGGCATAACCGCCTTGCAAGAATTTAATTCCTTGAGCATACGTATTTGCAGTAATTAACATGCAAACAATAATTAAGAGAAACGTTATTTTCTTATTTAAGCTTTTTTTCATTAGGAAATAATTTTATGTGTTAGTAATTCTAAAGCTATTGCGATAATTGATTCTATCATCGCAATAGCTAACTTTAATTTATTCGACCACTATGGTCATAGCATCAATTAGCTCGCCATAATAATCACCTGCATTTTGGATACCAATACTGACAATATATTTTCCTGGCTTAATGCCGGTATTTAAAGGGTAGTGAATTCGACCTTGCCCTAAGATGTAAAGGTTTTGTCTAAACTTGGCAACTTCTGCCGCATCTGCATTTGGTGATGTTACATTCGTAATCTTGTAAACCATAGGTTCAGTGCCCAATACTCCCGTAATTTTTGTACTTACCCAAGGAGAGTTATTTCTGATTCGTAATGCATCTACTACCGGATCTGGAGTAGCCCTAATAGTCATTGAATTTGGTAGATACTTGCCATTTGCATAGTCTAAGTAGCCAATTGGCGTTTTTTTACACCCCCAAGCAATGCTTGTTAAGATTACGGCACACGTTATAAATATTCTGATATTCATTTTTCTGTATGATGAATTCGTTAAACTTAATTTTTATTTTAAAGCGTCGATAATGTAATTGTAATGCATCGAGTGTACAACGCCATTTTTGGGGTTTATATCGGCCGAAGCGATTTGAGCATTTACAACCGATGTACCATCTTTAGAAGTGAACTTCACTAAAACTGGCCCAATACCATATGTTGGATCTACTTGTTCTTCAGTAAACAACCTAATTTCTGCACCTCCAATTGATTTTAGTGCCACGCCACCGGTTTCTCTACTTGGAATATCTTTACGGAAATATACCTGATCAAACACGTGGTTTAACAATATTCGTCTACACTCTAGTGGATCCATCTGTGTAACCTCAGTTTTGCCTTTAGTGTATACCCATCTTCTGATTGAATGAGAGGTTAAGCCCAATACCATAATTTTTGGATGTGAAGAATCCTCGCCTTTAAACAAACTGGTTAAACCTGCATGATCAATCATTTGGATAGTTAAATCCCAGTTATAGGTATCGCCTTGCATATATTGATAGATGGTTTTATCAGGCATGGTTCCGTTTGAAATGCCACTGTCTATGGTGTTATCTTTTGTACAGCTAAAGAATACGGTACAAAGAAGAATAATGCATATATTTAATTTTTTCATTTCTTTATAATTTGCTTTAAATAAGTGGATTACTCCATTCTATTCCAATAAATATTTTGTTGTAAAATGGTATTATTTACAAATGCATCGGTATATATAAACATGTATAGTGCACCGTCTGCAATATCCCTATCCGATAAAGCTGCAAAAGCAGGTCCCAATTGTGTTTTAATATAGCTTTTGCCATTTCTTAACACATCGTAATATCTACCGCTTTCCATTAATAATTCCTTTTCGCGTTCTTTAAAAATGGCCATCTTTAAATCCGTTTCTGTCGCATCGGCAGGATACAATGCTGCTGTTGCTCTACCTCTAATTTTATTTAAATCGGTAATTGCAAGCGCATCTTGACCTAGTTTTGCATAACATTCGGCACGCAATAAATAAATATCTGCCAACCTGATAAAGATATCGTTGCAATCTAAACCGGTTGTTGAGGTAACTCCTGTTGTTTGGTTTGTTACTCTGTAGATGGCTTTTCTAACCTTATATGGGTACGAGAAAGCTAAGTTAGATGCCATTTCATCTACTTTATAGAAGTAACTATTTAAACGTTGATCCGTTCCTTTGTACATTTGTTTTACTGTGGCACGGTTAAATTTAAATGCAATAGTTGATAACGAAATTGTAGCAGTAGATTGATTTGTATTAACTGGCCAAGTAGTATACCGACTTACCAATGCTGGTGCATAATTACCAGAAAAATCAGCTAAATAATAATTTTGCACTTCTAAGATCGATTCCTTTGCTGCAACTCTATTCGCTGGTTGCCAAGACCCAAAGGTGGTAGCAATTAAATTTTCGATAGTAGGGGCTAATGCATATGGAGATGAGGCTTCGCCACTAATTACCTTTGTACTCCAATCAACTGAAGCTGTATAGGCAGCTCTGGCATCAATTCCAGGCCAATTATACAATTCAGTCATGCTTCCTTGCCATGCATACGCATGAGCCAATAAACCTGCTACAGCACCTTTTGAACCATATTGTTTAGAAGTTAAAAGACTCCCTTTATCGTCATATGAATTTCCATAGTTTAAAAGCAAAGGATATGATTCTTCCAAATTTTTGATAGCCTCATTAATCACTTCATAATCTTTATTATTGGTGTAGGTTTCAAAATTATTGGTTCCGGTGGTGATAATAGCATTTCCCCAAATCTTGCCCAGTTCCAAATACATCCATCCTTTAAGGAAAAGCGCCTGACCACGATAAAAGTTTATACGCTCTTGTGGCAATTTACCTTCTGCTTGATAAATGTTTTCTAACATTAAATTAGCTAAGTAAATAACGTCGTAATATTCTTTCCATGTTGAGTACAAACCACTTTTCACCGTAGCTGGCACCAAATTGCGTAAATTATTATAAGCTGTATTATCGCAACGATCGGCAGGAGCACCCATGTATTGATGCGGATCGTCTCCTATTAATCGCTGTGCTTCGCCTTGCATGCTAATTAAGAAGGCCATCAACTCGTCATCTCCATCAAATGCATTTGTAATTGATTGACGATCTTCTGGCTTGATATCTAATGCATCTTTGCACGAGGTCAAAAATGCGAATAAGCCAAAAAGTACTACTATTTTTATTTTCATGATTTTATTTCTTGATTAAAAACTTTCCTTAAAGTGCAATCGTTAAAAATTAACAGCACAGCCAATGGTATAGGTTCTTGCCAATGGATAATTATCTAAATTATCTACCCCATTATACGGCACTGCTTCTGGATCTAATCCTGAGTAATTGGTTATCAAGAATAAATTCTCTGCGGTACCAAATACTCGTGCAGACGAAAGCCCAATTTTTTTAACTAAATTTTTATTAAACGAGTAACTCAGGCTTAACTTCTTCAATCGGATATAGTTTACATTTTCAATATTCGAGCTAATCATTGGATCTGATTGTGGCGAGTAGCCTAAATTTGGCGATGGAAACATTGGAGAGTAGCTACTTCCTGCTGCCGCTGCACCTGCAGCATTCCAATAATTAATGTTCGCATAATCATAGAAAATCAATTTTGGTGTTGGCGCATTTGTGTCAATGTAACTTGAGTACGGAAGTGCATTAATCATGTCTTGCGAAATAACAAAGTTGAACAAAACATTTAACTGGAAATTTTTCCATGAGAAATCGTTTATCCAACCACCTGCAACTTGAGGAATTGGGCTACCAACGTAGGCTTTATCCAAGTCGTTAATTCTTCCATCAGCATTTAAATCCAATATTTTTTTCATCCCTACTTGAACTGGATGAAAGTTATCTGGAGCGTTTAAATATTGTACAGATCCGTTAGGATTATAAAATCTTGGAATTTCATTAGAGTTATTTACAAAACCTTCTTGTATGTATACGTTAAAGCCCATTAATGGTCTACCTAAAATAAAGTTAGCCACATCCATACCATTATAACTTTCTTCAAATCGATTGGTATTTCTAGCCATGTTTAAGCGCGTTCTCCAATTGAAGGCCTTTCCTCTTAATACATCGTATTGAACGTTTAATTCATATCCTTGATTCGAACTTGAAAAAGTATTTCTCCAAGTAGATGGCAAATAATAAACATTTCCAGGAAATGGTGCATTATAAATTTGCCCCTTGTTATATTTATGGTAGTAATCAGCATTAATTTTCAATCTAAAATCAAATAAATCTAAATCTAAACCAACACCGTATTGCGTATCTTCTTCCCAAGCCAAATTATTATACGAAACAATATCAGGAGCTAAGCCAGCTTGACCTAAGAAACCAGTAGAATGCGCATCTGACACCGTACCTTGCGCTAAATAAGGGTCTCCAAACTGTAAACCTGTTTTCCCCCAGCTAGCTCGTAACTTTCCTGCACTTAACCACCATGCATTCTCCAAAAAAGATTCTTTCGAGAAATTCCATCCTAATGCTGCTGCTGGAAATTTTCCCCATCTTTTACCTTCACCAAAAGTACTCGATCCGTCTGCTCTGATAGAAAATTCAGCTAAATATTTGCTCTTATAATCGTATGCAACGCGCGTAAAATAGCTCAACAACATTGTTTCGCTAAAGGTTGACGAAAAATTACGTGTAACCACTGTTGTTCCGTTTACAATCTGCGTAGCATCGTTAACTGGCAATAAAGGAACATAATGAATGTCGTTACTCGCCATACCACGTCCCATTCCATAAAGCGTTTCGTTTATCTGCTTGGTCATTCCTTGTCCTAAAAGCACCTCTACATTGTGATTTGATGCAATAGTAGTGTTATACGTGGCTAAGTTTTCCCAGTTTAAAACAATTCTACGAGTGGTAAAGTTTTCTGATTTAGCTAAACCATATTGCTGATCAATATAATTCGGTGCAGCAACATTTCGCGAAACCTCCGAAAAATCTATTGCTGGAGCACTTGATATTTTCAAACCTTTCACTGGAGTTAAAGCCACATTTAAACCAGATCTTAAACGGTAGGTGTTATTTTTTTCTTCTGTAGCTGCAATACGCTCCGATTGAGCTAAAGCAATTGGATTATCAAGCGAAAGCATTGTTGAGGACGCTTTTGGCGATCCAACCATGGTTGCAGAACCATTATTGCTGTTTTGCCCTTTCCCCCTATTGGTGTAAGCTAAGTAGTTATTCGAGCTGATTACCAAATTTTTACGCGGAGTAAAATTCATGTTGGCCGTTAAGTTATAGCGACTAAACGCTGAACCAACCATAATCCCTTCTTCATTATAGTGACCAAAGGCGATGTTGTACTTCGATAAATCGGTTCCTCCTGATATCGATAAATTTGTATTTAGTGTTTTACCTGTTTGAAAAAAGTACTTCCACCAATTTGAACTGTTGTTGTAATATGAGTTTAAACTATCTTGAATAGCTGGTTGGTATCCACCCATTGCCACTCCATTTCCCCAGAAATAATCGTACGTACCTTGTGTACCCCAAGCCTGTTGATACGAGCCTGGAACAACGTAGCTTGCTGTGGGGGTATTATAATATGCCAAAGTTGCATTTTGAGCAAACAACATAGCCATATCTCTTTCAGCTTTACCTAATGTTTGAACCGGAGTTTTTGGCAGGATATTAAAACCCATCGATACGTTTGCTACAATTTCTGCTTTACCTGTTTTTCCTTTTTTGGTGGTAATTAAAATTACACCGTTATTTGCTCTTGAACCGTACAGAGCTGCTGCCGAAGCGTCTTTTAATACTTCAGCTGATTCTATTGTTGATGGGTCAATATCGGCTAAGCCACTAACCCCGTCTTTTGTATTGTTGTCCGAAATAATTGGCACCCCATCTACTACATACAAAGGTGCGCCATTGTTAATTAAGGCTCCACTTGGTCCCGTTACCATTAAAGAGTTTTGACCACGAATATTTACAATAGAACCCGTACCACCTGGAGAACCCGAACGGTTTACTACGGCTACTCCGGCCATTTGGCCTTGTAGCAAGTTTTCTAAGTTTGCCGCAGGCATATCTTTAATTTGATCTGCTTTTACACTAACAACAGAGTTGATCAATTTTTCTTTCGTACGTTCGCCATACGCAACAACGGTAACGTCTTTAAGGTCACTTACATTCTCATCTAAAACAACTTTAATATCGGTCTGATTTCCGACCTCAATTTCTTTTGTTTTATAGCCCATTAACGAAACTACTAAGACTGCTTTTCCGGCTAAATTTTCTGGAATATCAATACTGAATTTACCCTCTGAGCTAGCAGAAACTCCAACCATTGACCCTTTAATCATAATGGTTGCATTCGGAATGACCTCCCCTTTTTTATCAACGACAACCCCTTTTACGGTCGTTTTAAAAAAACGATCAATTTGTCGTTCGATAAAACTCGGCTCCGCTTCTTTAATAATGATTGTCTTTTTCTCAATCGTATACGATAAAGGCTGATTCTTAAAAATCTCTTTTAAAGCAATCTCTAAAGGCACTGCTTTTAAGTTTACCGTAACCGGATTTGCATTTTTTAACGCGCTTTCGGCATACACAAAATTATAGCCACTTTGCACCCTAATTTCTTTTAACAAATTGGTTAGCTGCCCTTTATTTGCACTAACGCTAACATTTTGTGCTAAAGATGCTTGACTTATCTGAATGAATAAAGTAATAAGCAGCAAAAAAGTTAATTTCATAACTTTAAAAGTTTTAGATCTCCATATTGAGGTGAGCACATGGAGACTTTTGGGATTAAATTTCATACATTTGGGATGTTTGGGTTTATAGTTAATACAGTTTCATTCAATGTTTGTAGGCGTAACTCAGACTTTTTAAACTGGGGGTGTTGGCGCACTTCCAGTTCTTTTTTGGAGGTAATTTTAATTCATTACAATCACCCGCCTCCCACGGACTTCAAATTTTACTTTATTGGTTAATTGCAACATACGTAGTACATCTGATATATTCGAAAAGCGGCTTATAGAACCGCTAAAATGTTCGAAACTACTATTCGACTGAAATTCAACATCTACGTCGTACCAACGGGCTATTACTTTCATAATCTCTCTGATATCTTCCTGCTCAAAAACAATTAATCCGTTCTTCCAAGCCACAGCAAGATTTGCATCTACATGCTTGATACGCACTGCTCCTCCATCAATAATCGCCTGCTGATTTGGTTGAATAATAGCCGATTGTTGATTATCTAAAGCCGAAACCTTTACTTTTCCTTGAATTAAAGTGGTTTCATTGCTTGCTTCATTTTCGTAAGCCTTTACATTAAAGTGAGTTCCTAAAACACTTACTTCTTGTTTTTTAGACTCAACTATAAAGGGTTTATTTGCATCGTGAACAATTTCAAAATATGCCTCACCATTCAATTTCACGCGACGATCAGTGTTCGAAGTAAAGCTTACCGGAAATTTTAAAGACGAAGCGGCATTTAACCAAACTTTCGAACCATCGGGAAGCACAATTTGGTATTGTCCACCTTTTGGTGTTTCAATGGTATTAAAAGTTCCTTTAGGCGCTTTGGTATTCTCAGTAACTTGATATACCAATAAACCTTCTTTTGATTTAGACAAGCTAATCCCCTCTGCCAGTGCTACCTCGCCTAAAAGTGTCTTTCCTAAATCAACCTTCTTGCCATTCGCTAACGTTAACACCGCTTTATTAGAGCCCGGAGCAACATCATTTTGATAAGAAATTTTAGCTGAATTATTTCCTGAGAAATACAAAATCAAGCCAATAGAAAAAGTAATCAATACAATTGCTGCAGCTAAATACTTGGTTAAACGCGTAATCTTTAAGGTTGCTCTTTTAGGAACCGCTGGAGTGCTGATAATTTGGGTAAGCAGTAAATCTAATCGTTTCTGATCTTCAGCCGCAATGGGCATGTCATTTGCTTTAGCCAAAGCAGATGTGACTAATCCCTCGCTTTGTTCTTGGTTTTCTTCTTGCGTTAAATAATGTAACAAATACGCAGTCTCATTTTCTGAACAATTATTCTGAAGATAATTTGTAAGTATGTCGCCGATGTTTTTGTTCATTTTTTCTAGAGCTTTTAAGTAGAAACGGAGAACAAATAAAAACGGGGGGGATAGAATTAATATTTTTTTAATAAAAACTTAATTCTCAATTAATTTAGGCCTTAAGACCCAAAAAAAGTAAGATCAAGAATAAATCTGGATGACTTAAAAGGTACTTTTTCACAGAATTGCTTGCCAAGCTAACATATTCTTTCACCGTATGTTGGGAAATCTGAAGTTCTTCAGCCGCTTGCTTATAGGTCTTCCCCTCTAACTTACAAAGCTCATACACTTTTCTTTGTTGAGGGGATAAATTTTCTAATGCTTTCTGAACAGCAAGACTAATTTCTTTCGAATGAATAGATTCCTCGATGTGTAAATAATTTTCGGAAGCTGTTTTTTTTAAATTTTCAAAAACTACTTTATCTTTTTGAATTCTTCTGAAAAAATCGATGACTAAATTTTGCGCTATTCGGTATAAATACGGGGCAAAGTTCAAATCCACTGCTAATGTCTCTCTCTTTAACCAAACCCTTGTAAACAACTCTTGAATAAGCTCCTCCGCTGCAATTGGATCTTTTAATAATTTAAGCGCATTGGCATACAACTTGGCACTGTACTTTTGATAAAGCTTAGAAAAAGCAATACTATCTCCCGAAATGAAGCGAGCATATAGTTCTTCGTCAACCAGTATATCGTAATTTACCTTTTGCATTAAGTCTCTGAACAATCGCAAGCTATATGCGAAGATTATTTTCTTTATAACTATTTACAAATTTAAACAATTCCTTAATTTTCAGCAGTATCTGCTCCTTTATTAATTTATAAAGTAAAAAGCTATCACGCTCGATGCAGAACTGATGTCATCAAAATCATAAAAGCACGACCATCCACGCTTTGGAACTCTTAAAAGAAAAAGGAATAGAAGTTTAAGAATTTTAAATGGGACGATTAAACAATTTACTTGATGCTGTTAAAATTAGCTACTACTCCTATTGACTGCGGCTTATACGTTCAAAAACCAAAAAAAGCTAAACACCAATAGTTTACCACCAAAAAACACGACAAAAATATTAAAAATCATTCGAATTAATCATACAAAAAATATTTTTTTTGATAAAAAATGTAATGAAATTAACTTCCCTGCTAGCGGGATTAAGAAAAAATACGTGCTACTTTTTGGGTAATTACGTTGGATTCAGAAAAAAAAGAGTTGTAATTAGCTTAAATAAACTCTATCCTCTTCCCCTTCTACATCCATAATCACATCTACGTGTTCTTTTAAAACCGTTGCCAGTTCAAGTCCAACAAAGTCTGTTGCGATTGGGAAAATTTTATGGCTTCTATCAACCAAAACTACTGTTCTAATTTTTTTATGTGGCGTATTCAAGAAAACACCCAAGCCATAAGCCAGTGTTTTTCCACTATTCAATACATCATCTACAATGATAACCACCTTATTTTTCCAATGGCTTTCATCCAAATCTGTTTTGGCGATAAGTTTGCTGCTTTCACGCTCCAAATCTATTCTCAATAACGTTATTTTGAAATCAGATATTTTTTTTAGCACTTTTTCTAAACGCAAAGCAACTTTATATCCACGATCCCAAATACCAGCCAATACAATTTCCTTCTCATTCAGATTATCCTCTAATATCTGATAAGCGATACGATCGATCTTTTGCTGAATTTGTTTTTTGTTTAAAATAAGTAATTGCGATGCAGCCATTGTATATAAAAGATTGAATACAAAAAGAACGATTTTACATCTTAAATTCAAACTATTTGAAAAATAAATTCAAAAGTTTGCAACGTTTCGAAAAAAAATGCGTCTTATAAACGAACCAAATTTTAACGTTCAAGAATCTAAAAACCATTTCGGAAAAATAACAACTATGAAAAATTTACTAAAATCGGCCGTGCTCTTTTCGCTTGTTTTAAGCAGCATGCTTAGTCAGGCACAAGATTCAAAAAAATTTCCAGTATCCAACTTTGAAGCCATTGGCGTTAGTAGTGGTATCAATCTTTACCTTACACAAGGCAATAGCGAATCTGTTAGCATTCAGGCTGATGCAGAAATACTCAGTAATATCGTTGTTGAACAAAAAGGTAAAAACCTCAATATCCATTTTAAAGAAGGATTCAATTGGAACTCACTTTTTAACAACAAACAAATTAATGCATATGTAAACTATAAAAAACTGAATGCCATTGCAGCTTCGGGCGGTTCAGATGTGTTTTCAAAAAACCCGATTAAAACTGAGAAAATGTCAATCAATAGTTCAGGTGGTGCCGACATTAAAATAGACTTGTTCTGCACCAACTTATCTGTAGCTACAAGTGGTGGTAGCGATGTTTACTTAAAAGGCAAAGCAGAAAATATGAATATTGCCTCTAGTGGTGGCAGCGATATTAAAGCCTATGATTTTATTACGCAATATGCAAAAGTAAACTCATCGGGAGGCTCAGATGTGTACATCAATGTTGCAAAAGGATTAGAGGCAAATGCTTCGGGCGGAAGCGATATTCATTACAAAGGCAATGCGTCTTTAAAATCGTCAAACTCAAAAAGTGGCGATGTGAAGCACGTACAATAAATAAATTTAGTTTTAGTTGATATGCAAGCTGTTTTATGGATGTAAAACAGCTTGCTTTTTTTAGCCTATTTGTAAGGATAATATACAAAATTTGCGCCCTCCGGAACAATCACAAATAAACACATATGCTGTTCGGGGCGTTTATATGCTTTTAAAAAAGCGTCTTTTTTATCCTTGTTGATAATTCCTTTTTCAACAAACTCCTCCAAAGTGGATGCTTGAATGGTCCAGTCGGTATTCAACTCTGCTCTATCTAAAATAACCTCACCAATAGTAACCTCGTGCTGATGGGCAATAAAAATTGGATAAGAAGAAATACCTTCCATCATAATCTCCATGGCCACTTCTTTTAGCGAATCTGAATACAGATATAAATCTCTTTCTAAGCTAACCAGCGGGCTTTCTTGCTTCTTTCCTGAACCGCTATTCTCTTCAGACGATGCGCCTAATAATTCTTCCCTATTCATTATAAATTCGAATTAATTCCTGTAAACAAGAGATTTCAATCTAAATTCCCTGTTTCAATTTTAACAAAACAACATTTTCTACGTGTTGGGTATGCGGAAACATATCAACTGGTTTAATGCGTACCACTTCGTATTTCTCTTTTAACAATTCCAAATCGCGGGCTTGTGTTGCAGCATTACAGCTTACGTACACAATTTTTTCCGATTCCATTTCCAACAAACGCGCTACTACATCGGCATGCATGCCTGCTCTTGGTGGATCTGTAATCACTACATCGGGTTTACCATGTTGAGCAATAAACTCCGATGTTAAAATATCTTTCATATCACCAGCATAGAAAATAGTATTGTCGATGCCATTTAATTTCGAATTAAATTTAGCATCCTCAATGGCGGTAGGCACATACTCCACGCCAACAACTTGTTTCACACTTTTTGCCACAAAATTAGCAATGGTTCCTGCTCCGGTATACAAATCGTACACCAATTCATCGCCTTTGAAACCCGCAAATTCACGCGTAATTTTATACAATTCAAATGCTTGTTCTGAATTGGTTTGATAGAATGACTTTACACCAATTTTAAAGCGAATACCGTCCATTTCTTCAAAAATATGATCTTCACCAGCAAAAACATGCACTTCTTGATCAAAAATGGTATCGTTCTTCTTCTGATTTACAATGTAAAGCAAAGAAGTAATTTGCGGAAATTCTGCTTTTAAGAAGCCCATTAAACCCTCAATTTGTTCCTGCTCTGGATAGGCAAAAACCACGGCCACCATTACTTGTCCGGTAGTTGAGGTACGAATAATTAAATTCCGTAAAACACCTTCGTGATTGCGTAAATCGTAGAACGATAAATTATGTTCCAATGCATACTTGCGCACCGCATTTCTGATCGAGTTTGAAGGTTCATCTTGCAAGTAACAATGCTCAATGTCTAAAATTTTATCGAAGCGCAATGGAACGTGAAAACCCAATGCATTCATATCAAATGCTTCATCACGTTCGATATCGGCTTTATCTAACCAACGTTTATTTGAAAACGTAAACTCAAGTTTATTACGATAATATCTGTTTTTTACTGACCCTAAAATTGGTTCAGAAAATGAAGTATCTATTTTGCCTAAACGCTGCAAAGCTGCTTCTACGTTCTTTTGCTTAAACTTTAACTGAGAATCGTACCCCATGTGTTGCCATTTGCAACCACCACAGGTTCCAAAATGAGGACAAAAAGGTTCTGTACGTAAATCGGATTTTTGATGCAATTGCTCAATTACTGCTTCTGCAAAGTTCTTTTTCTTTTTGGTTAAGCGTACATCTACCACATCACCCGGAACCGCCTTATCGATAAAAATGACTAATTCATCGGCTTTTCCTACGCCTTTTCCCTCTTCGGCGATATCAATTACGTGTACATTTGGAACAATTGTTACCGTACCTGGTTTTCTTCTACTCATTATGCCGCAAAGATACAGGTAAAAGATGAAAGTTAAAATTAGAGATACAAGCTGATTTTTTGGGCACAGCCCATGAGGTATTCCCATCTAGGTATCGAGAATGTATTCATCTCAATAACTGGATAAGAATCTATTTAAAATTGATCCGAGTAGAATTATTTTTCAAAAAATTTAACCACAAAAGCAACGAAACCGCCTAGCAAGCTAAAATTTAGATCAAATTTTTCATCTACCTGTATAGAAAACTCTAATATTTCTTTGCTCATGCTCAAAAACCTAATTAATTATCACAATAATACAAAATTCATACCAAAAACCAAATTAGTTCAAATTAAATAATTGTGAATTTTGGCGCATTTTTAATAATCGAGTCCCTAAACTGTTTAAAACTACATTCAACTGACTATCAAAATGTTATTTGATTTTTCAAAACATTAATCGTAACTTAATACTACATTCATAAAAAAGGGGGTTCATCATGAACGTTATCCGTAAAATTGAGCATTGGGGCGATGTTCATCAAACAAAATGGCTAGACTATGTACGCATTCTTTTAGGCCTCGTAATCTTTTTAAAAGGCGTTTCATTTATTAGTGATACCAGCGTTTTGCAAGCCATGTTAACTGAGAACAACGTATTCGGCTTCTCGGCGGTATTAATTAGCGTAGCTATTCATTTAGTAGCTTTTGCGCACTTGGTTGGCGGTATTTTAATTATGCTGGGTTTGGTTACACGCTTTGCGGTGGTTATACAAATTCCAATCTTATTGTTTGCCGTTTTCTTTGTAAACCTAACCAGAGGCTTTTCTATGCTCAACTCCGAATTATGGTTATCGGTATTGATTTTATTCTTACTGATTCTTTTTTGGGTAATTGGCTCTGGCCCATTATCGGTTGATGAAGGGCTTAAGCATAAAAAAGGAAAACGCTACGATTAATCCTTCCATATTTCTTAGTATATTTCGTTTTTAATGTCGATACATGAGAACGAAGCTTCTTTTTAGCCTCATTTTATGGGGTCTGGTGGGTCACACCCAAAGTCCGAGCGAACGCTATTTTAAGTTAACCCGAACAGGTTTTAAGGAGGAAAATGCGTATAAAACTACTGCCTTTGTAGAAAAGTTTTTTCGGGTTCCAGGGAATACTGGTTTCAATGCTAGCATTCATTATGTTGAAGACATATTAAAAAAAGCAGGATTTGTCGAGCAAAATAAAAGTGAAACGGAGGCTCCTTTAACCTACCGCATTGAAAAACGGCCGCTTTCAAGAGGTACTTGGGAACCGGTTGATGCCAATCTCCAAATCATTGGAGAAAATTTCCCACTGCTTTCTTTTCATAGCAACCGCAACATGATTCCGATTAATTGCATCTCCACTCCTGCGAACGGGAATACCGCAACGGTCGTGTACTTGGAAAAACTCAATCCATCGGAAATTGAAAAAATGGACCTCAAGGGGAAAATTTTGTTTTCAGAGACTTCAGCTTCCAGATTAATTTCAATTGCGGAAAAAGCAGGCGCAATAGGTGTTTTAGGTTATTCAATGCCAAATTACACGCAACCTGAGAAAAACCAAACGTCTATACAATTTGGAAGCATCAAACCCAACAGCCAAGTTTGGGCTTTGTTGTTATCGTATGCAGCAAAAGAACGACTAAAAGCCAGCTGCTTAAAAGGTAGCACACAGGTTAAAGCCAACATTGCGACTAAAATATATTCCGCTGAAGAATTAACCATAGTGGCCAACATTCAAGGCAATGTAAAACCGCAAGAACGCTTCGTTTTTAGTGCGCATGTGCAAGAACCCGGGGCAAACGACAATGCTACAGGAGTAGGCACCTTGGCCGAAATGGCACGCTTAAGCGCCGAGCTTTACAAAGCAAAAAAACTGAATCCGGCTAGAACGCTTACTTTTTTGTGGGGCGATGAAATTACTTCTACCAAAAGATATATTGTTGAAGATACTGCACGTAAAAAGGACATTTTATGGGGCTTGAGCCTCGACATGGTAGGCGAAGACACCGAAAAAACAGGCGGAACTTTTTTGATTGAAAAAATGCCCGACCCCTCTGCCATTTGGACACGTGGTAATGATAAACATACGGAATGGGGTGCCAGCAAACTTTCCGAAAAAGACCTCTTTCCTCATTATTTTAACGATTTTGTGTTTGATTTGTGTAAAGCTCAAGGGTCATTTGCCAATTGGACCGTAAGTTACAATCCATTTGAAGGAGGTAGCGACCATACTCCTTTCTTGCAAAACAATATACCCGGTTTGTTAATGTGGCACTTTACCGATATGTTTTACCATACTGATAATGACCGGTTAGATAAGGTTTCGCCTACTGAAATGAAAAATGTTGGAATCAGTGCACTAACGGCTGCCTACACCTTGCTTTCGGCAGATGAAACTACAGCGAAGTATACCGTAAACCAAGTAAAGAATGATGCGTTGGCGCGATTAAAAACGGAATTTGAATTAAGTAAAAAAGCGATTAGCGAAGGGAAACAAATTAATGATGAGAAACGCATTTTGGAAGCTTGGACAAAGTGGTATACTGCTGCGCTTAAAACCATTTCTACCCTACCAATAGACGCACCAAATAAACCGACAGACACAGCCATACAGCAGGCCGTTACTGCCATCGAAAGCCAAACTGCATTGTACTTAAACGAATTGAAATAGACCTTACCTACACTTAAATAAATACGCATGAATTTTCACACACGTAAATGGATAAAACCTGAAGATTTAAACCCCAATGGTGGCTTATTTGGCGGAAGTTTATTAAAATGGATTGACGAAGAAGCTGCAATTTATGCTATTGTACAACTTGAAAACCCAAAGGTTGTAACGAAATATATGTCGGAGATTAATTTTGTGAGCTCGGGGAAATTAGGCGATATCATTGAACTCGGTATTACCGCAACTGCCTTTGGAACCACATCGTTGACTATGTGTTGTGAGGTACGCAATAAAATTACCCGCAAAAGTATTTTAACAATTGACAAAATAGTTTTTGTAAACATTAACGATTATGGTGAGCCTACTCCGCATGGAAAAACCCAGATTAAATATATTGCAGACCAGTATGAAGACCACATCCCCGACTAATGTTGCTGAAACTTTCTAGAATTTTTAATATCTTATTTATAAATTAATTTAACGCCGAGCCAAATAACTTGCTTGGCTCGGCGTTGTTTAATTATTTCGAAAGTTGTATCCATTTATAACCATCTGGCTGACTAGACTCTTCAAACCGAATCAATTTTTGTTTTGAAAAAACAAAAAATTTAAATTGCTTAGTTGCCTCATTAATCGTTCGGTAAATGACCACATCGCTCTCATCTCCAAAAACTTTAATGGCATCTCTGTTTAACTTCGCAAACTCTTGTTCTTGCATACCCATGGTATATTTGGGTTCGAAATACTGATAGGCGTTACAGCTTATTGTGCCTAGCACAAGCAGTAGGAGGACTAATTTTTTCATTTGTGTGTGTTTGTGTGTGTAACAAAAAAATGCAAAAATAGTGCCAGATGAGCCTAAAAAACCACTTCCACCAGAAGGTACTTCATCTGAATTTAGCGGTTGTTTTTAAGCAGTGTTTGGGGTTTCTAAACCCGATGTGAGTGGATGCCCTCCAAGCTTTTGCTGGGAGGCAGGAACGGCAGCGGGGCTATCGCCTACGATGAAATGCTGCCATTCATTTTCTAGTTAAAAAAGCGAGTAGACTATGCTTTTAAACGGATTTCGTTTTCGAGCTTTTCGGCATCTAAATCGAATGCATTGATAACCAATTTTGCTTGTGTATAAAACACATCGCGTTCTTTGAGCTTGGTTTTGATGAAAGCTAAAAGTTGTTCATCATCCATGTGGGCAATTAAAGGACGCTTGTGTCTTTTACCTAATCGTGAAACCAATTGTGCAGGTTCCATTTGTAGATAAACGGTTTGGCCATGCGCTTTCATCCAGTCCATGTTATCGAAAAAGCAAGGTAATCCACCTCCTGTTGCCACGATACTGTTTTCTGGATAATTGAATGTTTTTAACAAATTACTTTCATATTGACGGAAGCCACTCTCACCAAATTCGGCAAAATATTCTGCAATGGTTTTTCCGGTAGCCTGTACAATTTCAGCATCCAAATCGATAACGGTGCTGTTTAAACGTTGAGCCAATTGTTTTGCTTTGGTACTTTTACCACAGCCCATAAAACCTACCAAAAATACCAAACCTACATTGGGTTGCGTTTTGTTTTGTTCTGGAGTTTGAATTTCTTCTTGCATACTGAATGTGTGATGGCCTAGTTGCTTAGGGAAAAGATTTTACAATTTCACCCGTGGGTCTACATAGGCATATAAAATATCGACTAAGATATTGATTACCACGAAAACAAACGCGATAAATAAAATAGCGCCCATAACAACGGGGAAGTCTGACATTTCTAAGGCTGCCACGGTTGTTCTTCCCAAGCCGTTGTATCCGAAAATATATTCAACAAAAAACGACCCGGCCAATAAGGAGGCGAACCAGCTTGAAATGGCCGTAATAACAGGATTCATTGCATTTTTTAAGGCATGCTTGTAAATGATGCTATTTCTACTTAAACCTTTTGCGCGGGCAGTTCGAATATAGTCTTGCGCCAACACATCGAGCATGGCGCTACGGGTTAACTGCACAATGATGGCTAAGGGTCTTAAGCCTAAGGTAATCATGGGTAACCACAGATTTCGGAGGGTTAAAATTTCTCCTTTGAAGGGGTCGTAGCTGTATAAACTTCCGCTCATTTTTAATCCTGTGATATCGCTCAATAGAAAACCAAATAGCCAAGCGATAATGATTCCGGCAAAAAATGAGGGGGCTGAAATTCCTAAAATAGCGAAAGCATTTGCTGCGCGGTCTATCCAAGTATCTTTGTAAACTGCAGATAAAACCCCCAAGAAAACACCAATTAAAGTAGCAAATATCATGGCGGTTAGTGCCAACACAAATGTATTTGGCACAGTTTCGGAAAGAATTGCGGTTACATCGCGTTTGGTTTGGTACGAGCTACGCAAGTACGGCCATTTTAGAACCAAGGCTTTCTTTTCAAACGTGACCAATTTTTGGTAGTGATATTTTTGCTGCGCCGTACTATCGGCATCTAAAACACTGATTGGCGATAAGTCGTTAAAATAAAGTACAAATTGCATTGGCTTCGATTTATCGAGACCAAACTCTTTGCGTACTGCTTCCAATGATTGCACATCCGCGCGTTGCCCCATAGTCATCCTGGCGGGATCGCCTGGCAAAATATTAAATAGCACAAAAACCACCAAAACGATACCGGCCATTACCAGTAAACCGTATAGAAGCTTTTTAAGTGCGTACTGTATCATTTAATTTCCAAAATATTTTTTTGACAGCTGCTCAAATGATGGTAAGGTATGGTAATGCCATTTATTAATGATGACGCCGTCTTTTAACAACAAAACACCTGGATTTGAGCGAACCATACTTTTTAACGGTACCGCATCGCAGTAAAATACTTCTGAGAAGATATTATTCTCTTTAATAAAGCTCTCTGCTTTTTGTGCTGAATTTGAGGTTAATAAAACGGTGCGAATGTTAAACTGTTTCGTAGCATTTAAAGCGAGCGCATTGAAATCGCCCATAGCTTTTGTATTGGTTTTATCTAAATCGTAGGCAACAAATATGAGGTTGTAATACGGATTTTCGATAATTTCTTTGGTATAATCGGTTCCAGATGCGTCTGAAATAATTAAATCTTTAATTTTAGGTGAATATCCTTTTTTAACTAAACGTTGTGAAGGCTCCCCTTTAATTTCCCAATTCTCATCTTTCCAAATTTCTGTTTTGAGGTATTCTTTATCGCTCAAATCTTTCTCTTCTTTGGTCTTCTTATTTACCATGTGGTACATAATCTCATATTCATCGGGTATTGCACCTAATGGAATCGACATCAATGTTGGAATATGGGCACCCACTTTATATGGTAAAAAATCAATAATAGGCAAGAAATTATAGGTAAATAAACCAAAACCTAAGGATGCAACGGTTACCGCAGCGAAGATATATTTTTGAGTTGTTTCTTTACTAAAAGCAGGTTGAATTTCTTTTCTTTTGAGGAAGATATAACCAATTAAAATCAACAGAATCAAATCTTTACCAAACGATTGCCAAGGTGTTAATGGAATGGCATCGCCAAAGCATCCGCAGCTGGTCACCACTTTAAACGCGGCTGAAATAAACGTTAATAATGAGAAAAAAATAATTAACTCTAGCAAGCCCCAAGCTACTTTTTTAGCCCAAAAACCGAGTAATAATAAAGCGCCTAAAACGATTTCTAAGGTACAGAGTAAAATAGCTAAGGTTACAGCCATTCCGTTCAAGAAATCCATATGAAACACCTCGAAATACTCTTGTAATTTGTAACCAAATCCGAGTGGATCATTTGCTTTAATTAGTCCGGAAAAGATAAATAACACTCCGACAAAAATGCGGGCAAAGCTGAGTAGTTTGTTCTTCATGAATTATTTTATATCTAATTTTATCAATGCAAAAACCGCATAATTTAACATATCTTGATAATTTGCATTAATTCCTTCGGAGGCAAGTGTTTGCCCTTCGTTATCCTCTATTTGTTTTACTCTAAAAATTTTCATTAGAATTAAATCGGTTAGGGAGCTAATTCGCATATCGCGCCAAGCTTCGCCATAATCGTGGTTTTTCGCAAACATTAAGGTTTTATTCTCTTGAACTTTTTCGTCGAAAATTTTCTCTACTTGTTCGTACGGAAGTTCTAATGGATCAGCATCCGTTAATTCCAACTGCATCATAGCAATAACGCAATAATTTACAATACCGATATATTCTGATGTAATATCTTCACCCACTTTGCTCACCTTTTTTTCCTCGAGCGTACGGATGCGTTGCGCTTTAATAAAGATTTGATCGGTTATAGAGCGCGGTCGTAAAATGCGCCATGCTGTACCATAGTCTTTCGTTTTCTTTAAAAATAAGGATCTGCAAACTGCAATCACTTCGTCAAATTGGGTAGATGTATTTGTTTGTGCCAAGGCCGAAAGTTGTTTAATTTTTAATGTATTTTTGTATAAAAAACAAAAGCTAAAGATACATTTTTATAGCGAAACCCAAATCCCGAAAGGGCATAATATGTTTGAAAAAAAAAATACCAAACCCAACTATAGCCTCAATTGCAAAGGTAAATTAATTGATTTAAGCAGTCCTAAAGTAATGGGTATCATCAACATTACCCCCGATTCTTTTTACAGCAATAGCCGAAGCAATTCTATGGATACAGCTTTGCGCAAAACGGAACAATTTTTAACTGAAGGGGCAAGTTTTATTGATATTGGTGGATATTCTTCGCGTCCGGGTGCAGTGGATATATCGGAAGCAGAAGAAATTAGCCGTTTGGTTCCCGTAATTACTGAAATTACTAAAAACTTTCCAGAGGCTATTCTTTCTATTGACACCTTCAGAGCCAAAGTTGCTGAAGAAACAATTTTAGCGGGTGCTCATGTCATTAACGACATTTCTGCTGGGGATTTAGACGAACGCATGTTTGAAACCATCGCCCGTCTTCAGGTTCCGTATTGCATCATGCACATGCAAGGGACTCCACAGAACATGCAACAAAACCCTTCATATGATGATGTAACCGTTGATGTGATTGATTATTTAGCGAAAAAAGTTGCCCAACTCAAAGCCCTGCATGTAAAGGATATTATTTTAGACCCCGGCTTTGGATTCGGCAAAACTATTGAACACAACTATACTTTATTAAATCGATTACAGGATTTTAAGCTATTTGATTTACCCCTTTTGGTTGGTTTTTCTCGAAAAGGTATGATTTATAAAGTTTTAAATACTTCGGCGGAAGAAGCATTAAACGGAACTAGTGTTTTAAACACAATTTCACTACAAAAGGGGGCCAATATTTTGCGGGTTCACGATGTAAAGGAGGCAAAAGAATGCATTCAGTTAGTTTCCATGTTGAATGGTTAGCGTTAGCCTTTTAATGGAAATGCTATTTATTCTTCCTCCTAATTTCTTATCTTGCCATTAATGAAAGGACTTGATTTCGATTTTGTAAAATTTAACATCACAGATATGGTAGATATTGTGCTTGTTGCGCTTTTAATCTACTACGTGTACACACTTATTCGCAATACCCTGGCGGTTAATTTGCTTTTGGGGATGTTGATTATTGCGATCTTTTATCGTATTGTTGACGCCTTGCACATGAAATTATTAACCACCATCATCGACAAGTTCATGAGCGTGGGCATCATTGCTTTAATTATTATTTTCCAACAGGAAATCAGACGCTTCTTACTCTTGATAGGCAAAAATGCTTTTCTTCAAAAAAACAAAGCTTGGTGGGGGTATTTATTCGGCCGGAAAGAAATTGAACGCAACAACTTAACGCGTATTAAGCCTATTATTGACGCCTGCAAAAGCATGAAAAAAACACGCACAGGAGCATTAATGGTGTTTGTAAAATTTTATGACGAGCAGTTTTTTGCCAATAGTTGCGAGCTCATTGATTCGAAAATATCGAAACGTTTATTGGAAAGTATTTTTCAGAAAAATAGTCCACTACATGATGGAGCAGTTGTTATTTCTGAGAACAAAATTAAAAGTGCCAGTTGTATTTTACCTTTAACAGATAACGATCAGTTACCGGCCCAATTTGGGTTGCGTCATCGCGCGGGTATTGGGGTTTCTGAAACCACCGACGCTGTAGCCGTGATTATTTCGGAAGAAACAGGTGAAATTTCATACGCCAAACAAGGAAGAGTTCGCATGAATGTTTCTTTTGGCGAATTGGAGAAACTTCTAAATAGAGATTTCTAGGTGTTTGGCCTATGCATATTTAAACCAAACACCTAAAAAAATTAGCAATACTGCTCGAAAGCCCCAATTAAATTATCGGCAATCATTTGTGCTGGACGACCTTCAATTTGATGACGCTCAATCATGTGAACCAATTTACCATCTTTAAATAAAGCCATTGCTGGAGATGATGGAGGGAAAGGCACCATGTAGCTTCTTGCTTGGTCTACTGCTTCTTTTTCCATTCCTGCAAAAACGGTAACCAATTTATCAGGATGTTTTTCGTGAGCCGCTGCTGCGCGTGCTGCTGGACGAGCATTTGCTGCTGCACAACCACATACCGAATTTACAACTACCAATACCGTTCCTTCGCCTTTAAGGGCTGCGTCTACTTCTTGGGCATTTTTTAACTCTTCAAAACCAACGTTGGTTAATTCCTTACGCATTGGTTCTACTAAATATTCTGGATACATTATCGTTGTTTTTTATTTACAATTTCAGTTGACAAAAATACGAAAATCGGTTGGGATGCCACAGCGACTTTATATTCTTAAGGTAAAATTAATTTCGGCGCAATAGCAGCTTTACTTTTTAGATATCGATACCTATTACCTTTTGCGTTTGCGCATCCTTCCATGCTTTATATTGCTCTAAATCTTTGCTTGCTTGCTTATAAACCAAATTTAAGATGAATACATCATCTATAAAACCGAAAACCAACACAAAATCGGGGATGACATCAACGGGTGATAGAAAATAAATTAATCCGCCCAAGATCGCCACAATAGACCTTTTTGGGATTTGCGTGTAATCGCCACTCATGTAATCTTTTGCAACGCCAAACAACAACAGCATTTTATCCCATACCAATTCCAGTTGACCTTTATTGGTTACAGCTTTCCCAAATGCCTCTTTTACGGTTTCCATCGCCTTGCCACGATCTTTTAATAAACCATCGGCATGTTGTTGCGATTTCTTGAAATATTCCTTTATTTTTTGCCTGTTTATTTTCATAGTTAATAGGTAACAAATTAACGACCAAAAGCATCGTAATTGTCTTCAGCATATTTAATAAAACGATCAATTATTTTTACATTCTTATTTTCTACTGATGTTAATTCGCTATCTACGTTAGTTTTTAATGGGATATACCATTCCACTGGATCGAAAAAGCGTCTAAATGTTTCTTTCTGAAAAGCATAACCATGTCGGGCGTAAACGGTATTCTTTATAATTTCTAATTCGAGTTTTTTTAAGTTTTTTAAATCCTGCTCGGTTAATAGGGTGGTAGAGGCATTTAACTTCGCTACAGATTCTGAAGAAGCACTTCTTGAAAACACATTTATAAATGTATCTATTGTGCCATCATCCAGTGTATCATACGTAGAGATTCGTTTTTCATTACCCCAATCTACGTAACTTTCCTCGCTAGGCAACATTAATTCGGCATTGTACGCAAATTCCTTTTTAGCCAGTTTATATTCTCTATTGGGGATATCTAAACTATTATCAAAAGGAACCCAAGTACCAACTAAGCTATCTTTAAATAATTTAAATGTAAAACGCCCTGCCCTTTTAGCCTCACTAGGTTCATCTAAAATAAAGCCCATATCCGCTTCATAAAATTTACCTTCCAGCTGGTAGCGTTTACCCTCAACAAAATATTGAGCTACAACTTTATCTTTAGTTATCCTTTTTATAATGATGTTTAATTTATCTTGAACAGTATAATCACCGTCAGTATAACCCCATTTATCTTCACCATATCCAAAATACCCCACCCAAGAGCCATATAATTCTTTATGAATTTCTTCTTCAATAACTTCATCGTTACTGATGATCGAACTGCTGTCTTCACTATTTGAGGACTTTCTATTACTGCAAGAAAACATTAGGAGGGAGATTAAAGAGATTAATAAAACCTGCTTCATTTATTTTTTTTTTCGTTTAATTAGCCATTCGGCGATAAGTAAATTAGGCATCCAACCTAACCATGCAATTATTTGATAAACATCCATTGGTGCTGGATGAAATAAATATACTAAAATTACTTTCCACAAGCGTAAAGTTATTGCCGAAGTTGCCAATGCAAAGCTACGGTACATAAACGCTTTATGCGTAAGTATATTTTTGCGAAAAATACTTAAAATGGCCTGCAAAGTAAAGAAAAACCACAAGAAACCTAAAAGCACAAAAGAAATCTTGGCGGTTATGCCTCCATTGGCAAACCAGCCAATAAAAATACCCGATGGTGCGGAGAATACTAAAACTACCCCTGCATAAAGATAGCCTAATGATTTGTGAATTCTTGGAAATTTGGTTAATACTTGGTTGTTAAATTGAGTAAAACCTGCAATCAATACAAATATTGAGCTGTAAACATGCATATAAAAAATTGGTAGATATAGCTTTATGCCAGTTACTTCAGTTTGTTTAATTTGCAGAAAGGATACTTCGCTACGAAAAGGAATGTAACGCAAAGTAATTTGAAGCATCAAGATAAAGAAGTACGCAAAAAACAGAAGCCACGCTATGCGTTTGTAATTAATCACATTATTTTTTAGAAAATTACTTACCAATAACTAGACCAAAGTATTGCTTTTAATTATGAATTTAAATAATTTGAAAACGAATACTCGATAAAAATGGCTGATTGTTGACGAATAGAAGAGATACACTTCATCTTCTTTATTTAACAATTGCTGTTGTTTTGGGGTAGGCCTGTTATTGATTCCAAAGTACAGACTGTTCAATCTAAACCCGATGATAGTGAACACGAAGCCAATTTTTTATTGGCGAGTAAAACGAACAGCGGGACTAAAGTTGCCGACAATACCGAAACCTTGTTTTTCAAAACAGGTAATTTTTTTTTAAACTCAACCTTTCAGGTTTATTCTAAAAAACTTTAAAAATTCATTAGTTTCAATCAGGCCCTGCTCAAAACTTACTTTGTCGATTTCATCATCGACAAAATATCTTCTACATATTTTCGTTCATTTGCTAAACGAGGTACTTTATGCTGTCCGCCCAATTTATTTTTAGCCTTTAGCCAATTGTAAAATGTATTGCTGGGCGCATTGTGAACCGTTGGACGTGCCAAAGCCATATCTTTAAAGCGTTTTGCGTCGTAGTCTGAATTCACTTCGCGCAAGGTATTGTCCATAATATCGATGAATTTCTCGAAATCATTCGGCTGTTTGTCAAACTCGATAATCCACTCATGGCCGCCTGCTTTTTCTTCTTTAAAATAGATAGGTGCGGCAGTATAATCTTTTATTTCAGCAGCCGTTTCTAAACAGGCTTTCGTTAGGGCTTTTTCGGCATTATCAATAATTACTTCTTCGCCGAAAGCATTGATAAAGTGCTTGGTTCGGCCGGTAATTTTTATCCGATATGGGGCTAAGGAAGTAAATTGCACGGTATCGCCAATCATGTAACGCCACAATCCGCCATTGGTTGAAATGACAATGGCGTAATTCTTAAAAAGCTCCACTTCCCCCAAAACCAATGCTTTGGGATTTTCATCCTGGCAATTTTCAATCGGAACAAACTCATAGAAAATCCCATAATCGAGCATGAGCAACATTTCATCGGAATGACTTTGGTCCTGAATACCAAAAAAACCTTCTGATGCATTGTACGTTTCTAAATAGTACATGTCATTCGAAGGAATTAACTGTTTAAATTGTTCGCGATATGGAGCAAAATTAACGGCTCCGTGAATGTACAATTCTAAGTTTGGCCAAACTTCCAATAAATTATTTTTCCCCGTCAATTCCAATACTTTTTTAGCTAAAACGATGGTCCATGTTGGAACACCTGAAATATTGGTTACATTTTCTTGAATGGTTGCTTCTGCCATGCGATCCATTTTAACCTCATAGTTATCCATTAAGGCAATACTCATATCTGGCGTACGGTAATATTCGGCCCAAATAGGCAGATTTTTAATGAGCACAGCGGATAAATCGCCATAAAAACAATCTTCATTTAATTGATTTACCTGATGACTACCGCCCAGCACGAGCCCCTTACCAGTAAACATCTGATTATCGGGTCGGTTATTACAATAAATAGATAGCATATCTTTTCCGCCCTTGAAATGACATTCTTCTAATGATTCTGGTGAAACAGGAATAAACTTACTCCGGTCGCTGGTTGTTCCTGATGATTTTGCAAACCAGTTTATTTCCGATGGCCATAAAATATTTTGCTCGCCATTGAGCATTCGCTCAATATAAGGCTTTAAACTATCGTATTGCTGAATCGGAACACGTTCTTGAAATTGCTGGATGTTTAAGATTGATTTATAATCGTATGCCTTCCCCCATTCTGTATTCGCGGCGCTATCAATCAATGTATGAAACCATTCTTCCTGAACATCGTGTGGGTATTTCATGAAAAGCTCAATCTGATGAATGCGCTTTTTCATAATCCAAGTAAAAATAGAGTTTACAAAGGCCATGCTTAAAATTAAATTATTTCATTGGATATACTAACAATGAAATTGCGATAAGGTTATTTATTACAGAAAATTTTTACGCTTTAGAACAAAGTTTGCACCAAGATAAACTTTTCGAACCATTTCATTTTCGGCAAGTACCTCTGGTACCCCTTGTTCTAAAATTTTTCCTTCAAATAAAAGATAGGCTCTATCGGTAATTGAAAGGGTTTCTTGTACGTTGTGATCTGTGATTAAGATACCAATATTTTTATGTTTTAGTTTAGCTACAATGGTTTGAATTTCTTCTACAGCAATTGGATCTACCCCGGCAAAGGGTTCATCCAACAAAATAAAATTAGGGTCGGCTGCCAAGGCACGCGCAATTTCGGTTCGCCGACGTTCCCCGCCTGACAGTAAATCGCCCCTATTCTTACGCACTTTATGTAAACTAAATTCATTAATCAGTTCTTCCAATTTATCTTTTTGTTCGGCTTTGGTTAACTTGCTCATCTCCAAAATAGACTTGATATTATCTTCAACCGAAAGCTTTCTAAAAACGGATGCTTCCTGGGCTAAATAACCAATTCCTTTTTGTGCACGGCGATACATGGGGTCTTGTGTAATATCTTCGTCTTCCAGGAAAATACGCCCTTCATTTGGCTTAATTAAGCCTACAATCATGTAAAAAGAAGTGGTTTTACCTGCCCCATTTGGACCTAATAAGCCCACAATTTCTCCTTGTTTTACATTAAAAGATACATCGTTTACAACTGTACGCTGCTTATATTTCTTTACGAGATGCTCTGCCTTTAAGATCATATTTCTCTGTTATCCCCCTTTATTTGCGCCTATCATATTAATATCTGATAGTATATTCGGGATTAATTATCAAACTTTAATTCCTTTTATATTTAATTGCAATCGTTTTTTATCGCGCCAAACATTTTCCTCAATCGTATAGCAAATAGAAAAAGGTTGATTTAAACGAAGTTTTTGTTCAAACTCTGCCAAGCCGAATGCAATGCCTTCAAAAATAGTTGAATTTTGTTGTTTTACATTAATTTTTAAATGATTTGCACCAACAATGCTTGCATATTGTGCTAAAAAAACATTGTTCGACACAAACACGGGAGCCATGTTTTCAGGCCCAAATGGTCCCATTTGGGTTAAAATCCGATAAAATTTTCCATCAATTTGATTCAAATCGATTTCTGCATCGATGTTAATCATCGGTGTTAAAATTTCTTCGGTAATACTATCCGCTACGATTTCTTCAAACTTACTGGCTAGGGCTTCTACCTTATCTTGCTGCATGGTTAATCCAGCCGCAAATTTATGTCCACCGTACTGCACCAGCAAATCGGAGCAGCCACTTAAAGCCTCATACAAATCGAAGCCCACCACCGATCGACAAGAGCCAACCACTTGTCCGTTCGATTCTGTCAAAACAATGGTTGGGCGATAATATTTTTCCGTTAAGCGGGATGCAACAATCCCTATTACGCCTTTATGCCAATTTTTATTAAATACAACGGTCGTTTTACGATTAATTAGCGCTTCACTGCCTGCAATTAAAGCCAATGCTTCGCGGGTAATATCTTGATCGAACGTTTTACGCTCTGTATTTTTTAGATTAATTAATTCACTCTGTTCGAGTGCGTTGCTATCAACTTCACACAACAACATAGCTACCGCATGTTTGGCATGATCAATTCTACCGGCTGCATTAATTCGTGGGCCCAAGGTAAATACCACGTCGGTTAGTGTGTAGTTTTCGGTTCTTCCTGAAACCTGCATTAAGGCCCGTAAACCTTCGCATGGATTGTTGTTCAATTTTTTTAAACCATGATAGGCTAAAATTCGATTCTCGCCCACTACGGGAACGATATCCGCGGCAATGCTTACCATAACCAAATCGAGGTATTGCAAATAATTTTCTTCTGGTAATGCATGCTTCTGCGCATAGGCTTGCGCCAATTTAAACCCAATTCCGCAGCCCGCCAACTCTTTAAAGGGGTAGGCACAATCGGCACGTTTTGGATCTAAAACCGCAGCAGCGTTGGGTAATTCATCACCGGGTAAGTGGTGATCACAAATAATAAAATCTATTCCGAAACTAGTGGCATAGTCAATTTTATCAATTGATTTTATCCCACAATCCAAAGCAATAATTAAAGAAAAACCATGTTGCTGGGCGTAATCAATTCCAGCGGTAGAAATACCGTATCCTTCCAAATAACGATCGGGAATGTAATATTCTATGTTGGTTGTTAATTTGGAAAAAAAGCTATATGCCAATGCAACAGAAGTGGTTCCATCAACATCGTAATCGCCATAAATTAAAATCTTCTCGCCATTAAGCAACGCTTTCTCAATACGTTCGATTGCAACATCCATATCCTTCATTAAAAAAGGATCGGGTAATTTGGTTAAATCTGGCCTAAAAAAATCTTTTGCTTGATCAAAACTTAAAATACCTCTTTGAACTAGTATTTGTGCTAAGGATTGGTCTATATTGAGTTGTTCTGCTAATTCGCTTCTCGTATCGTTGTTATCATTAGATGCAAGCACCCATCTTTTTTCCATTTATTTAGTCTCCGAACAGTAAATATACACTTAAATTAAACGCAAAGAGTTACTAAATTTAAATTTTAGTAACTCTCTACAGGTATTTTGGTTATTTCGTGTTTCCGGGATATTGATCAAAAAGCTCCAGTAAATGCGCTCTTTGCCCTGCGTACTTATTGTCGTCGAATAAGTTGACCCGCTCCGAAGGATCCCATCCCAAGTTATACAGCTCTTTAAACAATCCCGAATCCCTTTTGGTAATTCTCAACTTCCAATCACCATCTTTCACACCTTCTAAAACATAGGCATGGTAGTAAATTGGTCGATGTGGCGTTTGATCATTTTTATTCGTTAATGCGGCTGCAATGGATTGACCATCTAAAGTATTTTTTGGCAATGGCGTTTTTGTCCATTCTGCAAGTGTTGGCAACACATCTAAATTTGAAATAGGTTTGGTAAACTGATGGTTTACCATGGTATGTCCTTTCCAGTAAACGATAAATGGAACACGGTGGCCACCTTCGTATGATAGTGATTTCCAACCTCTGAAAACGCCTGCTGAGCCAATATGATAAGGTCTTGTAAATCCATCTGCATACATTCTATCTGGTGCATTTAACCAGGGGCCGTTATCGCTGCTAAAAATAAAAATGGTATTATCAGCTTGCCCGCTTTCTTCTACTGCTTTCCAAACTTGTGCTAAACTTTCGTCCATTTCTTCAATTACATCGCCAAGTTCTCCTCCGGCCGAACGTGTTTTGCGGTGTTTTTGTGCGGCAAAGGCTACCGGTAAATGCGGCATATTTTGTGCTAAATACAAGAAAAAGGGCTTTTTATCTTTCACACTTTGCTTAATAAAACGCACGGATTCTTTGGCGTACGAACTCGTTAAAATACTGTCGTGGGGTTTGTATATTTCGGGCTTAGTGTTTCTCCAAAGCTTCATTACGGTATCTGTTGCTACGTAAGGCGCGCGATAATCGTGGCTCCATAACAGGCCATAAAACTCATCAAAACCATGTTTATTTGGTAAAGTTTCTCCGTGATCGCCTAAATGCCATTTACCCACTAAAGCGGTTGCATATCCTGCGGGTTTTAACATTTGTGCAATGGTTACTTCGTCCACTGGTAAACCGCGCTTTGCTCCTGGGCCTATCGGAGCTGGAATATCGTAACGGCTGCAATACCTACCCGTTAATAACGACCCACGAGAAGGCGAACAGGTTGGCGATGATACTACAAAATTTGTGGCTAATACACCTTTATTTGCCATTCCATCTAAAAAAGGAGTATGAATTAATGGATTACCGTAACTCGAAATATCGGCATAGCCTAAATCGTCTGCTAAAACTAGTATGATGTTCGGTTTTTTTTGCGCATTAGCGAACATGCTAAAGCCAAAAAACAGTAAGAGATAAAAGGATAAGGATTTCATTTATTTCAATTTCATGCAAGTTAAAAAACATTTCAATAAATTAACATTCTTTCTTTAATTGATTGATAAATCGATTTTTTTGGTGTTTATTCAAAAGAAAAATTCTTTTAAGAAAGAGGGAAATCTGGAATCGCTATTCATCCTTTAATGGTAAAAATCCTTTCTCATCTAGCGTTTTAATAACCCCTCTAAGTAAGTAATTATTATCAAACCTAAGCACATATTTACGCGAGGATTCTTGCTCTGTCATCAACATTTTTTTGTCTATTAATTTTTTAATCTGTCTAGAAATTTCTGATTTTGCCTTCCCTTTAAAAAACCGCTCCAAGTCCATACTCTGTATTACCTGTTTTTCAATTGCCTCTTTTAATATTTTAGCTTCCAATTCTGTCACTATCTTTCTTTCTAGCGAAAAATTTATAGAAGGAAGTAGTATTTCCGTTTTCAGAAACTGATAATCTGAAAGTTTATCTATTTTTTCGATTTCATTTTTTAAACCATTTAAAACATACTCACACCATTCTAAGATACCTTCGGCTGTTCCAGTATCAGCACGCGCTAGCATATCATAATATTGATTTCTGTTATTACAAAACACTGCTGTTGGATTTATAATCCTACCAACGTTTACATTAAAACCATTTTTTATGAGCATAGCATACGTAAATAATCTCACAGTTCTTCCATTTCCATTCCCAAAAGGGTGTATCCAAACAAATCGATGATGTGCTATTGCTGATTTTAGTAAGTCATACTTTGAAGAATCGTCCTGATTAATAAATTCAAACATTTCATCCATATAACCATCAATTAAAAATGGCTGAGGAGGTAAGTGCGCTGAATTTGAAATTTTAATAGAATGGTTTCTGTAGACTCCTGGAGCTTTATCTCCTTCTCCTCCATTTGTTATTGGTAAGCCTTCAACGATAATTTTGTGCAACTCACTAATAAAACCTCTATTTATAGGATAATCTGTTACAGTTTCTTCAATAAACTCCATTGCTCTTTCAATATTTTGAATTTCTAGAATATTAAATGACACATTCTCATTTTTATCATTATCTATCTTATTCTCTAAATATTCTGCAATTGTTGTATTATTTCCTTCAATTCTAGCCGAGCCAATACTTTCAAGAGTATGAAACAAATCTTTCAATTGAAAAAATACTTGGGGATGAGTAGAACCTCCTAATTGCTTTTTTCTTAAATGCTCTAACTCAATTATTAAATCGGTCAATTTAGCATCAAAATTAGGTTTCACTAATTTTAAATCATATGGCTTAAATACAGCTTTCATTTCAAGAATATCGAAAAATTATTTCAATAAAAATACAAAAAGATTTCAACTTTTATATTTAAACATTTAAAAAATCACTACAACACAACAAGTTAAAAAACTAAAAATCAATTCATTAACAATTAATTTTTTAATAAAAAAAACATATCATTTCAAAATGAACCTAAAAAGATTTCAAAAAATAATTTAATAAATTTCAAAGATCAACCTTAAAAAACTAAAAAAGACACACTAACAATTACACTGATTGCTATATTTAACAATATACTTTTAGCATGACCATTTCAGTTTTCTTATCTTTGTAAAGAATTTTAAATCACCACATTTTGCAAGTTTTCACATTATACGAAGGAACGTATTCGGTTGATGCCACTAAGAAGTTTCTTCCTTTCGACCCTGCTATTCATCAAACGAAAGACCGCCCGGCTTCTCTTTTTATCAATGTTCAACCATTTTTAGTTGAACTTAAAAACGATTTGATTTTATTCGATACCGGACTTGGTTTTAGCGATGACCATGGTGAATTAATTTTGCATAAAAACATACGAAATGCTGGTTTTGACCCAACGGATGTTACCAAAGTATTAATGTCGCATTTACATTATGATCACTCAGGTGGGATGATTCATCAATTGGGTGATAAGGTAGAATTAAGCTTTCCTGATGCCGAGCATTATATTAATCGAGGCGAATGGGAAACGGCTTTTTCAAGTACTTCTACTTCGTACCACGCCGAGATTTTTGAATATTTACAACGCAATGCGCAACTAAATTTTGTAGAAGGAAACGGCAAAATTACAGATTCTATTGCATATGAATTTACGGGTGCACATTGTCCGAACCACCAAGTTTTCCTCCTAACGGAAGGAAAAGATAAAGTATTTTTTGGGGGCGATGTTTTACCTGAACCAAGTGAATTGGTAAAAAATTTCATTGCTAAATACGATTATGATGGCCGCAAAGCGATGGAATTGCGTAAAGAATTTGGGAAAAGAGCTGCTGCAGAAAATTGGGAATGCTTATTTTACCATAGCAAAGAAGAAGCTACCGGATTTGTTGATGAAATAGAAGGTGGATTCAGAATTAGGTAGCGTTCAGTAAAACGGATAACGAATGTAATTTATAAAAAAAGGGTCTCAATTTGCATTGAGACCCTTTTCTATTTCCGGTTAGGAAAACTTATTTTTTAGCTACTAATTTCACTGAAATTTCAAATTCATCATCAATTGCTTTGTTACCAATGCTATCGAAAAATGATTTTGAACCGTATTTAATGTCATACTTTGTTCTATCAACAACAATTTTAGCTGCTGTTGCAGTTAATGTACCATCAGCTGCTACCGCTAAAGTTGCTGGGAAAGAAACTGGTTTCGTAATTCCTTTAATGGTTAAGTTACCGGTTACTGTTGCAGTACCATTACCACCTTCAACTTTCGTGATAACAAAGTTTGAAGTAGGATATTTAGCTACACCAAAGAAATCATCTGCTTTTAAGTGACCTTCTAAGTTTGCGCTACCATCTGCATCTTTAATGGTGGTCATATCAATAACAAAACCACCACCTGTAACTTTTTTACCATCATAGTTAATCGTTCCAGATTTAAGTGCGATTGTTCCGTTGTGCGAACCTGTTACTTTTTTTCCAATCCAAGTGATTGAAGATTTTGCAGCATCAACAGTATAAACAACTGGTTTTGTTGGGTTTTTAAAAGCTGACAAACTTACTACTGCCACTAATAAAAACAATGAGGTGATTTTCAATTTCATTTTCTAGTTTTTTAAATTACGGTACAAATATATCAATCTAACTCCAGTCGGCTTATTGACCTATGATAAGATTTTGAATTATTTTTTTGACTGCAGTTCCCTTGCAAAGTTTAATGATTTAACATCTTTATTTATAAAAAACCCCTTAAAGATTTTTCAAGTTCTTTAAGGGGTTTCCTGATTAACGAAAGCGTCTAAAACTTAATGGAATTTAATTTTTTATCTACTAAAAGTCCATCCATCAATTTCAAATCAAACTTAACAGCTCTTTTAGCTTTTAATCTGATGATGAACAATGCTTGTGAATCTTTTAACGTTTCCTGATTACCTACATTCACAAACGTTGGATATAACACGCGTTTTCCATCAGTATGCAAACGATCGTAGGTTAAATTTTCCATGGCTTTTGTATGAATCATTTTTACACTTTCAAAATCATAATCTTGCGAATTGTATGGTAATGCAAAGCCAAAAGCATTTACAGCATTTAGATTTAAGCCCTTCACCGTAATTTCTACAATTTCACCTTTGTTATAACTTGGCTTAGCAGGAGTCATGGTTAGTTTTCCAGCAAGTTTATCTTGCTTTTTGTCCTCAACACCGTCTTCTAATTGTGTTGCTACTACTGAAATATCATATGCATCAATTACATTGTTTTTATTAATATCGCCATTGCTGATATATCCATCGAAATCACCATCTCCTTTTTTCAAACCGGTGTAATTGATGTATGAGGTTAAATCATTTTTATCAATTAAATGATCGTTATTGATATCGCCAGGCAAATAGCTTTCAGTTCCCGGTACTTTAAACACATACAATTCTCTACCTGAACCAAAATTACCTACCCCTTCTGTAACCGATAGTTTAATGTAGCGAACCGTAGGATTTCCTTCAAACTTAAATGTTTTGATATCGCCATTATTTTCCCAATCAAAAGCCCCAGCAGCAGTCCATTTTTCTTTGTTATCGCTGTAGAAAATCATTCCTTTTAACAAGGTTCCATTTCCTCTACCCGAACGCGGTACATAATTCAATTTCTCTATTTGATTAACTGATTTCAAATCGATCACTAAATCGAATGGCACTGCCTTGACACCAAATTTTGTATGCCACATCGTACTTTCATCAAAATCGAAGAGCTTTTCAGCTCCGTTATTTCCCTGATTCTCAACAGTCGTTTCGGCTGCAATTCCTTTTATAGCAAATTGCAAAGGATTTGGCTTGGTCTTTCCACTAAATTCAGTCCATTCCGACTTTCCATCTTTGTTAACCGAGCGGATTTTAAATGCATAGGTTGTTTCTGCATTTAATCCATCAAAAAGCAAGGTGGTATCTTTAATATTGGAGTAATTCAAGCCTGCAAATTCAATTTCATAATAGTCGGCTTGATTGTCTTTTGTCCAGCTTGGGCTTAGCGTAAATGCTTCGCTTCCTTTATCCGTAATGCGTACATTTTTGGGCGCTGTCAAAACTCCGGTTTTTGTACGTTGTTTATCTGCTGTTTCAAAAGCAAAACCTTGCATTTCGATACTGGTTTCATTTGCTGTGATATCGCTCGATGCTAACTTAACCAACATTTGTGGATTCTTGGTAATCACCATTTTCTCAAATTCACTTCCTTTGGTGGCAAAGCGATTCAAGTTTGGTGCAGCATAATAAAAATAGACGTTGCTTCCTTTTTCAAAGTCCTCTAACGATTTTACTTCCTGAAGTTTTACTTTTTGTTTGCCAATTTTAGCGCTTACCGACCTTGGTTGTTGACTCACATTTACGCGTACTTCAGTGCTTTTAACTTTCTCAAATCCCTCGAAACCACCTTGTGCTGCGTGAATCGTAATGTTCGCTTTTTTACCTGCTACTTCCGACTCTATCACCGTACTTAAGCCTTTTCCTAATTTATATGCTTCGGTTGTACCATCGTCGTCGTATTCGGTAAATGTGCTTTTCCCAGCGGGATAAATTTCATACACGCGTGCATTTTTATTTATTTCTGACACGTGATTATTTGGATTGGTCATCGGAATAATGGCACCATTTTTTACAAATACCGGAAGCTTCCAAATAGGTGAGTCGAAACTGTTAATGATTCTGTTTCCTTCGTATCTTTCTCCTGTAAAATAATCAATCCAAATTCCTTCTGGAAGATATATTCCATTTCGAATGTCATTTCCTTTATCATCTGCTTGTGTTGCCTGATAGATTGGTGCAACCAAAAAGGAAGGTCCGTACATAAACTGGTATTGAGTTGCTTTGCCTTGTGTGTACGCATTTGGATATTCTAAAAACATGGCGCGCATAATCGGCAAACCAGTTAAAGCTTGCTTGGAAATGCTGTAGGTATATGGAATTAACTCCGACTTCAATTTCAGATACATTCTGTTCATAGAAGTAGTTGATTCGCCTAAAGCCTGTGGATATTTCTCATTTGAACCCCAACCATCCATATTCAACTGCATGGGTGTAAACGTTTTCCATTGAAAATCACGCGCATTTACCACTGGATTTTTCCCGCCAAAAATACCGTCCATATCCGATGTGATATTCGGTTGCCCAGATAGGCCCGAGCCTATGTAAGTAGGGATATGAAAACGAATGTACTCCCAAACACCACCGGTTTGGTCGCCGCTCCAAATGGTTGCATAGCGTTGTGTTCCTGCCCAACCATCTAATGAGATAATAAAGGGACGACTATCGTTTCCGTAATACGGTGTAATGTGTGCCACATCGGCAACGCCATTTAAACCAAATGAATAACCTGCTCCTACCCAGGCTACATCGGTTTTTAAAACGCGTACACCTGCATCGCGTACTTCTTTAACAATATCGCGTTGCAAAAGCGGAGTAATTTCTGGTTTCGGATGCAAATCTGATTGCGTCCATAAACCAATCTCAACACCATTCTTGCGTGCATAATCGCCGAAACTCTTTAAATTCTGAACATTTCCGTCCAAGGTTTCTGTTTGTCCGTAACCTGCACCGTAACCATCGTTTGGCAACACCCAACCCAAAGGCATATCGTGTGCTTTGTAACGGTCTATTACACCACGTGCTGAAAACTGATAATTATTCTTTTCGCCATTGAGAGATTCTTTTATCCCGGTATTATCTTTTTGACTTTCTTTATATCTTTTGCCATCTTCGAATAAAATTCCGTTCGGGTCTTCCTTCCAATAATCGCGGTTATAGGCATTTAAGTGACCTTGATAAAAACCAAATTTTGGCAATAACACCGGATTTCCAGTAAGCTGATAAAAATCGTTTAACAAAGGAACTGCCCCCTGATCGATTAAGACAAATACATCCAGATAATTGCTTTCGTGTGCTAATTTTACCAGTCCTTTTTCTTTTGCACCAAAATCATATTTCCCCTTCTTGAAGGTATGAAACACCATTCCATAGCCATTTGTCGACCAGTAAAATGGATTAGGTGAGGCTACCCCTCCATCGGTCCAACTATTTTGATTTTCAATGGCAATTTGCTTTCCCTTATGCGAAAAACGGCCATTTTGAACCCCACCACCGTAGAAGTACTCATCCGGATTTTCTTTCAAACTTAGTGTCACACCATTTTTTTCAAATGCAATAGGCTTAACAAATTCCAAAGCCGTTGCCTTATTTTTAAGGTTCTGCACTTTTAATAGCGATGTATTTTTATCGACCAAAATTGTCACACCTGCGGTTGTAATCGAAATCTGATTGGCTTGTTCGTTTACTGAAAGCGTTGAAACAGCTCGTCGCGGATTTTCGACCAAGATTTTCGCTGCTGGTGTCGCCTGGGGATCGCGGATAGTTCCTCCGGTGTTATCTTGAAATAAACGGAAGATATTTTCAGCATAAAAATCGAAGGTTAAGCTGTTTCCATTACTATATTCAAGCTCAACGGTGGTTGGGTTGATTTTTTTAGCGGTTATAATTTTAGCGGTCGATTGGCTAACTTCTTTTTCTTGTGCGTATAGTTTGCAGGATAGAAGCACAAAAACAATAGCGAGAAGTGTTCTTTGATTGTTTTTAATATGTGTAAATAAATTCATCATGGTTTGGTTACGCCGTTTGGTTCAGAAAATATGTTTTATCTAACCTGAAAACAGCTATTTGGTGTTGTTTTTGAATTTGATAAAATTACTAAATGCATTTTCAATATGACGGGGTAATGAGAATAATACGAAAACGTTTGCGCAGAGTTTTTTTCAGTTAAACATACGAGTCGATCTCTTCTTCATCTTAAAACTTGCTGTTCAAGAAACTGTTCCTGTTTTTTGATTTTTGTGCTAGGGAGGATTTTTGGTCGTACTTGGGTGAAGCTGGTGAAATTTTGAACGCGTTATGGTGCTCCGCCTTTGAATTGTGTACTCCCATTCAATCTCATACCTTTCATTCCTAAACCCGACAACAGCGAAAATCCTTTTAAAAAAACTCCAATTACCCATTAGCTGAGCATGAAGCGATAACATGCTTGCTTCGTTCTCTCTCAAAAGCGCTTGTTTTTTTAAAAGATTGCAGCGAATGGCGGGACGAATGTGTCCCATGGAACACTGCCTTTGTTTTTCAAATGTGAAGCGCAAAAAAAATCTGCAAGCTTTATGAAATGAATTCACAAAACTTGCAGATAGTTATTTTATGTTGGCTTATTCAGCCTGGGCGATCATCCTTATGGAAGGATTTCTTCCATGTAGCTTTCTAATGGCGGACAAGTGCACACCAATGAACGGTCGCCATGGCTATCGTTTACTCTTCCTACTGATGGCCAGAATTTGCGTTCTGATACATATGGAAGTGGGAAAGCTGCTGTTTGACGGCTATATGCATGATCCCATTCGTTTGCTGTAATGGTTGCAACGGTATGTGGAGCATTTTTCAATGGGTTATCGGTTTTATCCAATGTTCCATTTTCTACTTGCGTAATCTCGTTTTTAATCGCGATTAAAGCATCACAGAAACGGTCTAATTCGTGCTTAGGCTCTGATTCTGTTGGCTCAACCATTAACGTACCTGCTACTGGGAACGATACAGTTGGTGCGTGGAAACCGTAATCCATTAATCGCTTTGCGATATCGGTTACTTCAATTCCAAATGCTTTAAACGAACGGCAATCTAAAATCATCTCGTGTGCACAACGTCCTTGCGCCCCTGAGTACAATACTGGATAATGTTGCTCTAAACGCGCTTTCATGTAGTTTGCATTTAAAATAGCGTATTTAGTTGCATTAGTTAATCCTTCAGCTCCCATCATAGCGATGTATGCATGCGAAATAATTAAGATTGATGCGGATCCCCAAGGTGCAGATGAAACCGCAGAAATTGATTTTCCTTTGTCGATATCAACCACCGCGTGACCTGGTAAATAAGGCACCAAGTGTTTTGCAACACCAATTGGACCCATACCCGGACCACCTCCACCGTGCGGAATACAGAAGGTTTTGTGTAAGTTTAAGTGACAAACATCGGCACCAATATTAGCCGGGCTTGTTAAACCTACCTGTGCGTTCATGTTGGCACCGTCCATGTATACTTGTCCGCCATTCGCGTGAATGATTTCGCAAATTTCGATGATACTTTCTTCGAATACACCGTGTGTTGATGGATACGTTACCATTAGACACGATAACACATCTTTATATTGTTCCGCTTTTGCTCTTAAATCTTCCACATCGATGTTTCCATTTTCAAGCGATTTTACGACTACAATTTTCATATCGGCCATTGCCGCAGAAGCTGGGTTGGTTCCGTGTGCCGAAGCTGGAATTAATGCTACGTTACGGTGGAAATCGCCTCTATCTTGGTGATATGCACGAATAACCATTAAACCGGCGTACTCGCCTTGTGCACCTGCATTTGGCTGTAAACTCATGGCTGCAAAACCCGTAATTTCACTTAACCATTTGTCTAACTCGTTAAATACAGAGTAATATCCCAACACTTGATCGGTTGGTGCAAATGGGTGAATGCGACTGAAGTGGTTCCACGTTACTGGAATCATTTCTGCAGTTGCATTTAATTTCATGGTACAGCTTCCCAAAGCAATCATCGAGTGGCAAAGTGATAAATCTTTTGCTTCTAATGATTTAATGTAACGCAACATTTCATGCTCTGAATGGTGCGCGTTAAAAATTGGGTGTGTTAAATACGCCGAAGTACGTTGTAATGCAGTTGGAATAACTGTTTCTACGTTTTCTACTACTTCTACTTGGTCGCCAGCAATGGCTTTAATTTTAGCGAAAATGCGTGCAATTAAAGCAATATCTTCAAAGTTAGTTGTTTCGTCGATAGAAATAGTTACTACTGAACCTGCATAGTTTAAGTTGATTTCGTTATCTAAACAAGCTGAATGAATACCGCCTACTAAATCGCCTACATCGAAACGAATGGTATCGAAATAAGCTGAATTTAATTGTTGGTAACCTAATGTATTTAAGGTTGATGCTAAACTAATGGCTAAACCGTGTACGCGTTCTGCGATTAATTTTAAGCCTTGTGGACCGTGATATGCCGCATAAAAACCTGCCATAATAGCCAATAAAGCTTGTGCAGTACAAATGTTTGAAGTTGCTTTATCTCTACGGATATGTTGCTCACGTGTTTGTAAGGCCATACGCAAAGCATAATCGCCATGGCTATCGATGGTTACACCAATGATACGTCCTGGGATAGAGCGTTTGTATTCGTCTTTTGTAGCAAAGAAAGCTGCGTGTGGACCACCAAAGCCCATTGGAATACCAAAACGTTGTGTAGTACCTACTACCACATCAGCACCCCATTCGCCTGGAGGCGTTAATAACGTTAAACTTAAAATATCAGCAACAACTGTTAATTTGATGTTTTTAGCATGTAATGCTGCTGCAAAATCTGCGTAATCAAATACTTCACCGTTTCCTGCCGGATATTGTACAATTGCACCGAAATATTCTTCGGTTGGTACAAACGTTTCGTGATTACCAATCACCAATTCAATTCCGTAAGGATTTGCACGTGTTTTTAAAATATCGATGGTTTGCGCAAAAAGTAATTCCGAAACAAAGAATTTCGTAGCTCCTTTATTTTTGCTTAAACTGTATTGCATAAACATGGCCTCACCAGCTGCAGTACCTTCATCTAAAAGCGATGCATTGGCAATTTCCATTCCGGTTAAATCGATAACCATGGTTTGGAAATTTAATAGCGCTTGTAAACGACCTTGCGCAATTTCTGCTTGGTAAGGAGTGTATTGGGTATACCATCCTGGGTTTTCAAATACGTTACGTAAAATTACTCCCGGTGTAATGGTATCGTAATACCCTTGACCAATAAAGGTCTTAAAAACTTTATTTAGTAATGAAGTTTGTTTTAATGCGCCAAGATATTCTGTCTCCGATTTTGCAGCAGGCAAATTTAACGGTTGTTTTAACCTAATTGCTGCTGGCACAGTTTGCTCAATTAATTCGTCAATTGAATTTACGCCAACTGTTTGCAACATTGCATCTGTATCATCTTGATTTGGAGCAATGTGACGGTTTTGAAAATCTTCCTTGTAGTGGATATTTAAGCTCATGCGGTATGAATAATAAATTTGCGTGCAAAGGTAGGAAAAACGAAGCTGTATTTTGCTATATATCAGTCAAAAAAGCGGTTTTATTTGCAATTAAAGGCGATAAAATCGATAGATTTTCTTAATTATAGAAGAGTCAAACGTTTGACCTTTTTTATATTAAACCGAAACCTCACAGGTTTTAAAAAACTATGAGGCTTGTTAAACAGAAGCTGCCTGAAATGTCTTTACCTTTCTATTGCAACTCCAGTAGCAACTCCACTTTGCCGAGGGCACCAAGATTACCCAGCTCGCTAAAATACACTCCAGGACTTATGGAGCAATTAAAGCTAGGCTCCTTAAACTTGGACTACTCCTAAAATAACAAAGCCCGGCAATTTTTAAACCGCTGGGCTTTTAATTTTCTATTTTGATACCAGCCACAGGCTGGCACCTGCGAACCGGCTAACACGCGATGGAATATTGGCGGCTTAGTACTTTGTTTCTAGTTCAGTGATAATTAACTTTGGGTTATTAATGGAATATTTGAATGATATAAAATCATTTACATTTAATTTTTTAGGATTATAATCCCATCCACCAGAATATACGTAATTTATTCCTTCAATATTATACTTAATTTCTATGCTATGTCCTTTATAAGAATGTATATCTGTAATGATTCCCTTTGAATATTTATAGCCTTCTTCAACTTTTTCTATTCTATCTTTTTTTTGTTTATCTGCACTACTTGCAACCCAATATAAAAAAGAGCCAATTACGATTATAATAATTACAAATACCAAAACTGCCTTTAACTTATCCATAGTTTAACAACCTAATTTTTATTTTTTATTTTATCAGTTGTTGCATTTTGTAATGACTTGTTAACAATTTGACCAAGCACCCCACCAGAAACTTTTTTTGCCTTACCTGTTGCCACTACTAACTTTCGAGTAAGATCCACAGTCGATTTTGCAACATCTAATTTATTTGCAACGATTGTACCCCGTATCCCTCCAAGATTCCTACCTCCATCGGTTACTTTATTAAATAGATTACTAGCTTTAACCAACCCTCTTACAGCTTTAGCTTCAGAAGCTGTTGCCTTAGCTAAAGAATTTTCAGCTAATCCAGTTACTTTTTTGCCAATCGCACCTCCAACTTTTCCTGCAACAACATCAGCGGTAGCATCAAAAGCAGCTTCGCCAACTGATTTACTACCATTAAAAACAGTCTTAGCACCGTCTTTAGAAGAAATATCCACGGTTGCTTTAATTGCAACGCTTCCTGCTTCTATACCAGCAGCAGGACCAGCTCCTACTCCAGAACCAATCAATCCTCCTTTTAATGCTTCAACGCCTACATCAGCCCAATCAACTTCTTTTAAACTCTTTCCTGATAGCAATTGACCGCCTAATTCAATTCCTCCTCCTATTAATGTCCCTAAAATTATTGTTGGACATGTTGGACACCTACCATCAGGATCATCATACTTAACAGGATTGTTCATCCCATATTGATAAGGGGTCAAGCTTTCCTGTCCACCTTCTTCAGAACTTGGATCCACCACATTCCACCTGCCTATAACCGGGTCATAGAACCTCGCACCGTAATCGTATTGCCTTCAAACAAAAATGAATCAAAGGCTTATTTCTTAACCTTCCAACCCTCTTCCTTGTCTAACTTAAGTTTATATGTTTTGGTAATAAAGCTACTGTTTGCATTCGGGTCTTTATCAAAGATGGAAAAATCGGTGTTTACCTTTTTGAGTGAAACCGTAATATTCGCAGTACTCGAATTTACTAAAGAGAAATTAACCGGTTTTTCATCGGCTAAAACATAATCAACGGTTTTAATGGTTGCTTTATCATCGTCTTGCTTAAATACCAAGGGACTCGCTTTATCTGTTAGAGCGATTTGGTACACAAAACTGCTGTCTTTTGAGAGAAACTTCTTATAGCTGTCTTTCAAAGTCATCAAAATTAAGCCACTTCTTTCTATTGTGCGGTATTTCCCAAGTTCTACTTTATCGTTTGTGCTACTAAACTTTATTTCGCCAAACTTAAAACTCGTAGTTCTGTACTCTGGATTCGCTTTTAAATAGTCTGTAACCACTTCCGCTGCTTCATTTTGATTAATACTCGATTTACTTCTACATCCTGCAAATCCGATGATCATTAAAGCTAAAATATAGATGGTTGTTCTTTTCATATCAAAAAAATATTACGCTTTTTAAAGGTATTTAATTTTAGTTTAACCACAAAATCAGGTAGTCATTTGCAAGCATTAGCTCAATGAACCCCGTTTCCTTTTCTTAAAAACACTTAAATTAGGTGCCATTAAGGCCGATAAAATTACTGCGACCCCTACCCACCGAAGTAACGAAACCGGTTCGTGCAAAACCAAAGCCGACAATAAAACGGCAACCGGTAATTCTGCAGAACTTAAGATAGAACTTAAAGCTAAGCCTATTTTTGGAATTCCTTCTGCATAAAACAAGGGTGGTATTACCGTTCCGAAAACGGCAATAATGAGTCCCCATTTTAGCAAACTACCGTATAATGCACCGTTCACGAGAAAAACTGGCGGAAACAAGATAAAGACAATTAAACAGGAACCGGTAATCATTAACGCACTCTTATGTAGGGCTGAATATTCGTTTCCTAAACGACCATTGATGAGTAAAAAAACAGCATAACAAATAGCGGCCAATAAACCAAAGCCTACGCCTACCATGCTTATACTTTGCAAGTTTGTTTCGAGCATGCCGCTGGCTAAAATCGTTCCTCCAAGCACCAATGCAATGGCAAAAAGTTGTAGCTTGGTTGGTTTCTTTTTAAAGAAAAAGTATTCCATTAATATACTCATCCAAATAAATTGCATCAGCAAAATAATGGCGATTGAATTAGGAACCAGCTTAACACATTGGTAGTAAAATACGCTTACCAATCCGGTTGAAAATCCAGCCAAAACCAGTTTCCACCAAGGGGTTTTACTTTCAGTTATTTGCGTTTGTTTTTTACTTCGCTTGCTTTGAATTAAAAAAATCGACCACAATAAAATCGCCCCTAAAAAAGATTGCGCCCCTGTAACTTCACCTAAAGTATAACCCTCGTGATAAGCCAATTTCACAAAAGTTGACAAGATGCCAAAACTACAGGCACCAAAAAACACGAGTAAAACTCCTTTTAACATGGGGTAGACTTCGGTTGTTAAGCCAATTGTTGTAAATATTTTTGGATCGTTGTTTCCAAGCCTAAATAAAGCGCATCGCTAATTAAAGCGTGTCCGATTGAAACTTCTAACAAACCAGGAATACTTTGCCCGAAATAGTGCAAATTATGCAAATCCAAATCGTGCCCGGCATTAATACCTAAACCTAATGCATTGGCTTTATGTGCTGCCGCGATGTAGTGCACAATAGCTTTTTCACGATCCGCATAATAATTATGTGCATACGCTTCGGTGTACAGTTCAATGCGATCGGTACCTGTTTCGGCTGCGCCTTCAATCATGCCCACCACCGGGTCTACAAAGATGGACACGCGGATTCCTTCTTTTTGAAACAAAGCAACCATTTCCTTTAAATAATCTTTGTGTTTAATAGTGTCCCAACCATGGTTGGATGTAATTTGACCTTCGGCATCTGGTACCAAAGTTACTTGGGCGGGTTTATTGGCTAAAACCAAATCAACAAATTTATCTTCTTTACAATTTCCTTCAATATTAAATTCTGTAGCAATAACAGCCTTTAAATCATATACATCTTGGTAGCGAATATGGCGTTCATCAGGACGTGGATGCACCGTAATTCCTTGTGCACCAAATCGTTCACAATCTAACGCAACCTTTACTAAATCAGGATTATTACCTCCTCGGCTATTGCGAAGGGTAGCTATTTTATTGATGTTAACCGATAACTTTGTCATGATACAAAGATACTGCTTTGCACTGCTTAATTTAAAGCAATACCAAATTTTGCTACTTTTATACTGATATTTGCATTTGAAACATTACTTTAAAACATTCTCTCTTGTACAAAAAAATACTCTTTTTAGTTGTTGCAACTAGCACTTTGGCTCTTTTTGGCAACGTAATGGAACCCGATTCGGCTCTTTATGCCTCGATTGCGAAGAGCATGGTTTTGCGAAACGATTGGGTTAATTTATACGTTAGAGGTGCCGACTGGCTAGACAAACCGCATTTAACTTTCTGGTTAGCGGCTATTTCATTTAAAATTTTTGGCATCACGGGCTTTGCCTATAAGTTCATGTCCTTTTTATTTGGTTTGCTGGGCGCTTGGTATGTTTACAAATTGGCCAAAAGCATTTATACCGAAAAAATTGCGATAACCAGTGTGATCATATTTTTAACGGCATTACACATTTTAATTTCTACGTTTGATACCCGCGCCGAGGTATACATTACAACCTTTACGTTAGCCGCTATTTATCATTACTTTAAAGCTCAATCTGCCTCTTTTTGGCACATCGTTGCAGGCTCTTTTTTTGCTGCTTGTGCAATTATGATTAAAGGTATTTTTGTGCTTTTCCCTGTTTTTGGCGGTTTCATTTTATATTGGTTGTTAAGCAAACAATTCTCGCAACTTTTAAAAATAAAATGGTGGATAGCCATTGTACTTATTTTGCTTTTCATCACTCCTGAGTTGTATACGTTGTACGTCCAGTGGGATTTACATCCTGAAAAACTATTCTTTGGCAAACCCAATACATCGGGCATTAAATTTTTCTTTTGGGATAGTCAATTCGGGCGTTTCTTTAACAACGGCCCCATAAAAGGTAAAGGCGATAAATTATTCTTTTTTCATACGACTTTATGGGCATTTTTACCTTGGTCTATTCTTTTTTACAGTGCAATCGTTTCACTTTTCAAAAAGAAAAACCGAGTTTTGCTGGCTCCTGAAAGCATTTTAATTTGGGGAAGTGCCGGCATTACCTTCTTACTTTTTTCTTTATCCAAGTTTCAATTGCCTCATTATATTTTAATCATTTTGCCTCAATTTGCCATCATAACCGCCGTTTATTTAGATACCTTGAGCAAAAAAGGATTAAATGTATTCTTTTACGTGCAAGAAATATTGGGAGCTTTGCTGATGGCCTTGCTGTTAGGTTTAAACCTAATTTTAGATGGACATCCATCGTTTTGGATTTTGATTGCCGTGATTGGTATATACCTTGCTTCTAAAATCTTACTGAAAGGCAAAAATGAAGAAAATTTAGTGGCACGAAGTGCTGTTATCTCTGTTTGTTTAATGATATTTATTTCGCTCTATTTTTATCCAAGCATTTTAAAATATGAATCGGGTGCTGTGGCGGCACAGTGGTTAAACAAAAATCATCCAGCAGCAAAAGCATCGGTATTAGGCCATCCAGACGCGTATTCTTTTGATTTCTATGCTACCGGCGAAGTTGAGTATTTTTGGACGAAAGAGCGTTTGGCTCAACGCCAGGATAAAAAAAATCTAGTTATTTATGTTTCGGAGGCGGAACTAAATGAATTAAAAAACGTGTATGCGGTGCATGTATTAAAAGATTTCTCGTATTACCACACCACTAAATTAACGCCAAAATTTTTAAACGCACATACCCGACACGAAACTCTTGAACGGTTCTTTTTGATTACAATTGAATAAGGATGGAATTAATTTTTCGGATACTAAAATTTGGGATAACTGGTCTGCTAGGCATGATCATCGACTTTGGCGCTACTTGGCTGTGTAAAGAAAAAATAAAGCTCGATAAATACGTGTCTAATGCAATTGGATTTACGCTAGCGGTGACCAACAATTACATTATTAACCGCATATGGACTTTTAATAGCCATAATCAGCATTGGGGAACTGAGTTTGGAAAATTTCTGGTGGTAAGTTTCGTCGGGTTGGGATTAAATACCGGTATTATTTATCTGTTCCATCAGCGTAAAAACGGAACCAATTTTTATGTAGCAAAGTTTTTTGCTGTCGTGATTGTGTTTATCTGGAATTTCATAGCTAACCAGTTTTTTACTTTTAAGTAGTTTTTTTAGCGATAAAATAAAATACAACCAGCCAAATTAATCCCTTAATTAGGAAAAATAAAAAGCCAACCACGCCTACGCGCTTAAACCATAATTTAACTTTTTCTTTATTCATAGTACTCTTGCAAAGATACGGTTTTGCACTTAATTAGAAAGATTTTAAATAAGCAATTATCCTCATTTTTGTAACTTTTACCGAACATAAGAACAAGTAATTTAGTTCATTAGCTGCAAGCGCATATGATTTTTAACAAAAAATTTTGTACTTTGTATAGAAATCTATCTTCAATGAAATTCATTAAAAATCTTTTATTTTTAGTTCTCTTCCCTACCCTACTATTTGCGCAGAAAAAACCTGACAGTATCCAAATAGATTCGTTGAAAAAAGTATATCCGGTTATCTTAAAAGGTGATACACTTCTCTCTTTTCAAAATCAACTCGGCTCCTTAACGGCAAAAGAAAGAGCTGAACGAACCCGCAATAAATTAGTTGAAATTGAAAATAATTTAATCGTTAAAACCGACTCCATCAAGATTTTGCAGCTAGACGACAATACCGAAGTATTGTACAACGATGAAATTATTTTTTCTTTATCAAAAGCAGATGCAGATAGTTTAAAAACAACGACCACTGATTTAGCCGAAAAGTACCGCGCACGTATTGTTCAGTACATTTTAGCAAACAATAAGGAAGTTGATACAGTAGAAATATTAAAAAGAACTGGATTAGGGCTTTTAGTGCTGCTAATTCTAAGTTTTATTATATACATCATTAATAAGTTTTCTAGTCGCTTTTTAGACTTCTTAACGCTTAAATTATTAAGCAACATTAAGGCTATTAAGATTAAAGAGTATGAATTAATTACCAAAACACGTGCGATTTCAATTTTCAGAAGAACATTTAACGTGTTCAAAACGATTCTTATTTTACTGCTTATTTACCTGACTCTACCAATCTTATTTAGAATTTTTCCTTGGAGTCGAGGTTGGGGCGACCACTTGCTCAATTTTATTTTAAACCCTCTTGAAAACATTTTTACCAGCGTAGTAAACTTTATACCAAACCTCATCACCATCCTCGTAATTGTATTGGTATTTAGATACATTAATAAAGTTTTCAAATTTTTATCACGCGAAATTGAAAATGGCAAGTTAGAGATTAAAGGGTTTTATGCCGACTGGGCCATGCCTACTTACAACATTATTAAAGTAATTATTTATGCTTTTATGTTGGTAGTTATTTGGCCTTTTATTCCAGGTTCCAATTCCGATATTTTTAAAGGGGTTTCAGTTTTTCTAGGGATATTAATTTCCTTGGGTTCATCGACCGCTATTAGCAATATTGTAGCGGGATTGGTAATTACCTATATGCGCCCTTTTAAAATTGGTGATCGTGTAAAAATTGGTGATATTACCGGCGATGTGGTTGAAAAAGCATTTCTGGTTACGCGGATAAAAACGGTTAAACACGAAATCATCACTATACCGAACTCAGCTATTTTAAACGGGAATACCGTAAATTATAGTTCTGCTGCCGACAATGAAGGACTGATTATGCATACCACCGTAACCATTGGGTACGATGTTCCGCACAAAAAAGTACATGAGATGTTGATTGAGGCTGCAAAGCGCTGCGAACTCCTGATGGAAGATAAAGAGCCTTTTGTTTTGCAAACCAGCTTAGATGATTTTTATGTTTCTTATGAGCTAAATGTGTACACCGCACATGAGCATAGAATGTCGGCTATTTACTCCATTATTCATCAGGAAATCCAAAATGTGTTTAATGAAAATGGAGTAGAAATTATGTCGCCGCATTATAAAGCGATGCGCGATGGAAATGAAACAACCATTCCTTCTGCTTACCGAGCAGAAGATTATGAAGCGCCAGCCTTTAAAGTAAAAGAAGACAAAGCGAAAAAATAACATTGCAAAAAGAATGGTTTGAATAATTTTTAACCCATTCTTTTTTATTTGCCCGATGGCAATAATTTTATTGTTTTTGCTTTAAACCTATTGTTGACAATTTCGCCACTTACTTCGGCTTTACTTACGGCATTGCAAAAGCCATGTTTTCCATGTGCATCGCCAAAATCATCAATATCTTTTCCATCAACGAAATAGGCTTTTCCATCAATTTTGACGGCCAAATCACATGACTTTCCTTTTAATTTAAACTGGCATTCGCCGCAGGCTATTTCTACTGTTTTGTTAGTTATGATAGTGCTTGTAGCCTTTTTTGGTGTTGTTTGTGCTTGTGCAAAAAGTCCAATAAAAAGACCGAAGGCTAAGGTGCTTAAAAATTTCATTTTCGTATTATTTTGTTTCAAAGATAGCTTTTTTGTTTTTGAATGCTTCTGTTTTTTGTTTGCTAAACCCGACTGAGGGGGAAAGCCTTTTTTGTTTTACTTCAATTGTTTTTTAATTGAACTTTCACAAAAAAGCTTGTACCAAAAGGCGGGACTAACGTTAAAAAGAGGACCGGACCTTGATTTTCGAAATAAAAAAAGGGAACCTGCTTTCGCCGTTCCCTTTTAATTATGTGTTTCAGCCGAGGCTGAGTGTTTTTGATTAGTATCTGTATTCGTCTGATTTAAATGGACCTTCTACTGATACACCGATATAATCGGCTTGGTGTTGGTCTAATACTTCTAATTCTACGCCGATTTTTTCTAAGTGCAAGCGTGCTACTTTTTCATCTAAATGTTTCGGTAACGTATACACCTTGTTTTCGTAAGCGGCTGTGTTTGTCCAAAGTTCTAATTGCGCCAAGGTTTGGTTGGTAAACGAGTTACTCATTACAAAACTTGGGTGACCTGTTGCGCAACCTAAGTTTACTAAACGACCTTCTGCCAAAACAATTACGTCTTTTCCGTCGATGGTATATTTATCTACTTGTGGTTTGATTTCGATTTTAGTATCGCCATATGCACCATTTAACCAAGCCATATCGATTTCGTTATCGAAGTGCCCGATGTTACAAACGATTGCTTTGTCTTTTAATGCGCGGAAGTGTTTTTCGCGAACGATATCGCAGTTTCCAGTAGTGGTTACCACGATGTCTGCTTCTTTAATAGCCGTGTCTAAGCGTTTTACTTCGTAACCTTCCATAGCAGCTTGTAATGCACAGATTGGGTCGATTTCGGTTACGATTACACGCACTCCTTGCGAGCTTAACGATTCTGCTGAACCTTTACCCACGTCGCCATAACCACAAACTACGGCTACTTTACCGGCCATCATTACGTCGGTTGCACGACGAATTGCGTCTACTAATGACTCGCGACATCCGTATTTGTTATCGAATTTCGATTTTGTTACTGAATCGTTTACGTTGATTGCTGGTAAGTGCAATGTTCCGTTTTTCATGCGCTCGTATAAGCGGTGAACGCCGGTAGTGGTTTCTTCTGATAATCCTTTGATTGCTGGAATTAACTCTGGGAAACGATCGAATACCATGTTGGTTAAATCGCCACCGTCATCTAAAATCATGTTTAATGGTTGACGATCTGGACCGAAGTGTAACGTTTGCTCGATGCACCAATCAAATTCTTCTTCGTTTAATCCTTTCCATGCGTATACTTGAATTCCCGCAGCAGCGATTGCCGCAGCAGCGTGATCTTGTGTTGAGAAAATATTGCATGATGACCAGGTAACTTCTGCTCCTAAAGCTACTAAGGTTTCAATTAAAACAGCCGTTTGGATGGTCATGTGTAAACAACCTGCAATACGTGCGCCTTTTAAGGGTTGCGACGGACCAAATTCTTTACGCAAACTCATTAAACCTGGCATTTCTGCTTCGGCTAATTCGATTTCTTTACGGCCCCATTCTGCCAGTGAAATGTCCTTAACTTTGTAAGGTACATAGGTAGTCTCTACTGATGACATATATTTTTATTTTGTTTTTTAATTGAACCTCGTCAAAACAAGGCTTTTACAAGCGATTTTTTTTTGACGCCACAAAATTACGCAATAGTTATTCGTATTCAAAGTTTTATCCTGTTTGTATATTGCTTTGGAAATAACTTGACAAAAATTTCATGAATTTACTTTATTTACCAAAAGTATCCACGTACAAATCTTCTACTTTCTTACGTGCCCAAGGGGTTTTACGCAAAAATTTAAGGCTTGAATTTATACTCGGATTACTGTGGAAACAATTAATGCGAATTAATGTATCTAACTTTTCCCATCCGTAATGTGCTTGCAAATCGGTAACAATTTTGAGCAAGGTAATACCGTGCAAGGGATTATTCTTTTGAGTTTCAACCATGTTGCAAATATATCAATAAATCACACCGCTTAGTTGTTCCGACAAAAGTGTAAAAAACAAAAGAGGCCACCTTTTGGTAGCCCCTTTTTTGGTGTACAATTCAAGTTATTTACTTGCCGGCCATACATTGTTGGCTGGATTTGAATCGGGCAATACCTTATTGGGATCTAATGTTACCGACTCTATTTCTTCCGTCGTATTGTACGGTACAAACCAGGTGTTATTTTTCATCCATACGTCTACTCCTATTTTAATAAGATCGGTTCTACCACTTTTGGTTTTCACCTGCAGGATAATTGGCATTGGCATTTTCTCAAAATTTACTACTTTAATAGCATAGCCAACTCTTTGGTTGTCCTTTTTAACTTCCTGAACATCTGCAATACCTTGGTCCATTTTCCAATTATTTAAGAACCAACTTCTCCAGAACCAGGCCAAATCTTCACCTGCAGCGTTTTCCATCGAACGGAAAAAATCAACGGGTGTTGGGTGTTTGAAAGCCCAGTTTTTAATGTATTCACGAAAAGCATAATCAAAACGATCTTCGCCTAAAATTTGCTCTCTTAAAATGTTCAATCCCCATCCTGGTTTACTGTATAAATTGATTCCGATATTGCGTTCGGTCATTCCATCAGGCATTAACATGATGTTTTCAAAAACCGGATTTCCGATCAATTGTTGCCCAACACGATTCATATCTGTTGGACGTTCGCTATACTCGCCTTTATTAAAATTTTTCGCTGAAATATCATTGATAAATGTATTAAAACCTTCATCCATCCAACCATATTTACGTTCGTTTGAACCCACAATCATTGGGAACCAGGTGTGTCCAAACTCGTGGTCAATTACACCCCAAGCAGCTCCTTTTTTTGCTTTCCAACCACAGAAAACAATCCCAGGATACTCCATTCCACCAATATTTGTAGCCACATTCACGGCCATTGGGTACGGATATTCAAACCATTTGCTCGAATAATGTTCGATAGTTGTTTTTACATATTCTACTCCACGTCCATATCCGTCTACGCCGTTACTCTCAACGGGATGCGCCGAAACAGCTAAAGATTTTTTACCGCTTGGAAGATTGATACGTGCAGCATCTAACACAAAAGATTTTGACGAAGCCCAGGCAGCATCACGTGCATTTAAAATCTTAAATTTCCACGTTAATTTATCGGTACTTGGACGTGATTTAGGATCCGTCACTTCTGCCTCCGATCGAATGTGCACGGTTGCATCGCTATTTTTAGCGGCATTCCAACGGCTTAATTGTTCTGACGTAAATACTTCTTTTGGATTTAACAACTCGCCTGAACCCATCACAATGTGACTAGCCGGTGCAGTAATCGAAAAAGTAATATCGCCATACTCGCAATAAAATTCACCTGCACCCCAATATGGTAAGGTATTCCAGCCCAGTACATCATCGTACACACACATGCGTGGGAACCATTGAGCGATGGCAAAAATCTCCCCGTTTTTGGTGGTTAAATGTCCTGTTCTATCCGAACCTTCCTTAGGTACCACGTACGAATAATCCATTTTAATGGTAATTACCTCGTTTGGCTCCAATGCTTTATCTAAACGAATTTGCATTCGAGTATCTTCAATAATAGAAGAAAATTTGCTTCCACCTTTTTGGTTTACCGCTAAGTTTTCAATTTTATAGCCGCCAACAAACGCTTCGCCTTGCGCACCATAACGACTGCGCGATGGTGTAATGGCTTTACCGCGCGAATCTCCTTTAAACGTATTTTGATCCAATTGCAACCATAAATACGGCAATTTATCGGGACTGTTATTTTTATAGGTGATTGATATCACACCGGTAACCAAGTTTTTTGTGTCGTCTAAATTGGCTGAAATGGTATAATCGGCTCTATTTTGCCAATATTTGGCTCCAGGAGCTCCGTTTGCAGATCTAAATTCGTTTCCATTGCTGGTGTAAAACAGAGGGCCGAATGCTTCTGAAGGATTGTAATTTGTGGTGGTGCCTGGCTGTTGTGCGGCTGACTTTAACGTCAACAAACAGCAGGCTAAACCGAATGGTAAAAGTTGGTTTAGTTTTAAGTTCATAAAAAGCTAGTTTGAATTGTAAAGATAAAAAATAAGCACAAATAGGAGTATTTGTGCTTAAATTGTTACTTTTTACGTTTTTAAATGGCTAATTGGCGTTCAGATTAGGTAAATCTTCTAACTTTTGTTGTTTTGGCGTTAACTTTTTCCACGCAGAAAATGACTTTGAAATATAGTAATTGTATGGGAAAGGACGCTGCGCTTTAACGGCTTCTACTGTTGGGCGATACAAAACCATAAAGTTTTTTAATGCTTGTCCTTCCAACTTGGTTAAATTGCCGACTACCATCTGCGAAAAATTATAATCTATTTCTTGATTGTACTTATCTTTTTCTTCTAAAGCGGCCTCTTTTTGTTTTTGCCTTTTATAACGGCCATACCCTAAACTTAGGTTTACACCACCAACTTTATCGTTCATGTCTTTACGATCTAAGTTTCCCCCGGTATTAATGGGTACATAGGCTTCTGCGTTTGGGTCCTTATAATTAGCAATCTCGCTATTAATTTTCACACCTGTTACGGTTACATCATTCAACGTATTTTCTTTCGAAGGTAAATACACCTTGCGCGCTTGTAAATTAAGCAGGTAAAGGGTATCGGTATGGTACCCTACTAAAGAAAACTCAAGTAAATCGCCCACTTTAGCAGCTATGGTATATTTACCGTCTTTGCTGGTGGTGGTTACATGGTGATTGGTTAAATTCCGAACATTTACGCCCGGCAAACTGGCGGTTCGCTTTCCGTAATCGAAAACCGTTCCTGTACTTGTTTGCGCAAAAGCACCAAATGGAAGCAGGCAAAATAAGAGGATAATAATTCGTTGCATTTTCAAAGATAGATTAAGGTTTAAATGTGCTTTTAATAAGACTAAGTATCACCTAAGATAGTAATTTTAAATAACTGTCGGCATCAAAACCAATGAATACTGCGTCGTTATCTTTTTCTATCACTGGACGTTTAATGGCACTGGTATTTTGCAATAAGTATGCCACAGCATCTTCCTGACTTTTTATTTCCGCTTGTTGCTCTTTGCTTAACTTTTTCCATGTAAGACCTTTTCTATTTAAAACAACTTCCCAGCCAAACGTGGCACACCATTGATTTAATTTTTCGGGGCTTATCCCCTTCTTTTTAAAATCATGAAACTCAAATTCTAGGTTATTTTCTTTTAACCAATCGATTGCTTTTTTTACTGTATTGCAATTGGGAATGCCGTAAACTACCATAATGTTTTTTAATTTTTCCGTATTAGGAGATAAAGGTACTATCTTTTTTGAAGCCTTTGATACATTTAACATCTGTTTACATTTTAGCGTTTTCCCTTTTGTATTTCATGTCCATCACATTTTATGGATGATTCATCACATTTTAAAATTTCCTTTTTAAATCATTCGTAAAATTGCAGCAAGTAAAAACAATACAGTAAAAATGAAAACTAAAAGCCTCAATCGCCTTGAATTTTGGATTGCCACTTCGGTTTACATCCTGGCACTTATTAACATTTGTTCCTTAACTGCTTATGACAGTCCGAACAGCTACTTTTTTATTGAGGAAAAAATCCGATACAATGTTTTGACGAACTATTTCATCCCACAAACATTCAAATGCAGTTTACTGTATGTCAGCTTCTTGCTCTACAGTTTCTTTATTTCTCCTCAACTCATGAACCGAGAGAAAATTGTACAAAACGTGCTCGTATCATTGATCATAACAGGTTCTACTATTTTACTTTGGATGGTAGCCAATACCTATTCGAAAGCATATATTTTGGTGCAATACATGAGCCTAAATCGCGCCTATGCAATCTTCTTTACAAAGGCCTTTATTTTTATTGTGTTTATGCATTTATTGTTTGTAGCATATACATTTTTTAATGAAAAAGGACAGGAATGGCTATCAAAACGTGCATTTTTAAAAGGATACGAACCCTCTATTATTCAAGAAATATTTGTGGCTACGCGTATTTGGGGTATTTCGTTAATCATATTTGCCGTTTTATTGGCCGAAAATTCAAATTACTCGCCCTTAATCTTATGGTTGGTCATTCCGCCCATAAATATTCTGGTTACCTTTTATTCTATTTACGACACCATTCCAGCTTTAAGAAAAAAATACAAAGCATTTGGTCGCTATTTTTGGGGAAATGTGGGGATATCTATTTTAATTTGCGCCGCACTCGCTTTGTTCTTTATTCCTTTTATGAACTATGGCGAAGTTTTCCCGATTACGATTGCCTTAACTTGTGTGAGCTTAATCTTCTTAGCTACCCCGCTTGCCTGGTTTATCTACAAAAACAAATTTGAGAAATTCAGTCAAATTCAACAGTTAAAAACCGAATTAGGAAAATCGGATGCGAGTTTAAACTTTCTTAAATCGCAAATAAACCCACATTTCTTGTTCAATGCGTTAAACACTTTGTTTGGAACTGCTTTGCAGGAAAATGCCGAGCGTACGGGAGAAGGCATTCAGAAACTGGGCGACATGATGCGTTTTATGCTACACGAAAACACACTGGATAAAATCCCCCTATCGCGCGAAGTTGAATACCTCAACAACTACATCGATTTACAAAAGCTCCGTACATCGCGCTCTGCGGATATCAAAATTGATTGCAGCATTCAAGAGCAATTTAACAACCTGCAAATTACGCCCATGTTATTAATACCCTTTATTGAAAATGCTTTTAAGCACGGCATTAGCTTGCAACAACCTTCATACATCAAAATCAGTTTACAAACCAAGGATAATAGCTTATTTTTTGATATCAGCAACAGCATCTATTTAAAATCTGACAACGACCCCGAAAAACTAAAAAGTGGGATTGGACTGGAAAATGTTAAGCAACGTCTGAATTTATTGTATTTCGGAAAACACGAGCTGGTTATTCGCGAAACGGCTACCGAGTTCTTTGTGCACTTAACCTTGGTATTAGAATAAAACAAGTTGTATATTGCAAATTATCCGTTTAAATGCATGCTTGCAATAGCCATAGATGATGAGCCCATTGCGCTCGATATAATTCAATCGCATGCCGAAAAAGTGTCTTTTGTGAACTTGACACGCGTATTCACAAATGCCTTTGAAGCAAATGCGTACTTGTTGGAACACCCGGTCGATTTGTTGTTTCTGGACATCAAAATGCCCGATATAAGTGGAATAGACTTTTTAAAAAGTTTGAAAAACCCACCCATGGTTATTTTTACTACTGCATATACCGAGCATGCCGTTCAAAGTTTTGAATTAGATGCAATTGATTACTTGTTAAAGCCTTTTTCATTATCGCGTTTTCTAAAGGCCTGCAATAAAGCGCAAGAACTTTTTAATTTACGCAACCAAAAAACCGACAACCATGCGGATTACATTTTTGTGAAAGATGGTTACGAACAAATAAAGGTTGTTTTTGGGGAGATTTTGTTTGTGGAGGCCTCCGGAAATTACACCCAAATTCAGCTTGCACATGGCCTCATCAGCACACGCATAACCATACATGAGTTGGTTGAATTACTACCCAAAACAGACTTTATTCGATGCCATCGAGCTTTTATTGTTGCCAAAAATAAAATCACGAAATACGATCGAAATCAAATTTGGATTCAAGAAAAAATAATCCCCATTGGCGCTACATTTGCTGCCTCTATGGGACAAATGAATAGCTAAAGTTTAATCAAAATACGAATATTTCTATTTTCTCTAGTATCTTTAAGACAGAATACATCTACCATATTCTACATTATTGATACATAGAATTAAAAATGATTAAACTAAACTTCAAACAACAAGTACTAAATGGGTTTGCCATTACGCTATTATTTGTGTTTATATCGGCACTTAGTTCGTACTTAAGTATCCAATCGCTTTCTAAAAGTTCCGCAGCCGTTGATCACACCAATGATGTTATTAGAGTTGCTCAAAAAATTGAGCTCGACTTGGTAAACACCGAGGCTAGTCTTCGCGGTTATTTGTTAAATAAAGACAGTAAACACTTAAGAGCGTACAAAATTTCGAGTGAGGATTTATTACCCGCGGTTTCGCAATTATCGGCACTTATTCAAAATCCCAAACACAAAAAAATAAGCAAAAAAATAGAATCCCTCATTCATTTAAAACTTAGCAATCTCGAAGAAAGAATTAATAATCCACTCGATATCGCGCTAAGCAATGAGGGAGAAGATCTAAAAATTGAATTCCTGAAATTAAACGACGAGCTGATTGATAGTGAACTTTTACTTTTAAGGGAAAGAAAAGAATATTGGCAAAAAAGTAGCGACAAAACCATTATCATCGTTTTAGGCAGTTCCATTATTATTTTTGGTTTGATTTTGTTTCTCTTGCGCTACATCCGCAGCACTTTTACGCGTCAAAAACAAATAGAAACAGAAATTCTGCAGAAAAACACACACTTAGCCGAAATATCTGCACAGAACGAATACAACAATTGGCACCTCAGTCAGGCGGCCATTATTAATCAATCTATTCGTGGACAGCAAAAAGTAGATGAACTATCATCCAATATTGTGACAGCACTTTGTAATCAACTAGGCGCGCAGATGGGAGGCATTTTCATCCTCAACGAGCACAATCAGCGAATGGAACTTTCAGCAACGTTTGCCTATCCGGAAAACGGAATAACCTCATTCAAATTAGGCGATGGCTTGGTAGGACAAACGGCTTTGGAAAGAAAACCAAAATTGATTGAAAATATCCCCAACAACTACCTACACATCCAATCAGGATTGGGAACAATCAGTCCTTTGACTTTATTTATTCTACCCATTTCATTTGAAGACAAAATCCTTGCGGTGCTAGAATTCGGTTTTATAAATCCTCCGGAAGAAAAGAATATTGAGTTAATTAAAACCCTCAGCGATAGTATTGGCATTGCATTAAATCGTGCCATCGGGCTCAAAAAACTGCAACAATTGTTTGAACAAACCAAACAACAATCGATTGAATTAACCGCCCAAAAAGAAGAACTGTACAGTACCAATGAGGCACTATTACATAAAACGGAAGCCTTACAGGCATCGGAAGAAGAACTTAAAGTACAACAAGAAGAACTTCAGCATGCCAATGCCGAGTTGGAGGAAAAAGCGCTTCTGTTGGAGGAACGCAATGAATTAATTAATAAAGCGAACGAATCCATCAGCGCAAAAGCCGAAGAACTGGAGCTAAGCAATAAGTATAAATCGGAGTTTTTAGCCAACATGAGTCATGAACTGCGCACTCCTTTAAATAGTATTTTAATTTTAGCGCAAATACTCCATGAAAACCAACAACTTAATTTAACCAACGAGCAGGTTAAATATGCGGGTGTAATTCGCAATGCAGGAAGCGATTTATTAAATTTGATCAACGACATTTTAGATCTTTCTAAAATAGAATCGGGCAATATAGACCTCCACCTGCAAGATATCAACTTGCACACGATCGAAGAAAATATGACGGCACTTTTCGCTGAAATTGCCAAACAGAAAGATATAACGTTCGAAATGAAGCTTGAGCAAAGTTTACCTGCCACTTTTCATACGGATCAGGTACGGCTTGAGCAAATCATTAAAAATTTGTTATCAAATGCTTTTAAATTTACTTCAAAACATGGTCATGTTTCTCTTGAAATGGGTCTAGCAAACCCGGCAGAGTGCAAAAGAAATAGACTTAAAAATGCAGCGGAACAGCCACTCTATTTTAAGATAAAGGATTCTGGAATTGGTATTTCAAAAGAAAAATTAAACATCATTTTCGAAGCTTTTCAACAAGAAGACGGCTCAACCAGCCGAAAATATGGTGGTACTGGATTAGGCTTATCCATCAGCAAGGAATTAGCCGCTATTTTAGGAGGAGAAATTCAGGTACAAAGCGAATTATCAGTTGGCAGCACCTTTACCCTATTCTTGCCACAAAACCTCGTAATCGAATCACCGAAAGAGGGGGAAGAAGAAGAAATCCATGTAGAAAAAGAAGTTATTATCCGTTCAGATTCACATGAAAGGCCCAAAAAAGGTAGTACATTGCTAATTATCGAAGACGATGAAACATTTGCCTCTGTTTTAAAAGATTATGCGCTTGACAAAGGCTTCAATCCCATGGTAGCCTATAGCGGCGATGTAGGCTTAGAAATAGCGCAAAAAGAACTCCCCGACGCCATCGTGCTAGATGTAATGCTACCGGTAATGGATGGATGGAGCGTATTAAAAGCACTCAAGGAAAATCCTGAGACAAAACACATCCCCATCCACATGATGTCGGCAGGCGATGAAAAACCAATTCAAGCTAAAAAAGAAGGAGCTATTGGTTTTTTAAAGAAACCAGTAGAAAAGGAAAGTTTGGATCGGGCATTTAATCTCTTAATCCAAGAAGATCCTAAGGCCTTAAAAAACATCTTAATCATTGATAATCAAGCAAAAGAAGCCAGCATTTTAAAGGCTCAGCTTTTTGAAAAAGGCATAAATGTTTCGGTGGTTCGTACGGGAGAGGCAGCCTTAAAAGCGCTCCAGCAACAAGGCTTTGATTGCATTGTTTTAGACTTAGTCTTGCCCGATATTTCTGGTATTGCCCTATTGGACAAACTGAAATCGGATCCATCGTTGCAACATTTACCCATCATCATCAATACGGCGATGGAGCTTGACAAAGAACAAATGGCGCATATTTTGAAAGATACGGATGCCATGGTCATGAAAACAGAAAAATCGAACGATCGATTGTTAGATGAAGTAAGTCTATTCATTAACAAACTCCAAAATCAATCTGATCAACCTGTTGAAATGTACGCGCCTGTGATTGAGAGCAGAAAGAAATCGAGTCATAGTTTAGAAAAAACCCTCAGCAATAAAACTATTTTAATTACAGACGACGATATGCGAAATGTTTTCGCGCTTTCAAGTGCGTTTCAAGCGTATAAAATGAATGTTGTAGTAGCTAATAATGGTGCGGAGGCCTTAAAACAATTGGAGAGTCATTCAAAAATCGATCTGATATTAATGGACATCATGATGCCCGAAATGGACGGTTACGAAACCATGCAACACATTCGTAAAAATAAAAAAACGGCCAAGTTGCCTATTATTGCATTAACCGCAAAAGCGATGAAAAACGATCGCGAAAAATGCATTAAAGCCGGAGCCAACGATTATATTTCAAAACCAGTAGACATTGATAAGCTCGTATCCATGATGCGGGTTTGGCTCAGTTAACGATGAACAAGCAACCCATTAACAACTATGAAATTTCTTCATCGGAACTGAAAGATTTAATTGAGCTAATTAAAAATATCCACGGTTTCGATTTCGGAAACTATGCGCAGGCCTCTCTTAAAAGGCGTGTTAACCTCATTTTGAATAATCAGAAGTGGAGTATTTTTGATTTAAAAAATCAACTCACAAATACCTCCTCCTATTTCGACACCTTTTTAGAAAGTATTACCGTCAATGTAACCGAAATGTTCCGCGACGCTCCTTTTTTCATTGCCGTAAAAAAAAATATTCTTCCGTATTTAAAATCATATCCGCACATAAAGGTATGGAACGCCGGTTGCTCTACTGGCGAAGAATTATACTCTTTCTCCATTCTTTTTCAAGAAGAAAACTTATATGATCGTACATTTTTTTACGGAACCGACATCAATGGAAAAGTTTTAGAGAAAGCAAAAGCAGGTATTTATAATTTGCAGAAAATGAAACTCTATTCTGAAAATTACCTTGCCACCGAACCAAAATACTCTCTTTCAAATTACTATACAGCCCAATACGATGCTGCTTTAATTAATCGGAGTTTAAAAAAGAATTGCTTATTTGCCTCTCACAATTTAGTTTCGGATAACCCGTTTAATGAGTTTCAGCTTATATCTTGTCGCAATGTGTTAATTTATTTCAATACTGAACTGCAAAATAAAGTAATCGAACTCTTTTACAACAGTTTAACTACCTTTGGTTTTTTATGCTTAGGAAGCAAAGAAACTATTCGCGATTCTGAGTTTGCAAAACGATTTAAAATAATTGATCGCCATAAAAACATCTATCAAAAAATTATCTAAGTTAAAGTCAACCTTATGAATAAACTTAATCTCCTAATTGTTGATGACAAACAAGAAAATATAGTAGCCCTCGAAGCACTCTTATTTAATCACGATACCAATATTATAACAACCACCTCTCCAAATGAAGCCTTGCGCATTTGTTGGGAAAAAGACATTGCCATTGCGCTTGTTGATGTTCAAATGCCAGGGATGGATGGTTTTGAATTGGTTGAAATTTTAAAGAATAATCCGCGAACAAAAGAAATTATGGTCATTTTTGTTACCGCAATTTCATTTGAAGCTAAATACGCCATTAAAGGATTAAATGTTGGGGCAATCGATTATCTATACAAACCATTAGATCCCTACATTACCTCTGCAAAAGTAGACTCGTTTCTTCAATTAGCCCGCAGCCAACGCCAAATTAAAGAAAAAAACCGTCAGCTAGAACTTATTCAAAGAGAGCTCATAAAAGCCAAAGAAGAAGCAGAACAAGGCAAACGTGCGAAAGAAAATTTCTTGGCAAATATGAGTCATGAAATTCGCACACCGATAAACGGGATTATTGGGTTGGTCCACTTATTGGAAAAAAGCAATCTAGATGATGCTCAAAAAGAAATAGTAAATCTTTTAACTATTTCATCCGATTCTTTATTAGGCGTCATAAACGATATTCTAGATATTTCGAAAATTGAGGCAGGTAAATTTAAAATCCATTTTGCCGAAATGGATATTAAATTATTAATTGAAAACGCCATCAACCTACTTAAAATCAGAGCGATTGAAAAAAACATTCAACTCTTAACCGACATTGATCCCGAATTACCGGATATTATTGTGGCCGATTCTTTAAGACTGAATCAAATACTATTGAATTTATTAAGCAATGCGATTAAATTTACCTCGGTTGGAAGCGTAACACTTGCTGCCAAAGTAAAAAACAAAAAAAGCAACAACGTTCAAATTGAGTTCAGTGTAATTGATACCGGAATTGGTATTTCTCAAGAAAATTTAAGTAAGATTTTTGATTCATTTGAACAGGCCGAAGATCAATCGGTAATGCATTACGGTGGAACTGGATTGGGCTTATCCATTGTTAAAAAACTAACGGAACTGAAAGGTGGAATGTTAAATGTAGTAAGCGAAGAGGGCAAAGGAAGCACGTTTACCTTTACCCGCTGGTACGAATTTGTTAAAGACAAAAAAATTGAACAAACACACAGTGAGGAGCATCTCTTAACCTCGTTAAAAGGATACAAAGTATTAATTGCGGAGGATAATCAAATTAATAAATTCTTAATTGTTAAAATTTTAACCCGTTGGGATGTTGAAACCACCGTAGTAGAAAACGGGCAAGAAGCTTTAGATATTTTAAAAGAAAATGACTTCCACTTAATCTTAATGGACACCTATATGCCGGTTATGAACGGTTTGGAAGCGATTAAGAAAATCCGCTTAGGCCATATACCGGGGAAAGAACAGATTCCCATTATTACCTTCTCGGCTGGCGTATTGGATAAAGATAAAGAAACCGCTTTAATGGCTGGCGCAAATGATGTGGTTGGCAAACCATTCAAAGTAAACACGTTACACCAAAAAATCATATTACATGCAAACAAGCCTTTGTAGTGCTTTAAATCTTACATCAAACCAACAGTTTTCCTTTTAACATTTGAGGCTTAACAGTATCTTTGCTTTATGGCTACACAACTAAAAAATCTATCAGATTTTTCACATACAACGGTTCCGAATGGAGCGAATTATACCTTTGGCATTCTAGTGGCCGAATGGAATGCTGAAATTACAGGCGCATTATACAACGGTGCGTTAAAAACGTTACTAGAAAACGGCGTAAAAGAAGAAAACATTGTTTCAATTCCAGTTCCTGGAACATTTGAATTATCAGGCGCAGCCGATATTTTATTGAGTAAAAGACACGATGTAGATGCGGTTATTTGTTTGGGTTGCGTTATCCAAGGCGAAACCAGACATTTCGATTTCATTTGTGATGCGGTTGCAAACGGTGTAACTAATGTTTCCATTAAATATAGCAAGCCTGTTATTTTTGGTGTTTTAACCACTGATAATTTGGAACAAGCGCAGGATCGCGCTGGAGGAAAGCATGGTAACAAAGGCGACGAAGCTGCCATTACAGCAATCAAAATGGCTGATTTTTCGGCTACTATTTAAATTAATTCATAAAGTATTACTATCTTAGAGCATTAAAATTAATCATTCATGAAGAAATTAGCCATTCTATTATTGGCGGTCGTTTGTACCTGTACCATCTTACAATCTTGTTCGTCAAAACTATGCCCGGCATATAGCTCATATCCTGAAGGAAAAAGTAGAAGAAACTAATATTTTACTCAAATAGCGCTCATTTACACCCCATAACTACAAAAATGAATTGGCTTAATCTCACTTCTCTAGAACAATTAAACGAAATTAAAAATGCCGAGGGCTATTCGCTTATTTTTAAGCACAGTACCCGCTGCTCTATTAGCATGATGGCGAAACGTAATTTCGAGTTCAACTGGGATGTGATTCCGCAAGAAACTAATTTGTATTTTTTGGATTTAATTGCTTACCGGGAAATCTCTAATGAAATTGCCGAATTGTTTCAGGTAGCGCATCAATCGCCACAAATTTTATTAATTAAAAATGGGGATTGTATTTTGGAGGCATCGCATAGCGATATTTCTGCCGAAGAGGTTGCCGAGGTAATTGCCGCTTAATTCGCTTTATTTTCGACAAAATTATAAACCGCTGAAAAGTATTTCTTTTGTAAGAGACTTTTCAGCGGTATTTTTTTTATGCATTTTCTATTTTCAAAATCTTCGAGGTTCTACTTCTCGTTGCTTTTGATAGTTCCGTGTCTTTTGCGAGCTCCTTACCGTAGGTAGGAATCATTTCTACAATTTTAGCCTGCCATTCAGCAGTCGCTAAATCCTCTTTAAAGCAACGACTTAGCAATTCTAACATAATTGAAACCGCTGTTGAAGCACCTGGAGATGCGCCTAATAAAGCAGCTATAGATCCGTCGGCAGCGCTTACCACCTCTGTACCGAATTCTAAAATTCCGCCTTTTTTCTCATCTTTCTTAATTACTTGAACGCGTTGGCCTGCATATTCCAATTCCCAATCTTTTAACTGAGCACTTGGTAAATATTCTTTTAAAGCCTCTAATCTGTCCTCTGGAGATTGGCGTACTTGTTCGATTAAATATTTTGTTAAATCGATGTTGCTTAAACCTGCCGAAATCATCGGGCGGATGTTATTAAACTTAATCGATTTTGGTAAATCGAGATATGAGCCGTTTTTCAAAAATTTAGTAGAAAAACCTGCATAAGGACCAAAAAGCAAGGCTTGTTTACCGTTAATCATGCGGGTATCTAAATGCGGTACCGACATTGGTGGTGCGCCCACGCTAGCTTTACCGTACACTTTTGCATGGTGTTTGGCAATAATTTCTTCGTTGGTACATTTTAGCCATTGTCCGCTTACTGGGAAACCGCCAAAACCTTTTCCTTCTTCAATATCCGATTTTTCTAGTAACGGTAAGGAACCGCCTCCGGCACCAATGAATACAAATTTAGCTGTGCGATTTTGCTTTTCTTTGGTATCTAAATTGCGAACTTTTACAACCCAGTTTCCTTCTTTATTTTTCTTTAAATCGCGAATTTCGTGATTAAAATGAAGCTTAACTTTTTCTTGACCTTTAAGATAATTGAACATATCGCGTGTAAGCGAGCCGAAGTTAACATCGGTACCGATGTCCATTTTGGTTGCAGCCACTTTATCAGTTTTTTTACGGTCTTCCATAATTAATGGTGCCCAGTTCTGAATCAATGCGGCATCTTCGGTGTATTCCATGTCGTTAAACAGGTTACACGTGCTTAATGCTTCGTAACGTTTTTTAAGATATTCGATATTCTTTTTACCCCAAACAAAACTCATGTGCGGGATTTTACGAATAAAGTTTTCGGGATTGCTAATTAATCCCTTTTCGATTAGATATGCCCAAAATTGTTTGGATACTTCAAAATTTTCGGCAATTTGAATAGCCTTTTTAATTTCGATGGTACCGTCTTTCTTTTCAGGAGTATAATTTAACTCACAAAAAGCCGAATGCCCAGTACCTGCGTTATTCCATGCATCAGAACTTTCGGCTGCTGCAACGTCTAAACGCTCGTAAATTTCGATACTTAAGTTGGGTTCTAATTCTTTTAACAAAACACCGAGCGTGGCGCTCATTATGCCCGCTCCAATCAGAATTACATCTGTGTCAGTTTTACCAACTGTCTTTTTCTTTTTTGTCATTTTATCTTAAAGCTGTTGCAAATTTAAAATAGTTTTCTAGTTGCCACGAATTTTAAACCCTCAAAAAGTTAAAAAATTGCGCAAAAATTAGAATTAATTCATTTTGAAACCGCATTTTTTAAGCCCTTGTATTTTTCACCAGCTTTTGCCGGGAAAATCTGCGTTTATTTTACAGACTTTTGTTCCCTAAACCGTTTTGGAGTGGCATCCTTTTTGGCTGCATTTTGTTTCATTTTACACTATTTCAAAGCCAAAAAGATAAAACGGAAAGACGGGCTGCTGTTTGTTTGGAGCAGAGAAGTATCTTTCCAATTTATTTAAAGCGCTTTCTGCATGAATTTACAAGCCGCAAACATTTTAGAATTCTAAGTTTTGACTTGGATTGTTTAACTTTGCCCCATGATTGGATTACCTGTAGTACCTGCTGAAACTGAAGTAAAACGTAAACCGGATTGGTTGCGCGTAAAATTGCCTGTTGGGAAAGAATACGCGCAAGTGCGTAGTTTAGTGGATACGCATAAATTACATACGATTTGCGAGAGTGGAAATTGTCCGAATATGGGCGAGTGTTGGGGTGCTGGTACAGCTACATTTATGATTTTGGGTAATATTTGTACACGTAGTTGTTCATTTTGTGCCGTTGCAACTGGCCGACCTTTGGCGGTAGATGTGGATGAGCCAAATCGCGTGGCAAACTCGGTAAAATTAATGGGTGTTAAGCATTGTGTAATTACATCGGTTGACCGTGATGACTTGAAAGATGGTGGTTCTATTATTTGGGCTGAAACGTTACAAGCCATCCGCAGAGAAAGTCCAATTACTACGTTAGAAACATTGATCCCGGATTTTAAAGGCCAATGGGATAATCTATACCGTGTATTAGAGGAGCGCCCAGAGGTAGTTTCGCACAACATGGAAACGGTGAAACGCTTAACCCGTCAGGTGCGTATACAGGCAAAATACGACCGAAGTTTAGAGGCTTTAAAAAGGATATCAGAATTTGGATTGCGTACAAAAACGGGCATTATGCTAGGTTTGGGCGAAACTGAAGAAGATATTTTTGAGGCAATGGACGACTTAGTAGCTAATGGTGTGCATATTTTAACGTTAGGGCAATATTTACAACCTACACGCAGCCACCATCCGGTAGTAGACTGGATTCATCCAGATACCTTTGCCATGTACAAAGAAGTGGGCTTAAGCAAAGGATTAAAATATGTAGAAAGTGGCCCTTTGGTACGTTCATCATACCATGCGGAAAAACACTTATTCCCGATTGAAGGGATTGTATAACGTAATTTGTTGGTTCTGAATGCAGGTGGATAACTAGGTTTTTTTGTTATTTACCGTGCGAATTGTATATTAGCACTAAGCCCGAATGCATTGAAAAAATTACCTCTATCTGAGCCGGAACTTATTTTAGGTTTACAAAAGCAAAACCCAGTGGTTTTAAAAACGCTTTATAAGATGTATTCGGCATCTTTATACGGTGTTATTTCGCGCATTATTCCCGATACCGAACTCGCTAAAGATGTTTTACAAGAAACCTTTGTAAAAATTTGGCAATCTGCCTGTAATTACGACAATTCGAAAGGCCGTTTATTTACTTGGATGATGAATATTGCCCGTAATTTATCCATTGACAAACTTCGCTCAAGAGATTTTAAGAACACCCTCAAAAACCAAGACCTTGAAAATAACGTACATAGTATAGAAGAGCAGCATCAGGTAAGCTATAATCCGGATGTTTTGGGTGTTAAGCAACTTGTTAACGAGCTGAGACCCGAATTACAAGATGTCCTTAATTTAGTTTATTATCAGGGTTTTACCCAAACTGAAGCTGCAGAAAAGCTACAAATACCTTTAGGAACGGTTAAAACTCGCGTTCGATTGGCGATAACGGAGTTGAGGAAAAATTTTAATTGAGCGTGGAGAACTTAAAAGCTTACATCGAATCTGGCATACTGGAATTGTACGTTTTGGGCGTTTTATCGACCGCAGAGCGTACAAATGTGCAAGGCTTTGCTAACCTTTATCCAGAAATTCGCTTAGAAATAGAGGCCATTGAAATTGCATTGAAACAGTATGCTTTGGTAAATGCGGTACAACCCGCCGATGAGGTTTGGATGAAAGTATATGAAAAATTAGGCCGTTAGTGCTGCACTAAAATAAAAAAGCCAATTTACGTGAAATTGGCCCTTAATTTTCTTAATGCGATTTTTGCGCATATTTTACTTCTTCGTATGGCTGCACCAATACCCAGCCCTCGCCAAAAAACTCCAATTGTAAAGATTCTCCACTTCCACGTCCAATAAAAGAACCAAAAGTTAAATTCGTTTTAATATTTGGCGATAGGTTTTCGGACCAAGCTACTGTTGCATGTGGGTCGGTGTATACGGGTTGATTCGCATGTACGCGCAATAGAATTGGCTCGCCATGGGTCGTAATAGCAATGTAGCCCGAACCCGAAAGCTTTACTTGAAATAGGCCTCCACTAATCATACCCGCAATACTTTTAAGCATTTTTATCTCATTTTGGATGGAATCTTCTAAGGCTAAAACATCGTTTCCATTCACAAAAATTGATTCGTTTTGCAATTTAATTATCTTCACTTTTTTACCTTCATCGGCTAAGTACAATTTACCTGTACCCGCTGCATGCATTAAGGATGTTCCTTCGCCCGAGATTGCTTTTTTGATTAAGCCTCCTAAACCTTTGCTTAATAGGCCTTCGCGCTTAAAATCGATATTTCCTAAATAGGCCACCATGGAACCTGCCTTTGCCATAATTTTTTGACCCTTTAGGTTTATTTCCAGCAAAGCGGGTTTCTCCAATTCAAAAAAATCATTTTCTTGTTGGTTTTCAGCCGTTTCAGCAATCAATTCTTTTAAGGTGTATTCTTTTTTTTCCGTACTCATGTTTCTTGATTATTACGTTATTTTCTTAAGGTTTTATGCCATTGGTCTGCGAACAAATTCTTTGTTATCGTTTCACTAGAAAAAAATGTTTTTCAACTCTTTGGATAATTGCGTTGCCACTTGACTAGCCGAAACCACAAAATTTTGTTCTCCCAAGGTATCTCCTGCTTTTCCATGCAAATAGCATGCTAACATGGCTGCGTCAGCATTTGAATATCCTTGTGCAATAAAGGCGGTTATTACGCCCGTTAAAACATCTCCCATTCCTGCTTGCGCCATGGCCGGATTGCCGGTTGGGTTTAGGAATATATTGCCCTCCGGTGTGCAAATAAAGGTATATTGATTTTTAAGCACCAGAACAATCCCCCTGTTTTTTGCTTCTGTTGATGCTTTTTGCACTCTGCTCCACCAATCTGCGTGTTCGCCAAATAAACGATCAAATTCTTTCATATGTGGCGTAAGAATTGATTTTCTAGGCAGCTTGTCAAGCAATTCTTTGTTGTTGGCTAAAAGCGTTAGGGCATCAGCATCCACAATTAGGGGTAATTCTTCCTCGATTAATGCCGCTAAAAACTGCTCATTTTCGCTTGAGGTCCCTAAACCTGGGCCAATCGTAATGGAATGATATTTTGCTGTGTTTTGGATACGCGTATTTTCATCCCTAACGATTGCCATTACCTCCGGTATCCGGGTGTTTAATGCGGTTAATCCGCTCTGCGGGATACAAGCGGTTACCAAACCCGCCCCTGCATGTAGGCACGCTTCTGAGGAGAGTAAGGCTGCGCCCATGGTGTTGGTGTTTCCGGCTATGATTAAGGCGTGTCCATAGGTTCCTTTATGACTAAACAAAGGGCGTCTTTTTATTCGTTGCAAAACATCACTTGCCTGAACCACTTGAAAAGCGGATGCTTGATTTTGGATAAATACTTCATCTAGGCCAATGCCGACCACTTCGAAAGTTTCGGTAGCTTGCACCGATTCCGGAAAGAAAAAATTAATCTTAGGCCGTTGAAAACAAATCGTTTTGTAAGCTTTGATACAAATTAAATCCGGAGGTAAGGGCCCTTCGGCAAAAAAACCTGTAGGCACATCTACCGAATAAACTTTCCTATTCCATTTATTGATGGCCTGCACCAAACTAGCATATTCCCCTGATAAAGGCTTGTTTAAACCCGAACCTAAAATGGCGTCGATAATGATATCGACACGAATATTTTTTAAATCGGAAGCGGTATTGATTTCTATTTTTTTTACCCTTCTTTCCGAGATACGCTGAAAATTGATGCTGTAATCGGCACTTTGCTTGGCACTAAAATTAACCAGGTACACCTTGATATTTTCATAGCCGTTGGTTAAAAGCAAATTTGCGATTGCCAAACCATCGCCACCGTTATTTCCTGTACCACAAAAAACTGCGATACTTTTATTGGTATCAAATTCATCCCGCAGGAAAGCCTGTACAAATGCCCGTGCTGCTTTTTCCATCAAATCGATGGAAGCAATAGGCAAATTTTCAATGGTAAATTCATCCGCTTGACGCATCTGAGCAGATGTGAGCAGTGTTTGCATAACTCTAATATAGCATTTATTTTATTTGTGGATTCTTAACCTCGCATGATTTTTGCATTTTCCATTTCTTTTTATACATTCATTATAAATAATTAATGCGAAAATGAATCAAAAACCATCAAATGCCTTTATTGCAGCTTCTTGGATTGCTTTGGGCGTTGGAATGATTGGCTTTATTGTAGGCCTATGGCGTTCCGAAATGCTATTAAATGAAAAAGGATATTACTTTACCGTGCTTATGTTCGGTTTATTTGCCGTAGTATCACTTCAAAAGGCCGTACGCGACAAATTAGAAGGCGTTCCGGTAACTGAAATCTACTACGGATTGAGCTGGTTTTCTACACTATTAACCATTGCCTTGTTGGTAATTGGCTTATGGAACGCAACATTGCTTCCAAGTGAAAAAGGTTTTTACGCTTTTGCTTTTCTCCTCTCTTTATTTGGGGCCATCACTGTGCAAAAAAATACACGAGATGGGCAATTGCAGAAGAACCATGATGTAGAATAAAAAAAATAGCCCGATTCTAGTTTGAATCGGGCTTTGTTTTAGGCCGTTAATACGGTTGTTTCTAAACTAACTTCAAAATTGAGTAGTTCTCTTTTGGCGTTACTATGCTTTTCGGAAATCAGGTAGAGAAAATCGTTCAAAGCAGTAAAAAAAACTTCTAATTCTTGGTCGAAATATTGCTTGCCTGCAAAATATTTAAGCGTGGTGTTTACATATGCTAAAGTACGTTCTTTCATTTCTGCCGTAATTAAACCCGTATATTCTTCAGAATTTACCATCTCCAAAAACATTGCTTTAAAACCTACTTCTTGTTCTTTAAGCGCAACCATTTTCTGCTCAATAATTTCGAATGGTGTGGTTTCATGAACAAACGAGGCGCTTTTCACCAAATCATCATACGTATTACATTGCTTTTCAAACACGTTAAATGCTGCTTTATAAGCGAAAAAGTGCTCTTTAAACAAATTAGCAGCATCTTGTTCAGCTGCTTTAAACCTAAAATATTCGAAAATATTTTTATCAAATTCTTTTAACTTCTGAACGTTCTCATCCAGATCATTTTGTAAATGGTTAAGTAAATTATCGCAATCAATAATGGAATACTTTTGGCCATCATAGTCAAAACTTTTCACATCTATTCTTTTATCTGCTATTTGCTTAATACTTTCCAAATCGTTCTGAATACTTCTGTTTTCGTACAAAGCCGTTAACCGTTCATCGTCAAATAATTCCTTGGCAGTAATTGTAAAATCGACCAAAGGTTGAATAAAAAACGCTTCATCCATTTCTACCGCGGGATTCCGGTAATCGTAATAATTGTTAAATAACAGCGGGTAGGTATTCGCTTTAAATTCTTTTAAATATTCTTCTTTGAATTTTTCGAAATCGGTTATGGTTGGCATTTTTTCATAACTCACCCTACTGAATAATGCGCCGGTTACCGTGGTGTATACCGTTTCATTATCAGCCAGTAATTCAATCGAAATTTTTGTTCGTTTCGTTTTGGTTGGAATATTTAGCTGTTTTAAATGTGCAATGCGCTCTTCTGTGCTTGGGTGAGAAGCCCATTGATTTTTTATGACCAATTTCGAACGATTGAATTTACTGTAAAATTCTTCCGGAATCTGTGGCACGCCATCTACCATCGGAAAATTTCTTGACTGGGCTATGCAATCCATTACAAAATGATGCTGAGGATAGATATTATCAGGGCGCTCGTTTACTGAAATTTTCTTACTATAATAACTAAGTACCGTTTCCATTGCCGAATCGGCTAAACTTAACCGCAATAAGGAATCAATTAAAGGTGCAGAACCAGTTACATGGGCGGCAACTGTATCGGCATGAAATTCCATTTCGCGCGATAGCGCCAAATGACTTAAATTGATCACATTGTACAACTTTATCAATACAAACTGGATTCCTTGGATTACTTTATCGGCGATGGTTACAAAAAGTGCAAAGTAATTACTGATACTTGCCGCCTTACTGGCAAATTCGCCAAAGCCTTCGTTCTCATAAAGCATGTTGTAAATCACCTGATTTACGTTGTACACGTAGCTACCTACTTTCATGCTTTTTTGAGAGAAATGACCAAACTCATGCGCCAAAATCGCACTTAGTTCATCGGTAGACACCCCATTCATTAGCCCCAAACCAATTTGTAGATTCTTTCTGACTGGGAAAAACATGCTCCAAAAACTCGAATCGTAAAAAACGGAAGCATTTACCTCAGATGAAACGTAAACCTTTTTCGGAAATTTAGTACCTACTTCCGCCACAATCGACCGAATTAATTCGAACAATTTCGGATGTTCCTCAGCGGTAATCTCCGTCAAATGCGAACGGTCTATTTTTGTTGATTTAAAGATAAATTTAATCAAAAAACTAAAAATCAAGATACCAAAAAGCAGGGCTCCACCGCCCAACATTAAGGTAATAAAACTGGGGTGAGCAACAATCAAGGAAATACCTAAGAAACAACATAAAATGGTTAAACCAATAGCCAATGCTACCAGTATCAAATAGACTAAAACAAATAAGACAATTGCCAAAACGGCCTGAATGGCCATTTTTTGGAATTTTTCTGAGGGCTTGAGAGCACTGGTAATCATAAGGGAGTTAAATTAAGCTGGCAATATACTAAAATCAGTCACAAAATAAATCCAATATTTTCCAGTGTTTTATATCTTTATCTTTCCAAAATTTAGAGGTGCATATATGGGTGATAAAATTAAAATAGGGCTAACCGACTGCAGTAAATTTTCTGTGTACAGCGATTGGGTTTTATCGTACAATAAAAACATTGAAATTATCAAATTGAGTTATAAACTGGATAATTTCGACCGCATTCAGGAATGTGAAGGCATTGTATTAACTGGCGGCGAAGATGTTGACCCCAAGTTCTACCAGCTGCCAGAATATTACGAATATTGTTATGCCGACGATGTTGATGTTGCGCGCGATGAATTTGAATTTAAGGTCTTAGCTCATACCGAACTCCATCGAATTCCCGTTTTGGGTATTTGCCGTGGTTTGCAGGTAGCCAATGTCTTTTTTGGAGGCACCTTAATTCCCGATATTCCAACTTGGGGAAAATTTGACCATGCAAAAATGCCCGATAAAAGTGATCGTTACCATGCCATTGTGGTAAACCCCTCTTCGTGGCTTGGCCAGATTGTAAATACGGATTCAGGCTTGGTCAACAGCAATCATCATCAAAGCGCAGACCGTGTAGGAAAAGGATTGGTGGTAAGTGCCGTTTCTCCTGACGGAGTTGCAGAAGCTATAGAGCGATTAAATCCTGCCGATGGAGCTTTTTTATGTTTAGTTCAATGGCATCCGGAACGCTTAAAAGACCATCAAGGACCCTTTTGTAAAAATATTCATGATGCTTTTATCGAGGCCATTTTACAAAAGAAATAAGCAGATTTTTCTATGATTATCCCCGAAAATACCGCATTAATTTTAGGCGAAATTGCCGATTATCGCTTTGCTGATGGGATTTTATATTCGTACTCGAAAGCTCCTAAACGTACTGTTGAAAACATTAAACGCAACGTAGAACTCGTTCAAAAAATAACCAATAACAAACCGGTTCCCTTGCTTATTTATCTATGCAATTCACCCGTTCCGGATAAAGAAACACGTCAATTTTCGACTGAACAGTTACCGCTCATCTACAGTGCCATGGCCATGGTAGCAAACAGTGGTTTAACCAAATTGATTATGAATGTTTTGTTTACACTTCAAAGTCCTCCCATCCCAATAAAATCTTTTACCAATGACAAGAAAGCAAAAGAATGGTTAGAGCAATTCGCAGTCAGAATGTCCTAATATTTTTTAATATTTATTTAAAAAAGAAACCGTTATCTACTTTTTTTATAAATTGCCGATTAAATTTTCAGCATATTCCTTTTATTTAACTATACATGAAGAAATTATTTTGCTTACTAGCCGCTTGTTTTTTGTCGGCAAGCACCTTTGCACAATCGCAAACGCTCGTAAATGAAACTGAAAGTGGCGATGGTGAAGAAAATACCGTTTCTACGGCTCCTATTGCGCTTATTCCAGAGCCTGTTTCACTTTTAAAGAAAGCGGGTACATTTATCCTCCCTGAGAATGTAATTATTCAAGCGCCTAAAAGTGTGGAGATGGCCGAACCTATAGCTTACTTATCATCAAAGCTAACCCTAGCTACCGGTAAATTCGTGAGCCATTTAAACAATGCGACCCATCCGACCATTAAATTAATTTTAAATACACAAGAGGAAGCCCAATTGGGTAAAGAAGGGTATAAACTAAACGTAAATCCTACGCAAATTGTAATTACGGCCAATAAGCCTGCAGGTATTTTTTGGGGCGTACAGTCGCTATTGCAGTTGTTTCCTGTAGAAATTGAAAGCAAAGAATTGGTACCTAATTTTAAATGGAAAGTTCCTTGTGTAGACGTTGTGGATTATCCGAAATTGGCTTGGAGAGGTTTAATGTTCGACGTTTCGCGTCACTTTTTCACCAAACAAGAGGTAAAACAATTTATCGATAACATGGTGCGCTATAAATTCAATGTGCTTCATTTTCACTTAACAGATGATGAAGGATGGCGCATCGAAATTAAAGGTTTACCAAAACTTACGGAAGTAGGTGCTTGGAGTGTACCTAAAGTGGGTACTTTTGGCTATTTTACACCTCCAGCCCCGAACGAACCGCGTACCTACGGAGGTTTTTATACTCAAGAAGACATTAAAGAATTGGTACAATATGCAAAAGAACGCTTTGTGAATATTTTACCGGAAATTGATGTTCCCGGACACAGCTTAGCTGCAATTGCCGCTTATCCTGAATTGTCGTGCACACCGGGAGCTGAAAATTACAAAGTACGCTCAGGCGAACAAATTATGGATTGGAGTCGTGGCGCTCCGCCCATTGCCTTGGTTGATAACAACCTATGCCCGGCAAATGAAAAGGTATACAGTTTCTTAGACACGGTTATTACGCAGGTGGCTCAACTTTTCCCTTTTGATTACATCCACATGGGTGGCGATGAAGCCGCGCACAATTTTTGGGAGAAAAGTGCCGACGTTAAAAAATTGATGGCGCGCGAAGGTTTAAAAACGATTCCACAGGTGCAAGCGTATTTCGAGAAACGCGTAGAAAAAATCGTGAACGCAAAGGGCAAGAAATTTATGGGCTGGGACGAGATTTTAGAAGGTGGCGTTTCGCCTACCGCCTCGGTAATGAGCTGGCGCGGCGTTAAATACGGAGTAGAAGCGTCTAAAGAACAACACGAAGTGGTGATGAGTCCTACCGAATTTGCCTATTTAGATTATATGCAAGGGGATGCAAGTACAGAACCTCGCGTATATGCTTCCTTGCGTTTAAACAAAGTATACCAGTTTAACCCAATTCCACCAGAGGCAAATGCGAAATACATTATTGGCGCCCAAGCTAATTTATGGACCGAACAAGTGTACAACTTCCGTCAGGTTCAATACATGCTTTGGCCACGTTCTTTTGCGATTGCCGAATCTGTTTGGAGTCCGATTGAGAAGAAAAATTGGGCGAATTTTGTGGAGCGTACCGAGGACCATTTTAAACGATTGGATTTAGCAGAAATAAAATATTCTCCAGCAATTTACGACCCGATTGTTTCGGCGCGATACAGTCCTGATAAACAACTAATGATTGACCTATCAACCGAAATTGAAGGCTTAGATATTTATTATAGCTTTGATAATTCGAGCCCTGACCGTTTTTACCCGAAATATAGTTCCACTTTAGTTGCACCTAAAGATGCAAGTTTGTTACGAGTAATTACCTATCGCGGTAAACAACCTGTTGGCCGATTAATGACCATCGCAATTAGCGACTTGGTGAAACGAAAATAAATACGTTTAAAGTACCATATTCTATAAAACGAGCCCAATAAATTAATTTTTATTGGGCTCATTTTTTGTTTTTTGCCACGATGGGGGCAATTAAATGAGATTATCTTCGAAAGGTTGAGAAGTAGCCCCGAGCAGAATCGAACTGCTATCTAAAGATGTAATAATGAGAATGAATAGTAAAATTCCAAACTTGCTTCGTCTCTACATGCTTTAAAAGTGAAAACAGTATAATTGATATACTAAATCCAGAGTAAATCTGCGCCAGTAGATGCGCCAAAAGATCAACAAAAACGCCTTAAACTTATGTAAAGTTTGCTTCATTTCCTTATCTTTGATTAGAGATAATTAACAAATAAATTAACAGCAACAGCATATATTTACAAGGTAATTACTTATTTTACAGTCTGTTAAAAACAACAAAAGAGCACTATTACATGCTCTTTCTAATGGTAGCCCCGAGCAGAATCGAACTGCTATCTAAAGTTTAGGAAACTTCTATTCTATCCGTTGAACTACGGGGCCATAATGGCCGCAAATATACTAAAACTTTTACCTGTTTTTAGAGATTGCTGGATAATGAAGATAGCCTATGTCTTTCCAGCCAAAAAAGCAACCATGCAACACTCAAAAACAAGTTTTTGTATCTATAATTCGACATGAAAAATTATTGTATATTTGCCAAAGGCACCCAAACTTAAACTTAGCATGAACCCGAACATCGTTAAGGATGATCAATATTGGATTACGGAATTTAACAGCGGAAGTAATGAGGGGCTTGCCTATTTTTTTGAATTATTTCATCGTCCACTCTGTCACTTTGTAAACAACATACTCGCAGATTCTGACGAAGCAGAAGATATTGTTGCCGATTGCTTTTTAAAACTCTGGAAAAAGCGAAACGATTTTTCAGAACAACAACACATCAAAGCCTTTCTGTACATTGCCGCAAAAAATGCGTGTTTAAATTATTTACAACATCTTAAAGTACGATCGTCGAGTCAGGAACAACTCTTACTCCAACTGGGTTCTACAGAAGATACTATTGTAAATAGCATCATAAAATCGGAAATTTTACAATCCATTTATCGGGAAATAGAAGAATTGCCTGATAAAATGAAAGAGATTTTCAAATTAATTTATTTTGAAAATGAAAGTACCGACAAAATCGCAGACAAACTGGGTCTTTCCGTGCAAACCGTGCGCAATCAAAAAACAAAAGCCATACAATTATTAAAAAATTCCTTATTAAAAAAAGGCCTTTCAAGCGCCGTAATCAGTTCTTTCTTCTTTTTTATAAAATAATTTCATTTTTTGATGGTTGTTTTGAATGTTGAACTGTTATAGGAATATAATTTTAAACAACGCTCATCAAAAAACCAAACTAAATGTTAAACCGAGAATTCCGCATTGCTGAATTAGCGCTGAAAAGCCTAAAAAACAACCTTTCTGCAACAGAACAAGCTGAGCTACAGCAGTGGCTTGATTTGTCGGAGGAAAACAGATTGATGTTGGAACAATTCAAAGAAGAAACTGCGCTCAAAAACGACCTCAAAAAATTTACTTCAGTTAACTCGGCAAAAATTTTCGACAAAATAACCGCTGAAATTGCCACGAACAACACATTAAAAAAACCGTTTATCGGTTCTATCAAATTATATGTGAGCATAGCAGCTGCCGTTGCCATCGCTATTGTGTCTTTCAGTATTTATCGCAGTCAAAAACAACAGTCGCCTACCCTACTGGCTCATTCAAAAGAAATTAAAGCGGGTGGAAATCATGCAACGTTGACGTTAGAAAACGGCCAGGAGATTAATTTAGACAACCATGCTGCAGAAAATCTTTCAGCAGTTTCGGGCATAAGCATTCAAAATACGGATAAAGGAACGTTAATTTACAAAGTAAGCGCTTCAAGCGATGCTGAACCCGCCATTAACACCTTAAGTACACCAAAAGGAGGGCAATATCAAATTGAGTTGCCTGATGGAACAAAAGTTTGGCTAAATGCTCTTTCAACGCTTCGCTTCCCTAATACCTTTACACACAGTGCTACGCGAAAAGTAGAGCTTACAGGCGAAGCCTATTTTGAAGTAAAACCCGATAAAACAAAGCCTTTTTTAGTTAGCACACAGGATCAAACGCTAGAGGTTTTAGGTACCCATTTCAACATCAATGCGTATGGCGATGAAGTAAGTCAGCGAACCACCTTGGTAGAAGGCAGGGTTAAACTTACCAACTCGTATGATGGCAAAAACATGTTGCTCCATCCGGGTGAACAAGCTGTACTTAGCAAAAGCAATGTGCTTAACAGCAATAAAGCCGACATCCAATTGGCTTTGGCCTGGAAAAACAACCTAATTAGCTTCGAAAACGAAACAATAGAAAACATTTTGCCGCAATTGATCCGCTGGTACAATATTGATGTGCGTTACGAAGGGAAAAAACCAACTGACCGCTTTAGTGGTTCCATTCAAAAATTCAAAAACATAGCAGAAGTATTAAATACCCTGCAATTAACCAATAAAATTCACTTTAAAATTGAAGGAAGGAGTGTTATTGTAATGAAATAAATCTACCTCCACCTCACCCATTTCTTGAAAGACAAAAAACTGAAAGTGCTGCGAACACTTCCAGTTTGTACTGTCGGGCAATTATAAGATCAACTAATCACTTTATCAAAAACCCAAACAATCAAATGTATGAAATTATATACTCATAGCAAGGTGTATTTCTTTGGAAATATACGCTCAAGCTTACGTATCATGAAACTAACAATCCTATTAATTACACTAGGCTTTTTGCAGGTAAATGCCCACACCTTCGCACAGAAAGTTTCTATCAATGTAAACAACTCAACACTAAAAAATGTTTTAGTAGAGTTAAAAAAACAAACCGGTTTAAATTTCGTGTACACGGAAAACAGTGCGCATAAATTAACACCAATTTCTGTAAACATCCAGTCTACAAAAATTGAACAAGCACTGGACGAAATTTTCGCGAATCAACCGCTAACCTACACCATTAACAATGGTACCATTGTTATTATAGAGAAAGAAGTTGGTTTTTTCGACAAAATGAAGAATTTTTTCGCTAAAATTGATGTATCAGGTACCGTTCTAGACGAGGATGGTAATCCATTACCTGGGGCAACTATTCGTGTAAAAGGTACTACCCTTCTCGCTGTAACCAATGGAAATGGAGAATTTACTATTCGTGGTGTAGAGGAAGGTGCCATCATCTCTATTACCTACCAAGGCTATGTTGCGCAAACAATAAAGGCTAAAGAAAAACTACGTATCAAGATGGTGCCAAATGTTACAGACATGAAAGATGTAGTAATCACTGGTACCGGTATTACACGTAACAGAAACAGCTTCACGGGTGCAACCTCTAACTATACGGGCGAAGAACTTAGAAACGTAAGTACAGGTAACATCATTCAAAGTTTAAAAACCTTAGATCCTTCTTTTGTTCAAATCGAGAACAATTTAGCAGGTTCCAATCCAAATAATTTACCGACCATTGAGTTACGTGGTACAACGAGTATTCAATCGAACTTAAAAGATGAATTTAGTACCGACCCAAACCAACCCTTATTTATTTTAGATGGTTTTGAAACCACTTTGCAGATAGTAGTTGATTTGGATGTGAATCGCATTGCTTCTGTAACTATTTTAAAAGATGCTGCATCTACAGCCCTTTACGGTTCAAAAGCATCAAACGGTGTTGTGGTAATTGAAACGCTTCAGCCAAAAACAGGAGAATTACGTTTTAGCTATACAAACGACTTAAGAATTGAATTGCCCGATTTATCGAGCTACAACTTAATGAATGCGCAAGAGAAATTACAATTTGAACTTTTATCTGGCCGCTACACGACAAACAGTAGTAATGTGTTCGCACAATATAGATTAGACGATTTATACAATACCCATTTAAAAGCGGTGCAACGTGGGGTAGACACCTATTGGCTAGCCGAACCACTTCAAACAGGCATCACCGAAAACAATTCCATCTTTGCTGAAGGAGGCGATAACTCATTTAAGTATGGCTTAGGTCTAAACTACAAAAGCCTAGATGGCGTAATGAAGGGATCGGGCAGAGATACATGGAATGCAAACGTGAATTTAACCTATCGAAAAGGTAAGCTCAACATTCAAAACGTAACCTATATTAGAGGGTATAAAGCTTTTAATTCGCCTTATGGCAACTTTTCTGACTATGTTGCACTTAATCCGTATTATGAAAAAGATCCATCGATTATTAACCTCGAAACAGGCTTACAATCTAATAATTTAGGCTTTACGGTAGGAAACCCTTTGTATGATGCTGTTTTGCCAAACAAAGATGAAAGCTCGAACTTTCAAGTACAGAACAATTTAAACTTACGCTACGACATTAATGCGGCGCTTAAAATTTCGGTAGGCTTACAAGTATCCAAAGCAGTAACCGAAACCACTCAGTTTGTTTCACCGGATGATAGCCAATTTATTAATACGATACCAACACTTAGAGGAACCTATTCAAACAAAAAGTTAAACAACAATGCATATACAGCAAATGGATTAATAACCTATGGAAAGGTTTTTGGTGGGAAGCATTCTGTTACTGCAAATCTAAGGTCACAAATTAGCAACAACCAAAATTCATCATTAGGATTTAGTGCCGTAGGTTATCCTTCGGGAAGCACCGGAAATCCGGCCTTTGCTTATTCATACGCGACTGGTGGGGCGCCCAACGCGTACACTTCTATTGTACGTTCATTGGATTTTGTTGGTTCGGCAAACTATGCTTTCGATCGTAGATTTTTAGCCGATTTATCGTATCGTTTAGATGGCTCAACAGTTTTTGGAAGCGATAAACAATTTTCACCCTTTTGGTCAGCTGGTTTGGGATGGAATATTAACAATGAAAAGTTTTTAACTAGTAGCTCGTGGATTAATCGCTTAAAACTATATGCCAATATTGGAACTACGGGAAATCAGAACTACGGAGGGGTAACAACCGAATCGATATATGCTTACAGCGGAAACACCAATTACAACCAATTTGGTAATGGAATTTCGTTAACAACACTAGGTAACTCACAATTAGCACCACAAAAGACACAACAAATTAGTGCCGGTATCGATTTCCAATTATTTCACAGTCGATTAAGCGGTAATTTTGAAGCGTACAACAAAGTGACCAATCCATTGGTTGTAGCAGTAGATTTGCCTTCATCAACCGGTTTAGACACCTATCCTTTAAATGCGGGTCAGCTAACCATTAATGGTTTTGAGAGTTCATTAAAATATATCATCATCAATCAGCGGAATAACGGCATCATTTGGTCTGTTAATGCGAATGGTAAGTTCAATAAAAAGAAATACGATAAATTTGGTGAAACGTTGGCCAATTTGAATAAAGCGCAAGCGGCAAGCGGAGCATTAACGCGTTATACCGATGGTGCTAGTCCCGACGATTTATGGTCAAGAATTTCTTTGGGTATAGATCCAGCAACTGGAAATGAAGTATTCTTAACACCAACTGGGGGACAATCATTTGAATATTCGGATGCACTATTTGAAGTGGTAGGAACAAGAATTCCAAAAGTGGAAGGTACTTTTGGTACAAATTTCAGTTATAAGAACTTTACCCTAGGCGTTTATATGCGCTATCAATTCGGTGGTGACATTTTCAATACAGCCTTATATAACAAAGTTGAAAACATCTCTTTTGCTCAAATAGTATATAATCAAGATAAACGAGCTTTATACGACCGTTGGCAAAACCCTGGTGATATTACTCAATTTAAAGCCGTTCAAAATACAAGCTCTACTCCAATATCATCGCGCTTTGTTCAACGTAACAATACTATCAGTGGCGAATCTTTAAGCATGGGTTACAACTTTAGAGATCAGAAGTGGTTAAAGAGCGTCAGCTTAAAATCGTTGAGTTTAACGTGTATTGCAAACGATATTTTTTATATCTCAACCATACAAAGAGAACGAGGCACAGATTATCCATTTTCTCGTGTCGTTTCATTTAGTTTACGAGCTTCATTTTAATTCAGAAAACAATGAAAACAAAAAATATACAATTTATAGCACTTGTGTTGGCCATACTAGCATTGGCCTCGTGCAAAAAATTCTTAAGCGTAACTCCAGACGATAAGGTGCTTGAAAGCCAAGCCTATCAAAACAAATCGGGTATTAATGGGGTACTGAATGGCTTGTACTTAAATTTAGCGAAAGATGCTTTATATGGTGATAATTTAACCTTATCAACCATGGAAATTTTAGGCCAAAACTACAGTGTTCCTGGTACACATTCCTATTATTCAACGCTTAGTTTTGCGCAAAATCAATCAAAAACTAAGTTTAACACGATTTGGACTAGCGCTTACAAAAATATCTTAAGCACCAATACCTTTATTGAAAATTTAGACAAGTATGGTACCGGTGTTCTAACGGCAAATGAAATGTCCATCTATAAAGGAGAAGCCATTGCCATGAGAGCCATGATGCATTTTGATTTATTACGAATTTTTGGCCCGGTGTATTCAAATGGAGATTCTACACTGAATGCAATCCCCTATTACAACAAATCAACACAATCTGCTAACGCCATTCTTCCTGCTAATAAAGTAATGGAACTGGTTATTGCGGATTTAAAAACAGCTGAAAGCATGTTAGCTGTGGATCCTATAATTGCCAGCGGCGTGATGCCAACTTTTCAAAATGATGGTAAAGATTTCTTAAGAAACCGTAACTATCGTTTAAATTATTATGCAGTAAAAGCCTTGGAAGCACGTGTATTTTTATACCGCACCGACAAAGTATCAGCCTTAGCTGCATCGAAATTGGTTATCCAAAAAAAGAACTATTTCCCTTGGGTCAGTGCAGATTCAATTAACCGTTCTACCAGTCCAGATCGAATTTTCACGACTGAAATGATTTCCGGCATTCAATGTTCTCAACTTTACACGAAGCAAAACGCCTATTTCTCGGATGCATTAGCCGATAACGTAATTTTAGCACCAAATCTTACGCGCTTACAAAACCTATACAACGATAATATAAACGATTTTCGGTACAAGTTAAACTGGTTAAACTCAGGCGTAAAACCATACTATTCCTTTAATAAATATGCTGATGTGACCAACAAATCAATGCCCTTTAGATTTACCGTTCCCTTGTTAAAGTTGAGTGAAGTATACTACATTGCGGCAGAATGCGAGCCGAATAATGCTACGGCACTCGAATATTTAAACACAGTCCGTAACAACCGCGGTTTACAAAGTTTAAGTGCCACAGCAAACTTACCCAACGAACTTACTTTAGAATACCAAAGGGAGTTTATTGGCGAAGGACAAATCTTCTTTTACTACAAAAGAAAGAACTTAAATGCCATACCCAATGGTTCTGCAGCTACCGGTAATATTGCTATGACGAAAGCAAATTACATAGCACCACTTCCTTTGTCTGAAACTGATTTTTATCCCACAAACTAATTAAAGATGAAAAGCATACATTATATTTCAACAGTGTTGTTTGCAGTACTTGCTATCACTGCTTGTAAAAAAGAAAGTCCGCTTATCTATGAAGCGAAAAGTGAAATTTATTTTCAGCAAGCAGAGAAAGCTGTAACTAGACTTCCAAAAGATTCTACGGCAATATCCTTTGCTTTAGTAACCTACAACGATACAGTAACCAAAGTAGTAATTGCTGCTACCGGAGCTAAAAGCGAAGTAGATAGAACGTATAAATTAACGGTTGATCCACTTTCGACTGCCAAAGAGGGGTCTGATTATGATCAACTGCCAAGTACATTTACCATTAAGAAAAATATGTTAACGGATACCTTGGCCATAAAATTTCATCGCACTGCGGCCATGCTTCCAGCAGCAAATGCAACCGAGCCTTTCTATTTGACCTTGTTCTTAAATTTAGAATCAAATGAAAATTTCGAGAATACGTTAAAAGACGATGCCGTTAACGGTTTATCAAAAACAAAGTACAGATTTTTTGTAAACGATCAAATCATTAGACCAATTGGATGGGTGGATATTTGTTTTGGCGTTTTCAGTCGTAAAAAATTACTGTTAATGAGTGATGTTCTAGGCATCACACCGGCATATTTAAATCAAAAAGGGCTAGCATTGGGAGAAACGCTTGCCTATGGCCGATTTATGCAACGTTATCTAGCCGATCAAATTCTTGCTGGCAACACCATTAAAGAAGAGGACGGAAGAACCATGTCAATGGGTACCCTAGCCGGCGGAACAGGTAAATAATTTTATACAATTAAATATTTTTAAAATGTTAAAGAATTTAAAATTTATGGTATTCGCCTGCATGGCTATACTCCTATTTGCATGTAGAAAAGATATAGGAAATTACGAATATCACTCGGTTAATGAGCTTAAAGCATTTGTTAATGTAAATGACACAACCGCTTATTTGGGTCAAAACTTCAAATTAGACCCGATTGTAACCTTTACCGAGGATAATGATACGGCTCGCTATACCTACACGTGGCAGTATAGCCAGAATGGTAACCAACTTATTAATTTTGCCAATACACGCGTATTAAATCAAACCATGACCCTGTCAGCAGGTTTATACTATTTTTCATTTGTAGTAAAGGATAAGCAAACAGGTTTATCTTTCCGTAAAGAATTTAATTTGAGGGTAGAGAATGAAATCAATGAAGGCTTTTTAATGATGGCTGAGGTAAATGGGAAAGCTCGCTTGGATATGTTATCATACAGCACTGCTACCACGCAATACAGCTTAATTAACGACCTTTTAAAATCAACAGGTTCCGCGCTAACCTTAAAAGGTAATCCAAAATCAGTTTACTGCTATGCAACTGGGGCATTGCTTGGCCCTGATCAATTAACCTATGGTATTTATTTATCAACCGACGCTACTACTGAAAAAATACATGGTGATGATTTTCACTACAGCCCAACCATGAACATAGGATACGAGGTATTTGGCGGTATTAGTTCTGATTTTTATGTACAAGCAATTAGGCAAAATACTTCCGCAAATGCTGTAATGATTGGAAATGATGAAAATGCTTATGGCTATTCAAGAGTTTATACCACCTATTTTGGTTCTCCAATTAACTCGGTAGGAACAGCGGGAGCCCTGTTTAAAGTTGCGCCATTTATAGGCACCGATGAGGTGTCTTCAGCTCTTCCAGTCATGCTTTGGGATAAAGATAACCGTCGTTTTGTAAAGTATGCAAACGGAGGCAGCGTATGTACAGCAATGACCGAACAAGCCGTAGCATCACGAAAATTCACGTATAATGGCAATACCAATAAAGAACTACTTTTCATGACGGGTATTTCTGTAGCTTCACCTAATGCCGACTGTTATTTTGTTTGGAAAGAAACTACAACAAATAAGTGTTACATCGGTGGTTTTGCCATAAATGCAAATGCGAGTGCTCCACAAAGAGCATACGCTGAAATTACAGCAACAGATTTCGATAAAGCTGAAAATATTTGTATTAACCCTGCCTATTTGTACATACTCTATAACGTAGGTTCAAAAGTATACGAATACGATATTAACACGAAAACGACTCAACTGATGTTAGATAGAGGCGCAGAAAAGATTACGTTGTTAAAATTTGAAAAATACAGATCAGGTGGTGGTAGATTAAACCCAAATAGCAACGATTTAATCGTTTGTAGCTATGACCCTACAAAACCTGAAGGCCAAAACGGCAAAATGGAAATTTTCGGTGTACCTACATTACAAGCCCCTCTAGTTTCAAAAAACCTATTTACAGGAATGGGCAAAATAGTCAGTCTATCGTATAGAGGACGTTAAAATAAAAAATTCCTTATTATCCGCCCGATGATTTACCTAGTAAACATCGGGCTTTTTAGGTGAAAAAAACACATATGAAACCAAAGTCAACCCTTATTATCCTATTTACACTTGCATTACAGTTAAATGCATTTGCCCAAAAACCAGCTTCCATTACTGGCTTAGTAAAATCAAGATTCACTAGCCCCGTTAAGCTTTATAGCATTGAACGAGGAGAAACCGTAGAAATTGCGAGTGCCCAGGCAAATAAAAATGGACAATTTGCATTTCAATTTTTCCCAGAAAATGAAGGTGTGTATGCTGTAGGTTTAAATGCAAGTCCTAGTGGAGTAGGACTCTACAAATTCTACTTTAAAGCAGGTGATGCCTTAAGCATTAACCTTTCAGATACCAGCTATACACTAGCAGGAAAAAACAATACAAAAGAAAATATACTCCTTACACAATGGTATCAACAATCGAAAACTGCGGCTTTTAAATCGGTTAATTTCGGCAAATCTTTTAGTACCTATGTAGACTTTTTTCCTGTTTTAACACAAACGGAACAAAACGCCGAAGCGCTAAAAAAAGGCAAATTGAGTGGAAATAAAAAATTTGACGCAGCATTTAAACAATTAATCGATTTTGATTTAGCCTATTATGCCGTAAATTATCTATTAACACCCCGAACTGCTCACCCGTCTGTAGAAGAGTATCCAAAATATTATCAAAATCTTAATTTCGAAAAGTATACCCAAAATACGCAGGTATTTTACACCTCGCCTTATGGCCAACACCTGCTGAGCATTATCCCAACATTTGAATTAACCAAGAACAAAGAACTTGCAAAAAAAGGTTTTGATGGTTATAACCTTGCTTTTAGTATAATCAAAAATGACACTTTAAAAGGAGATTTTGTGCTCAATCGCATGAAGAAGCTAAAAAACTTTGAACAATATGAGGCAAATACGGCACTTTTTGGTAAATATATTTTAAGCAAAGAGCAAAAGTCTTTAGCGTCGGAAATAGCCAAAACTCTTGCCACAAATAAACCTGGACAAACGGCATTTAATTTTAATTATCCAGATCAGAATGGAAAATTTACCAGTTTAAATGACTTAAAAGGAAACATTGTATTAGTAGATGTATGGGCAACTTGGTGCGGCCCTTGTAAAGCACAAATCCCCTATTTGAAAAAACTAGAGGAAGAATTTAAAGGAAAGAAAGTGAAGTTCGTAAGCCTTTCGGCCGATGCGGATAAGGATAAAGAAAAGTGGAAATCGATGATTGCGAGTGAACAATTGGGCGGCATTCAATTATTAGGCGGTCCGCAAAATGAATTGATGAAGTTCTATAAAATTACTGCTATCCCTCACTTTTTATTGTTCGATGCAAAAGGGAAAATCATTAGTTCGGATGCTGCACGTCCGTCCGATCCTTCGCTTAAGAAAATGATAGAAATAGCACTCTCAACTTTATAAAAGTACACGGCTTGGTTTTTAAATAAACTAAGCCGTTTTTTTTGCTCCCTTAAATATTCTAGCTGTCGCACCTTTTTTAAAGCCTCTGCTGCGCTACTTAGGGGCTTTACCACTATATTTACCCATAGTCTAAAGTAACAACTCTATATGAAGCATATCGAAACAACTACAGCTTGCTTGAGTTCTATTTTTATCACAGAGTGCTCGGAGTATTTGACAGAGAGTACGTAGAGATTTCTTTTGCTAACGTAGCGAACACAAAAATTAGCTATCATCCCGATCAAGGCTATTTCTTAAAGAGAAATCTTTATCGCCTTGTTGCCGGCGGGGCAACTTCTTTTACCTTGATGTAAATTGTGTACCAGAGAATGACAGGGAGATTTTCAGCGATATGCCTGTAAAACAACTGTTCAAAATAGTAGTTCTTAACCGAAGTACGTCCGTCTATCCCCAGCAGCGGGAGAAAACAAAAACAGTTGCAGCAACATTCAAATCTGTACTACCGAGCATTGTTCTATTCAGTTTTGTGGCTACAATTACTATTGGTTACAAAACCATTCCCCACAAAACCTAGCGAGACTGTTTTTGTTTTGTGTAATGGCTTTGCGCGCCAAGCTGCCTAGCCGGATCGACAAAGGCTTTTGGTTACTTTTGGCCTTCAAAAGTAAATGCCCTGCCGGCAAGAGGCAAGCAAGGGAAGTGGGTTGGCAAACACCTAGCACCGAATAAAGAAAATTTCTTAAACACCCTCGTCATTGCGCGCTTAGCAAAACAATCTCTTAAAGAAAAATCAATTATCGCCTCATGGCCGGCGGGCCTAGTTACTTTTTTCTTGATAATAAAGTAACCAAACAATCAAGGCTTGGATCTGTTGTTGAATAAAGCTAGCAGAAGCTTGATGGCGATAATTTGAGGCCTTGGCTTCGCACAGTTCCTTCGCTCGGCTGCAAATTCTCTTGAACAGTAAGAATTTGAATGTATCTGCAAAGCTTCTTACTGCTTTCTTCGTCCAACAGCTCCTAGGCCGGTCCTAGCATGGGGGCTAGCCGAGCAGCGATCTTGAAAGTTTATAGCATTGACAACAATAGTGTTTAAGTAATATTTCTTGGGCGATATGCTTGTAAAACAACCGTTCAAAATAGCAGGTACTAACCGAAGTACGTCCGTCGGTCCCCAGCAGCGGGAGAAAACAAAAACAGTTGCAGGAACATTCGAGTTTGTGCTACTGAGCATTGTTCAATTCAGTTTTGTGGCAATAATTAAATCTTGGTTACAAAACCAATCTCCCACAAAACCAGCGAGACTGTTTTTGTTTTGAGTAATGGCTTTGCGCGCCAAGCTGCCTAGCCGGATCGACAAAGGCTTTTGGTTACTTTTGGCCCACAAAAGTAAATGCCCTGCCGGCAAGAGGCAAGCAAGGGAAAGAGTGCGGGCTATACGAGTGATTTATTTTGGTTATCTCAATAAAACTTAAAGATTCATTATCATGTTCGAGCTTAGTAAGCAATCTCTTAAAGAAAAATCAATTATCGCCTCATAGCCGGCGGGCTTAGTTCTTTTTTCTTGATAATAAAGTAACCAAACAATCAAGGCTTGGATCTGTTGTTGAATAAAGCTAGCAAAAGCTCGATGGCGATAATTTGAGGCCTTGGCTTCGCACAGTTCCTTCGCTCGGCTGCAAATTCTCTTGAACAGTAAGAATTTGAACGTTTCTGCACAGCTTCTTACTGCTTTCTTCGTCCAACACCTCCTATGCCGGTCCTAGCATGGGGGCTAGCCGAGCAATAGCCAGAATAAAACATGCTTTGAAAACAAACGTTCAAAACTGCAGTCATGAACCGAAGAACGCCCGTCGATCCCGAATGCTCGGGATGCATACCAAGCAGCGGGAGAAAACAAAAACAGCTGCAGAAACATTCGAATATGCACTACCGAGCATTGTTCAATTCAGTTTTGTGGTTTAAAAACTTGGGGTTACAAAACCAATCCCCACAAAACCAGCGATATTGTTTTTGTTTTGCGCAAAGGGCTTGTGGGCAAAGCTGCCTAGCCGGATCGACAAAGGCTTTTGGTTACTTTTGGCCTACAAAAGTAAATGCCCTGCCGGCAAGAGGCAAGCAAGGGAAAGAGTGCGGATCAAACGAGTGAAGGAAATACTATCTTTTTACCACAAAGCATGCAGCGGATTTTCACAGAGGACGTAAAGATTTCTTTTACTAACCAAGAGAAGCATTCATGATTTGTCATCTACAAACCCCACGAAGAATCTCCAAGAAAAATTCTTCACCTCATTCAAAAAAATAGCTTACAAAAAAAGGCGATGAAAAAATTCCATCGCCTTTTACTATACGGTTTAATTCCTTATTTAACAACAGGAGCACTCATTGCTGGAGCTGCTGGAGCTACCAAAGGTGCTGTTGCTTTTTTAATTCCTTTAATTTCGATATCGAATACTAATGGAGTGAATGGATTGATTGGACCACCACCGTTCTCGCCATAACCTAATTTTGACGGCATTACGATTTTGATTTTACCACCAACACCAATTAATTGTACACCTTCGATGAAACCTGGAGCTAATTGACCCAATACTAAAGGACGTGGTGCATATTGTGCCATTGGCGAATAAATACCCGCTTCTTTTGCAATTTTACCATTCGATGTATCGAATACGTTTAATTTACCATCGCTTTTTTTGTTGGTAAACTGACCTGTATAATCAACCATTACTGTGTCAGTTAAGGTTGCTCTCTCGGCATTACCTGCTGTTTCGATTACATATTGTAAGCCCGATGCAGTTGTAGTTGTTTTAAGGTTGTTATCTGAAATGTATTTTTTGATTTTACCTTCTTCAGAAGCTTTGTTTTTAGCTACTAAGTCTTTGTACTCTTGCTCAAAAAATGATCTTTTCTTAGCTTCGAAAGTAGAATCAGCTTCTTTTGCATCTTTGTGCAATACTTTCTCAATTTTTACAGTGAAGGTCGCATAATTATCTTTTGCTCCTGTTGGTTTCGGTTGACCCGAGTATTTAGCCATTGAATCTAAGTTCAATTTGAAACTTGCACTATCCCCTTCTCCTAATAATTTCAATGCAGCAACCATATCGCCTTTAAACATCGATTTGCTAATAGGAAAGAAAGCAGGACGCTCATTGTCATACGTATTTACCAAAACAGAATCGCCATTGCTTTTTGTTTCGATAACTTGAATTCCGTTTAATTTTACAAAATCACCTTCTTGAATTTTTGCTTTCCCTTCGCTTTTGTAAATTTTGTAGGTCATATCACCCTCACCTTTTTCCCATCTTTTACAAGCAGTCAATCCTACTGTTGCTGCCGCTAGAATAATAATTCCCTTTTTCATTTTTATTGTTTAAACTTTATATTGGTTTTTTATACTTAATAGCTTACTTACGCAAGCAACTGATTTTTATATTCGACTAAGATAGACTTAAATTTGTTAACCACAAGGGCTAAAGTATCATCAGAAGCTCCTCCTGCTGCATTACGGTGACCACCACCATTAAAATATTTCTTACAAATTTCATTTGCGGGAAAATCGCCAGTTGAACGTACAGATAATTTTACTTTATCGCTTCGCTCGATAATCAATGCCGCCAAGCGAATTCCATTAATGGATAGTGCATAATTTACAATCCCCTCGGTATCGCCAGTTGCACTTTCAAAACGCGCTAGTTCTTCTTTATTTACCGTAATAATTGCAGTGTTATATTCGCGTATAACTTCCAACTTATTGGATAGGCAATAGCCCAAAAAGCGTAATCTGTTTTCGCTGGCATTATCATACACCAATTCGTGAATTTTAGCATGATCAGCGCCCAAATCTATTAAATCGGCAGCAATTCGGTACACGTTAGACCCTGCTGATGAAAAACGGAAAGAACCCGAATCGGTCATGATACCCGTATATAAACATGCAGCAACATCTTTATTAATTCCCGCTTTATCTTCTAATTGGTTTACGATAAAATCGTACACCAGCTGAGCTGCTGCACAGGCATTAATATCCCAATGGCGATAATCATCAAAATCTTCAGGTTCTAAATGATGGTCAATCATCACCTTTATAGCGGCCGACGTACGTACCAACTCACCTAAATCGTTAATTCGGCCAAGCGCATTAAAATCTAAACAAAAAATAATACTTGCATCTGCTACCAATTCAGCTGATTTATCCACCGCTTCGGTAAAAATAACTACCTCCCCATTATTGGGCATCCAATGTAAAAAATTAGGATAATCTGTTGGGGTAATTACGGTTACATGATGACCCTTTTGAATGAGGTATCCGTACAAGCCTAACGACGAACCCATTGCATCACCATCGGGTTTATGATGCGTCGTAATAACAATTTTCTGCGGTGTAGACAGAAGCGTTTTTAATTCTGATAGTGTAATCATACTTTTTTTAGCGACGCAAAGCTAAGTAAATTAACAGTAATTGTCATCTATTTTGGTCCAACCTTTTATTATTAATCAATTAAAACGTATTTTTGCAAAAAAAATTGATAAAAACACAATGAACACGAACAGAACATTTACCATGATTAAGCCTGATGCGGTTGCAAATGGCCACATAGGCGCAATCATTAGCGATATTACAGCTGCAGGTTTCAAAATTATTGCTTTAAAATACACTAAGTTAACAGAAGAAACTGCCGGAAAGTTTTACGAAGTTCATGCTGCACGTCCATTCTATAAAGATTTAGTGAGCTTTATGTCTTCAGGCCCTATTGTTGCGGCTATCTTAGAAAAAGACAATGCAATTGAAGATTTCAGAAAATTAATCGGTGCTACTAACCCTGCTGAAGCAGCTGAAGGTACTATCCGTCAAAAATATGCTGTATCAATCGATGCTAACGCTATCCACGGTTCAGACTCAAACGAAAATGCAGAAATTGAAGGAAACTTCTTCTTTACTGCTGACGAGCGTTTCTAAAAAACAGCCAAATGCCTCAATCAGGCAAAATGGAATACAAAACAATAAAACCCCGAAAAAATCGGGGTTTTATTGTTTTAAAAGAGTTTGTATCTTTCCGCGCTTAAAAAACAAAAACAGACCACGAACCGAGTCGTCAAATAAAAACTCCGTTCCCATTATACTAAGACATGAAAAAAACCTTCTTAACCCTTTTAGTTGCCGGTGCCACGGCAGCTTCTTTTGCACAAACCAAACCTGCCGTAAAAAAAGCTCCGGCAAAGCCGGCGAGCACAGCAAAACCAAAAGCAGCGGCAAATCCGGTAGCAACCCTTAAAACAACAGTCGATTCTACCAGCTACTCATTTGGTGCATCCATTGGTCAAAGCTTAAAAGGCACCAACATTACCAACTTTAACTACGATATTTTATTAAAAGGTATTAAAGATGCCATGGCAGGTAAACCCGCTTTAACACCAGCACAAACACAAACCTGCATTAACAATGCAATGGACCAAGCCATGAAAGCACAATACGGTCCAGCAATTGCCGAAGGGAAAGCTTTCTTAGAACAAAACAAAAAACGTCCGGGCGTACAAACCACTGCAAGCGGATTACAATATGAAGTATTAACAGCCGGAACAGGTGCAAAACCAACAGAAACGGATTCAGTTTTGGTACATTACAGCGGAAAACTCATCAACGGAAATGAATTCGATAGTTCATACAAAAGAAACGAACCCATTACCCTTACTTTAGATGGCGTTATTCGCGGCTGGACAGAAGGTCTACAATTAATGAACACCGGTTCAAAATACCGCTTATTCATCCCTTACACGTTAGGCTATGGCGAACGCGGAGCCGGACAAGATATTCCTCCTTACAGCACACTCATTTTCGATATCGAGCTGTTAAAAGTAAACGGAAAATAAGTCTATCCAAGCATCCAGTAAATCGGGTTCAAACTTGAAATGTTTTGAACCCGATTTTTTTTTTGCACATCATTTTTTTAAAACATTCTGCATGCATCGCTGTTAGCATATTAAAACATTACCGTCATGAAAAAGATATTTCCATTCGTCGCTATCACCCTTATTTGTACCAGTTTGAGCAGTTGTCAAATTGTTGAAGGAATTTTTAAAGCCGGCGTTTGGTCGGGTGTATTAATGGTCGTAGTGGTGCTAGCTTTACTTATTTGGATTTTAGCCAAAATGTTTGGTGGAAGAGGCTAAAAAAATCATTAGAAAACGAACGCTGGGTTTTCCGTCGCTGCCTTCAGTCCCGCTTTTCCTACTGCCCTAAAGGGGGCATTCGTACAATCGGGTTTAGTTTTGCTTTTTCAGTAATCCTTTTGATGCTTCTCCTGGCCAACGCACAAACTAAGCAGAGGTCTCAAATCAAAAAACGGATCACTTTATAAAAAAACAATATCGGTAATAACTTCGCTACCAGCGTGCTCGTTTAACTTCTTAATAATTCCTAGGCGCACCATCACCAATTCATTTTTAATCACTGATGATTCTAAGCGGATAAACAGTTTACGATCGCGGATATAAATTTGCGTGGTTCTATTGGCTATCGCGGTCCCCATAATCTCGGGCCAAACGGCCACAATAGACGTTTCATCAAACTTACGGCGTAAGCGATACACATCGAGCAATTTGCCGATGGCCTGTTTCATGGTTACATCATTGGGTTTACGCATGGTGGCTTATAATTCCGCTTTCTACGGAGAACAAAGTTACATTAACTTCGATCGATTTAAAAATAGATTGGACTCTTTCTATCCCGGTATCAGTAATAAAAATTTGTCCAAAGTCATGGTGCGATACCATTTGCATCAATTTCTGAACCCGATGGTCGTCTAACTTATCAAAAATATCATCCAACAAAAGCAACGGCTTAAAGCCCTTATTTTTGGCTAAATAGGCGTATTGCGCAAGCTTGAGCGCAATTAAAAAAGATTTTTGTTGCCCTTGCGAGCCAAACTTTTTAAGCGGCATATCGCTAATAACAAAGGCTAACTCATCTTTATGAATACCGGTGGTTGTACGTTCCAACACCCTATCCTTCTCTACCGCTTTTTGAAGCAATACCTCAAAAGGCGTCTCCGTCAATTGCGATTGGTAATTCAAGGAAACACTTTCCTTGTTATCCGTTAAATAATGATAGTATTGGTTAAACAACGGAATAAAATCATCCATAAAGGCTTTCCTAGTGGCAAATATTTTATTTCCATAAAGCACCAATTGCTCATCTAAAATTTCCAACAAGGCTGGGTCATACTTACGTGTAACTGCTATTTGTTTCAAGAGCGAATTTCGATTAAGTAAAATGCGGTTATATTGTATCAATTGGTCTAGGTAATGGGCATCGGTTTGCGAAATAACATTATCCATAAACTTACGCCGTTCCTCACTCCCCTCCATAATCAAATTCACATCATAAGGCGATACCATTACCACCGGAAATAAACCAATATGATCCGCCAGCTTCACATATTCCTTTTTATTTCGCTTAAATTGTTTTTTTTGATTTCGCTTGAGTCCGCAACTAATTTTTTCATTTCGTCCATCACGATTGAAATCGCCTTGAATCATAAAAACCTCTTCACCGGTTTTTATCTGCTGACTATCAATTGGATTAAAATAGCTTTTACACAAACACAAGTAATGAATTGCATCGAGCATATTCGTTTTACCCGAACCATTATTACCTGTAAAAACATTTACAGTATCCGAAAATTGGATATCCGCATCACTGTAATTTTTAAAATTTAAAAGCGTAATATTCTTTAACCACATAAATATGGCGCAATTTACCGTTTTTCAGCTTCTAAATAACTACTGTTTAATTAAATACTTCAAATAAAGGTTGATACTTTGCTTTAAAAATGTATTTTTGCAATCTTAATTTTTTAAAATAAACATGTCTACAACAGATAACCAAACTCCACAACCTATTAAAAAAGGCTCATTTTTACAAGAAAACAACAAAAGCTTGCTTTTCATAGCTGGCGCTGTAGTGTTATTAATTGCGGTATATTTTTGGTATCAAAATGTATACTTAACAGGCCGGGCAGAAGAAGCAGCAAGTAAAATGTACAAGTCTGAACAATTAATCGGTGTCGATTCATTGTCTGCTAAAGCTGTTAAAGGCGAAGGCGGTTACCCAGGTTTAGAAGAAATTGCAAAAGAATACGACAATACAAAATCAGCAAATCTTGCTAACTTATATTTAGGCGGTATTTATTTACGTAAAGGCGAATACAAACCAGCTGTTGACGCTTTAAGTAAATACAGCGCTACTGGTAGCCCAGTTGCAGATCCTTTAGCTTTGGGTTTATTAGGCGATGCATACAGCGAACTTAAAGACTACAAACAAGCAGCTACTTACTATAAAAAAGCAGCTGATAAAGCAAGTAAATTTACTTCGCCCATGTTCTTAAAAAAATTAGGCTTGGTAAACGAAACCTTAAACGATTATAAAGCTGCAGTTGAAGCTTACGAAAAAATTAAAGCCGACTATCCTGAAAGTGCAGAAGCACAATTAGTAGACGCTTACATCAGCAGAGCTGAAGGCAAGGTTAAATAAAAAAAGATTATACATATAAAAAAAGACCATTTTAGAATGGTCTTTTTTTATGCCTGATTATTTTTAATAACAAAGGTTTATCTGTGCAAAATATATCCGCTCTTTATTTATTAAACGCTGTCATGGTGTGCGCAGCGCCAATCGTTACAAAACTCTTAATTAAATCAACACTTTTATCGATTAAAGCAGGCAATTCCAATTGCTCATTTTTATCAAATAAGCCCAAAACAAAATCAACCTGACGGCCTTTAGGGTAATCGTTTCCAATACCAAAACGCAAGCGTGCGTAATTCTGTCCGCCACAAACCTCTTCAATACTTTTTAGTCCATTGTGTCCTGCACTTGACCCTTGAAGTTTCAACCGTAGCTTGCCCAGCGGCAAAGCTAAATCATCTACAATAACCAATACGTTTTCTGGCGCTATTTTAAGCTCTTTCATCCAATAATTAACCGCCTTACCACTTAAGTTCATAAAAGTAGTTGGCTTTATTACATGGAGCTTCTTGCCCTTAAAACTAACTTCGGAATAATAGGCCAGGCGAATGTTGTCAAAACTCCCTCCTAAGCCTTTCACAAGCTCATCAGCAATATCAAAACCAATGTTATGACGGGTATGCGCGTATTCGGGACCGATGTTGCCTAAACCAACAATAAGATATTTCATGGGTGCAAAGATAAAATGTTTAATTTAATTTGAGGCAGCATGTAGGTAGCTTAAGATGTGTAGCGTATACAGCAAAAAGATTTGGATGCCATAAACAAAAAAAGCGGCAAAGAATTGCTTCTTTACCGCTTTAAAATCGTTAAAATCACAATATCTGTGAAGTCTTTGATTATTTTTTACCTTTAGCAGCTTCAGTTTCTGCTTGTTTTAATGCTCTTGACATTGCAACAGAAACGATTGTATCTTCAGGAGTGTTGGTGATTGCGTAATCAAGACCTTTAAGATCACGAACACGGAATAAATTACCAACTTCTAATTTCTCTAAGCTTACTTCAACGTTTTGTGGCATTTTAGCAGGTAATGCTTTAACACGTAATTTACGTAGTTTTTGCACTAATTTACCCCCCATTTTCACACCTGGAGAAGTTCCGGTTAATTTTACTGGAATTTCCATTACAATTTCCTTATCATCAAATAATTGAAGGAAATCGATGTGTAATAAAACGTCTGTTAATGGGTGAAACTGAGCATCTTTTACAATTGCTTTAGTTTTCACACCGTTAAGGTCGATTTCTACAAAGTTTACTTCCGGCGTATAAATTACGTCTCTTAAGTCAGCAATCACTACTGAAAAGTGTTGTTGATCTTTACCACCATACAATACTGCAGGAACTTTACCTTCGTAGCGAAGTTCTTTAGCATCGCGTTTCCCTACGTTCTCTCTTGGAGAACCGCTAATTGCGATTGTTTTCATTTTTTATTTATTTATTTATTAATAGTAAGTGATTCACCTTGCGGTTCATCACAGTAATTACACTTTAAATAAGTCGCTAATAGAGCCGTGTTCATTTACATTTGCTATGGCTCTTGCAAATAAACCTGCTGTGCTTAGCACTTTAATTTTCGGACTTTCTCTTTTCAAAGGAATCGTATCCGTCACGATTAACTCGGTTAAAACCGAATTTTCTACCGTTTCAATTGCTTTACCTGATAAAACTGCATGCGTACAAACAGCTCTAACACTTGCCGCACCATTTTCCATAATTAAAGCTGCTGCTTTAGAAAGGGTGCCTGCAGTGTCGCAAATATCGTCAATTAAAACAACATCTTTGCCTTTAACATCGCCAATAATCGACATCGATTCGATTTCATTGGCACGTTTACGGCGTTTATCGCAAATAATGACTTCTGCATTAAAAAACTTTGCAAAAGTACGTGCGCGGTATGAGCCGCCCATATCTGGCGATGCGATGGTTAAATTCGGTAAGTTTAAGCTTTTGATATAAGGTACAAAAATAACCGATCCATCTAAGTGATCTACCGGAATATCAAAGAAACCTTGAATTTGAGCAGCATGTAAATCCATCGTCATAATGCGGTGAATACCTGCTGATTTCAATAAATTAGCGACCAATTTTGCTCCAATTGCTACACGCGGTTTATCTTTTCTATCTTGACGAGCTAAACCATAATAAGGAACTACTGCGGTAATATAATGT